>NZ_JBEYTP010000050.1:0-43471 GCF_040643125.1 Micromonospora sp. NPDC047465
ATCCGCCGCTACATCATCTGGCGGAACAAGAACGCCACCGACAAGCGCCTACGTCAGGTAGTCAACAGGGCGAACGTTGCCTGACGCGGCACTAGCGGCTCTTAGTTCCGCTTCAGCGTCTGACCCCTATCCACGGTCACCCTTCTTGGGCCAGGTGGCCAACGCCGCTAGAGCGGCGCACGGAGCCAGACAACCCAGCAGACCGCAGAGCGACATGGCGACTGTCCAGAACAACCCCTCCACCACAAGGCTGGATGGTAGCCGTTGCTCGGAGCGGCCCGGAGTCGCTGAGTGACAAACTGGGTGACGACCACGGCGGGCACTCATTGGACGGGCCGGGACGCTGCCGGATCGGTTCAGTAGCTCAGCCGTCGCTTCAGGCCAGCTCTGAGGGCCGTGTCGGTTGCCTGGGGGTCAATGGAGTCGTCGGTTCGAATCCGGCCGTCCCGACTGGTATTTACCAATGGGCGCCGCCGCCAGCACAAGCGGCAGGTTTCCCAACCAGGCCGCCCGCTGAAGGGGGAGCAGGAGGCGCGTGCCGCCTACGGCGGAGCGGACCCCCGCCGGGTTCTGGGCGAGGTATTGGCGACCGAGGGTCAGGTCCATACACTCACCGCGTGAGCCCGCCCGGATACCCCGCACAGGCCCGACCATCGATGGTTCGCCCGCTCTGGTCGCTTGCTGGCCCAGCGCTTAGTGCGTTCCTGGCGGCCGGACTCCTCACCGCGCCCATCGGGCCGCTGGTCAGCGCGATCACGCGCGACCTCGGACTGTCCACTGCGGGCATGACAGCGACCGTGGTCGCACAGTACACGGTGGCAACGGTGGCCCTGGTCGCGCCCGGCTACCTGCTCGGCCGGCGGTGGCCCACCGCAATCGCGTTGCCTGCGCTGGCACTCCTGATCATCGGCAGCGTCGTGAGCGCGTTCACGCCGGGGGCGGCACTGTTGGCGGTCGGGCGGGTGCTCGTCGGGCTGGGTGCTGGAACCGTGGCCGGCGCCGCCCTCGCCCTGTCCAGTCAACTGGTCCGCTGGCGCTCCCGGGCCCGGCTGGCGCTCGGCCTCGCGCTCGGCGCCGCTCTCCTGATCGGACCCGTCGCGAGCGGCATGCTGGCGCAGGCGCTGAGTTGGCGGACGGTGTTCCTGGCCGACGTGATGGTGGCCACGGTCGCGCTGCTCAGCACCATAGCAAGCGGCATCGCCATGTGGGTCCTGCGTCCGTCCCGGCCTAGCCCGCCGGCTACCCCTGCTGCCACAACGCCGCGCCCCGGCGCAACCTGGATCGGTGGCCCAGGGCGCTGACAATCCGCGGCGCTGGAGAACACCGGCAGTACGTGGCGGCCTCGCGATCGATGTCGGCGGAGGAACACCTCTTCGCGGCGTACGGCCCGGACGAACATGTGATCCCCGAGCCCCGAGCCCCGAGGGTTCGCGGTGCGGGCCCGGTGGCTCGGCAATCCTTCGTCTCTCGTCAGGGCGTCGGCTGGCGCCGCATCGTGGTCTCGGTGAGCTGATGGGTCGGGTTGGATCTCGCGACTGCCGCGTCGTGGTAGGAACAGGGCGTGACGATCGCCGTTGATGATGAGCTGTTCGACCGTGCGGGTGAGCTGAAGCAGCAGCTGGTGGCGTTCTCGCAGCAGCGGCGTTATGACCGGGCGTTCGATGACGTGCTGGCGGACCAGCGCGACGGGCGCGTACCACTCGACGAGCACGCTCTGATGGTCCTGTGGGACTACTTCGTCCTGGAACATCGGCTACGTAACGGTCGGACGGTGGTGGAGCAGTTCGTCGCCGCGCATCCGGAGTTGCCCGAGCCGGAGCGGCGGATGCTGCTCGGGTGGCGGGACGTGGTGCAGGGGCCGTTCGAGGTGCAGGGTCGCGACGGTGCGGCGCTGGTGGTGGTCAACCTCGTGGATGAGTTGACCTACCGGGTGCGTTCCAACATGGGTCCCTCCGTGTTCCGGCGTACGCCGCGTCGGTCGTTTCTGATCGCTCGGCTGGTGGCGGTGGGCGAGGAGTGGATGATCAGCGGCCCGATGAGTGTGTGGCGGGCGCAGGAGTGTGACGTCGCGTACGAGATGGCGTTGGAGATGTCGCTGCGTGCGCCGGAGGCGGTGTACCGGAACCCGGAGAAGCTGGCCCAGGCGTGGGAGCTGCAACGTCAGGACCGGGATCGGTTCGTACGGTTCTTCGGCAGCGACCTGGTGGTGGTGGCCGGCGACCAGGTGGTCGACCGGATTTCCGAATACCGCGCGTTCTGCCTTGCGGAGGTGACTGGCACGTCGTCGGTCGTGGCCGGTGACGAGCCCACGCGGTTCGAGTTGCCACCGGATGTCGTGGAGGCGGAGACGGTGGCGATGATCTACGACGAGGTCGACGGGTTGGGTTTCTACGCCGAGTTCGCTCTGGTGGAGGCGGCGTTCGCGGATCCGGACCTGCTGCGGCGCCGCCGTTACCGGGAACACACGCTGGCGTACCTGAACGATGACAGCGTCGGCCCGCTGGTGCTGCGTCGGCTGGCCGCCCGTGACCCCGAGCGGGCCACTGTGGTGTTCCGCCGGCTGTTGAGGAAGCCGCGTTTCGACTGGGCCCGCGATGGCGAGGAACTTCTCCGCGCGTACAAGCCGGAGCACTTCCGACGAGTGCCGCGACCGCGGGTCAGCCCGGTCAGCGAGCGGCTGGCCGCGTACGCCCGCCGTCGCTGAGGCGCCGTCAGGTGCTGGGCCAGGTCCACTCGGGCCTGGGCCGGGCCGGGAACGGCGTGAGGCCGAGATAACGCCGGTAGGCGGCGTGGATCCAGGCGGTGACCGTGGGCGGCGGGAACGCCAGGTCGGCGAGAGTGACCTCGCCCGCGCCATCCGGGCCTTGGCAGGTGGCGACGATGCCGCGTGCCTCGTTCGTGTAGTCGATCGAGGTGACGGTGACCGGGTTGCCCAGCAGGGTGGCCGCGGTGGGCAGGATTGTTTCGTCCTCGATCACGGCGAGGAACGCGTTGTGTTGCTCGTCGGCACCGTAGGCGTCGACGATGATCGTCTCGATCGCGTTGTCCAGATCCTGGTCGTTCGGCACGCCCCACACGATAGGGCGGCGCGTCCCGAGGGCCGGTCGCGGTCTGCTGAGCTGGACAGATGACCGGTGGCGAGCTGACGGTGCTGGTGGACCGGCTGCGTTGGGATCGCCGGCGGGACCCCTACCGGGGTCGACGTGAGTACTCGCAGACTGCCCGCCAGGTGGCCGAGGAGTGTGATCGGTTGGTCGCCGAGGGCCGGGCGGATCTCGCGGTGCCGGTGTTGCGCGAGGCCGTCGGCCGCATCACCCGGGCCCTGATGTACCTGGATGACTCTTCCGGAATCATCGGAGACGACCTGCAGGAGTTCGTACGGCATCCCACCGCTGTCGGGTATCGATCCCTGATCGACACCGTGGAAGCGGCCGGCGGCGACGGCCCGACGGCGTGGGCTCTGGGGGTGCTGCGCGGCCGGATCACCCAGCAACCGGCGTACGCCTCCGCGCTGGTCGACGTGCTGCTGGCGGTGGGCCGTGACGACCAGGCCTGGCAGGAGGCCCTGCACCACGGCGGTGGCTCGGCGGGCCGCAGTGGCAGACCCTGCTGTAGGGGCGGGCGGTGACGCATCCGGAGGAGGTGATCCAGCCGTACCGGGACCTCGTCGAGCAGGCGATTCTCGACTCGGCCGACAAGTGGCGCTACCGGCGGGCCGTCGCGTTGCTCCCGGCCCTGCGGGCGGCGTACGAGGCGGTAGGAGAACCCGGGGCGTTCGGGCAGTACCTCGCGGAGCTGCGCATCGCGCACAAGCGCCGGCCGACGTTCCTCAAGACGCTCGACGCCGCTGGGCTGTAGCCGACCGGTCTTACGACTTCAGGTTGCCGAAGCAGTCGTCACCTCACGGCCTCGGTCCCCGCGTTGATGATCGGTCGGGCCGGCAGTCTCGCGGCCGAGAGGGAAGCGGACCTACCGTGGTTGCCGACGACCACGGCAATGGGGGTGGACACCATGCTCGACGTACGCCACCTCGATCTCGAAGGGATCGCCACTGCGCTGCAGGACCAGGGCACGTACGAGTACCGCTGGCTCATCGATCCGGCCAGCGGGGAGGTCATGATGTGGACGGCCGACGGCGGTATCGACGGGAAGACGTCGGTGGACCTCGACGAACTCGACCTGGTCCCGATCGAGGCGCTAGCGCCCTCCGTCTGGCACCGCGACATGGCCGACTTCGCCGAGCGCGTCAGCGACGAGCAGGCGGGACGCAGGCTCCAGCGAGCCATCCAGGGCAGGGGCGCCTTCCGCCGGTTCAAGGACGAACTGCACGAGGAGTATCCGCACCTACTGACAGCCTGGCACGCCTTCCAGCATGCCCGGGCAACCCGCCGCGCCATCGACTGGCTTCTCGACAACTCCCTCATCGACGACGCCGCCGCAAGCCGCTGTCGGGCCGAGCATCCCGACCCGGACGTGTCGTGAGACGACCCGCCCGGTGGACGGAGGCCTCAGGGCAGCCCGGCCATCTGCCCACACGGCACGCCGGTCGCCTGCCACCACAGCGAATGAGCCGGTCGGACGTCGTGCCGCAGTGGCGATGGACGCTTACCCGACAGATCGTGGCGATTGTCGTTTGCGGAGACGAAGGTTGTGGTCGCGGTCTGAGCACGGGGGAGGCGCTACACGATGGACGCGTCGTCGGGATCTCGGTCGTTGGCAGGACCTCGCCGGCCTGCCGTCGGGCCGGTGGACGGGCGGGGCGAAGCTCCGTGGCGGGGTCTCGTCCGACTGGCCCGGCTCCGCTTCCTGCTGTACAACCTCCTGCCGGTGGGTCTCGCCGTGGCGGTGTCGGTACACCAGGGCTATCCGCTCGATCCCACGTGGTACGCCGTCGCGCAACTCTTCGCGTGGACGGTCCACGTCATGACGCACTACTGCAACGAGTATTTCGACCTGGCGGCCGACCGGGCGAACGTCTACTTCACGCCGTGGACGGGCGGCAGCCGGGCCCTCGTCGACGGGGTGGTCGCACCCGTGGTGTCGCTCCGCGCCGGAGTCGTCCTGTTCGGCGTGTCGGCGTTGATGGTGGCTGTCATGCCGTCCTGGCAGGCACGCGCGCTCGCCGCCGCGGCCGTGGTGCTGGCCTGGTTCTACACGGCGCCACCGTTGCGGCTGAACTACCTGGGCGCGGGGGAGATGACGGTCGCCGCGATACTCAACGGCCTGTGGCCGGCCGTCGCGGTGGTGCTCCAGACCGGCACCGTACCGATGCTGCTGTTGGCCGTGCTGGCGCCCACCGCGGTGCTGCAGGTCGCGCGGATGATGGTGATGAACCTGGGCGACCGCCGATCGGACGCGATGGTCGGCAAGCGCACGCTGCCCGTCATCATCGGGTACCGGCCGGCGGTGCGGGTGATCGTCGGGGCGCAGCTGGTCGGGTACGCGACGCTCACCGTCTTCGCGTTGCTCGGCTGGGTGCCGTGGCTGGTCTGGGCGGCGATGGCCGCCACCGCGCCGCTGTCGGCCTGGCTCGTCCGGCAGCTCCGGGACGGCGCGATGCGCGACCTCGACCCCCGGCGCATGACACCCGTGGTGTTCTGGGCCTCGAACCACGTGTCCCTGATCGTCGCGGCGGCGATGCTGGGCGTGATCCTGGACGCGGTGCGCCGCTCCGCGGACGGTGGTGCGCTGGCCGTGCTGGGCGCGGTTCTCGCCGGCTACGGGATGCTGTTCGCCCACCGTCTGTGGTTGGCGCGCCGACACTCCGAGCGCGGGCAGGATCTCGCCCAGCGTGCGCGTCCTGAGCCGGCTCAACGAGGTTGAGCGGACGGCTCCCGCGGCGTCCCGGTCGCGTGACCGACTTCCGTCTCCGCCACGACGTCGCCGGCGGAGACCGGTGGGGCCGGTGATCCCGACCGGCGTTGGATGAAGTGGTACAGCGGTGTGGCCGCCAGCGTGGTGATGACGGTCATCAGGGCCAGGACGGTGTACAGCGCCGGCGTCACCAGTCCCTTCTCCAGGCCGATGTTCAGCAGGACGAGTTCCATCAGTCCGCGCGCGTTCATCAGGGCGCCGACCGAGGCCGCGGAGCCCCACGGCAGGCCGGCCGTGCGGGCACCGATGGTGCACGCCACGCCCTTGCTCAGGAAAGCCACCAGGACCACGATCACCAGGACCAGCAGCACACCGGGATCCGTCAACACGCTGAACTGCGTGGCCAGTCCGGAGTAGACGAAGAACGTCGGTAGCAGCAGCCGGACCGTGACGGGCTCGATGCACGTCCGCAGGGCCTCGGTGAAGCGGCCACGGGGTATGGCGACGCCGAACAGGAAGGCCCCCACCACCGCGTAGATCCCGACCGCCTCGGTGTACGCGGCACAGAGCAGCAGAATGATCATCGTGGTGATGAGCCCGGCGGGACGCAGCCCGTCGTCGTCCATGGCCCAGCGGGCGAGCCTGGCGGACAGGGTGCGGCCCAGGGTCAGGACCACGAGGACGTAGACCAGGCCACCGCCGAGGGCCAGCAGCGCGACCGACGCGTCGCCCTGGGCCGAGGAGACCACCACGGCCAGCAGGACCCAGGCGACGGTGTCGTCGACGGCGGCGCACGCCAGGGCCACCGTCCCGGTGGGGCTGCCGCCGAGATTGTTCTCGTGGATGATGCGCGCCAGCATCGGAAAGGCGGTGATCGCCATCGCCGTGCCGACGAAGAGGGCCGCCTGCCATGCGGCCACCTTCTCGTCGAAGAACGTCTGGTTGCTGGCCAGCACCCAGCCCAGCACCGCGCCGGTGGCGATCGGTGCGATGACGCCGGCGACGGACGACCCGAGCGCCGAACGGAGATGTCCCGTGAGGACGTCGGTGCGGAACGACATCCCGACGACGAACATGTACAGGACCAGGCCGAGCTGGCCGGCCACGTAGAGCACGATCAGCGAAGGGTGGGCGATGCGGCTACCGGCGTCGCCGGCGTCCAGATGCAGCGTGGTCGGGAACAGCCAGCCTTGCAGGGCGGGCAGCAGGAGACCGAGCAGCGTCGGCCCCAGCAGGAAACCCGCGACCATGTCGGCGACGACCTGTGGCTGACCCAGTCGGCGGAGGAGGAGTCCGACCGACCAGCAGGTGAACAGCACCACCGCGAGTTGGAGGAAGAAGTGCAGGGACAGGGCGAGATTCGACGGCATCATCACCTCGGCGGTCGCAGGCATTCTGGTGCGGGCAGGAAGAACTGACACATGCCGTACCGCGGTGGCCGACGCCGGCACCGGCGGGGAGCCGCGCAGTTCGCCGATGACCACGAGGTGATCGCCGGCCGGGAGGGTGGGGCACCACATCGAGGTCCGCGGTGGCGCGCGCGCCGTCGGTCGGCCAGGACAGCCGCCGCACGGCGAGGTTCGCGACCGTACGCGCGAGAACTGGTGCTGCCATGATGTGGGCGCGCGCGTCGCGCCGTCGCGCGGCAGGTCGGGCGAGGAATTCGCGTAGCCGGGCGCGGCTCCGGACGTCGTGTCGGCCGTTCGCGCGGGGCCGAGAAGTGGCGGCGGCAGGCATGCATTTCCACTGACGAGCAGGTCGTTGTCCGTGGCCGACCAGCGCGATCCGCCGGGGCGAGAATGGCAACCCCGGGAGAGTTTACGCATCAGGTCGCGGAAGTCCTCTGGCTTCATCTGTCGTCCTTTCGGGGCGACGGTTCGCCGACGACGCGACTGCGTCAGATAATCGTGTTGCGCAAGCGGGTACGTCAATGATTTATCGCCTGGTTCAGCAATCGTGGAGAGTGTCTGGCCGCTGGCGACGTGGACCGTGGGTCGGAGACGGGCGAGGCGCGGCGGGGCTGGCCGGTGTGCCGAGAGCCGTGTAGTTCCTGGTGGCTGCCACTGGTCGGGTGGCTGCGGATCGGCCTCGAAGCGCTGGTGGGTTCTCAACCGGCCAGCCGGTGCGGCGCCGGCTCGCGTTGGTGCGTGCTGCCGGACGAGTTTCCCGTGGGCGTTCGGCGGGGCGTGTGACGAAGATGCGGTAATGAGATTTGGGTCCGGAGGAAATCCCACGTCTCGGGTGGCCCGTCGGGGTATCGGCTTCGCAGGAATTGATCACCGCTGGGTCGGAGCCGAGATCACGGAAGTGCCTGTGTGGGTTGGCGTGTGCGGCATGGCGACCCTTGACCCGATTATCTTCCCTGTGCCACTCTCGGTCGTCGGGATTCTTCCCCCCGTATTCAGGGTCTGACTCTGTCCTCCGATTGTTGTGCGGCCAAATTTTCCCGACCCGTCTATTGCTGCTGACGTCGGTTCAGCGCCAGGAGCGGCATCATGCCGCATATCCCTTGGCCCGCCCACCCTCGGCGAATGGTCGGCGGCACCGACGATCCTCCTGCCCTGTCGGACACGGCCGGAGAGCATCAGCACCGCTGGCGCGGCGGGCAGGGCCACTGCCCCGACTTCCGTGATCCAGACTCCTGGACGGTGACCCGTCGCTGCCCCGCGACGCTTCGCCGGTCGTGAGCGAGCGGCGATTCGCCGAGCGGAGGTGTCACCGGGGCGGCTGCTGGTTGGTCTCAAGGGGTGCAGAGGCTGAGCAGGAGGAGACGATGTGTCGGACATCCAGGAGCAGATCCGGGAGTTGTACGCCGCCGCGGCGTCGCGTCTGGTGTCGCAGTTGTTCGCGATCACCGGTGACTACGCGGAGGCTCAGGACGTAGTACAGGACGCCTTCGTGCGGGCGCTGGCCCGGCCGGGTCGGTTCGGCCAGGTGGAGCATCCGGAGGCGTGGCTGCGTACGGTGGCCCTCAACATCGCCCGGAGCCGGCACCGGCGCCGGATGGTCTTCGCCCGGCTGGCGCGCTCCGGCCAACTCGACGGTGGGCAGCGGGGGGCCGCGGGCATGTCGCCCGACCACGTCGCCCTCGTCACCGCACTCCAGCGGTTGCCGCGCCCGGCCCGTGAGGCCGTCGTGCTGTACCACATCGCGGACATGACGGTGGCCGACGTGGCGGAGACCTTGGGCTGCTCCGTGGAGGCGGTCAAGACCCGCCTCGTCCGGGCCCGTCGTGCCCTCGCCGTCGGCCTCGACGACACCGCTGACATCACCACCGTTCGACCAGGGATTGTGAACAAGAGAGGTTCTCTCCATGCCTGACCTGGACTTTGCCGGGCTCGACCGGGCCGCCCAGGCGGCCTTCAGACCGGACTTCACCGAGGTGCGGCGCCGGGCGGCACGCCGTCGACGGCAGACCCGCGTGGCCGCGGCCTCGCTGACCACGCTCGCGCTGGTCGCTGTCGCCGGGGTCGCCTCCGCCAGTCTGCACCGCGCGGACCCCCAGGTGTCCGTTCCCGGCCTCGGCGGGACCACGACGCCCGGCTTCATCCCGACGCCAGCGCCTTCCACCAGCCCTGTCCCGGGTGAGGCCCGGACCCCTCGTCCGGGCCCGGTGGTCGCGGGAGACCTCGACCACTTCTACTTCCGCTGGAAGAACTGCCGGGAGGACGACTGCGTGCTGATGGTGTCGGGCACCGCCGACCGTGGGGCGACCTGGCGCAGCCGCGAGCTTCCACTGTCCGGCAACGCGCTGGTCGCCCTCGCCGCGGCCGGGCAGCGCACGCTGATCGCGTCGTACCAGGTCGCCGTCGGGGCCGGAGACCGGCAGGGCTGGCTCGCGAGCGTCGACGGCGGGGAACGGTGGCGGGAGGTGACGGCGGACACGGCCGTCCAAGTGCCCGACGGATGGCGCGTGCTCAACCACATGCTCGGCCCGCGCGCCGACCGGATCGTGGCGGCGGACCCGGCCACGGGTGACGTCGTGCAGGTGGCGCAGACCACGGGGCTGGAGTTGCCCGCGCTCGCGGAAGACGTGCCGCCCGAGGCGGGCATCTGGGGCAGCGGCTACGCGGCCGTGGACACGATCGACGGCCGGCTCGTCGGCCGGGGCAGCGCGATCACGGTGAGCCGTGACGGAGGCCGTACCTGGCAGCGACACGTCTTCGCCGGGCCGCTCACCGCCGGCGACGACGTCGCGCTCGACGTGGCCACGTGGGACGGCCGCACCGTCTACGCCGTCGGCAGCATCGACGGCACACTGGTCGTCCATCGCAGTGGTGACGGCGGCCGGACCTGGCGACGCACCGCCGGCAGCGCGGTCGTCGGTGACCGGCAGCTTCGTGCCTCCGTCCGGTCCGACGGAACGCTGGTCATCCAGGCCGGTCTCGTCGCCGACGACAGGCCGCTGATGTTCAGCAGCGGCGACGGGGGGCAGCGCCTGTCCCCGATGGAGCCCGCGCCCGGCGCGGCGGCCGTACCGGTACCTGGCGGATACGCGCAGCGCGGTTGGCCGCACACCCCGGGCACGTGGTGGTCCGCCGACGGGAACACCTGGTCCTTCCTGGGCGCGCCCGACCTGCCCTGACGCCTCGCTCCCGCCGGGCCGGCACCGCCCGGCGGGAGCGAGGCGGGACTGGGGCAGCGGTGGTGTGGCGAGATCCACGGATGCGTGCGCACCGTCCGCTGCCGACCGCGGCGGCTCAGTCGGGAGTCGCCGCGTCGAGGAAGTCGATGATGAGGGTGGCGAGTTCCCGGGACCGCGCCGGCGGACAGGAACGGCGAGCCGACGCGGGCCGGCGGCGGGTGATGAGTCGATACGCCGGACGCCGGACGCGGCGGCGGTCGGGGCGTGGGCGGTCGCTGCGGGCTCAGGTGGTGCCAGGTGGGGGAGCGGCAGCCTCGACGGCCGGTGTGGGGGCCGCCTCCGCGAGCGCGACCCGGAGGGTGTCGCGTAGCGGCCCGTCGGGGTGCTCGATCCAGTGCTGGACGGCGACGCGCAGGGTGGCCAGGAAGGTCGCCGCCAGGACCCGGGCCCGCAGCTCCGGGTCGGGGCCGGCCAGCCGGTGGACGAACTCGTCGGCGAGCTCGCGCTCGATGGTGGTGTACGCCGCGATCTGCTGGGCGACGAGTCCCGGGTGCCCCCGCAGTTGGCGGCGGCGGACCAGCCACGAGGGGGGCGTGTTGCCGTACACCTCCTCGGCGAGCTGTTCGGCGGCCTGGCTCAGCGCGCGCCACGGCGGCGCGTCGGGTGGTTGCTGGCGGACCAGCTCCAGCAGTCGGCGCAGTCGTACGGCGTCGCCGTGGAAGATCGCCTCCTCCTTGCTGGAGAAGTAGTTGGAGAACGTCCGGCGGGACACGTTCGCGGCGTCGGCGATCGCCTCGACGGTGACGCGGTCGAGCCCGTGCTCGGAGGCCAGGCGCAGGGCCGCCTCGTGCAGGGCGAGGCGGGTTGCCGCCTTCTTGCGCTCCCGTAGCCCGGTGGCCTCGTCCATGCCGTCAGCCTAGTGCCGACGTGACTCGTTTCTCATTGCGCAAACTTGCCCATCGGGCAAGATCGGCAGATGCTTGTATGCGGCAACCATCTGCGATGTGGGGGAAACGGTGGACGGCACCGCTCGTCAACTCGGCACCAGGCTGCACGAACTGGTCCGGACCGTACGGCTGATCCGGCGGCGCCGGGCCGACGTGCGGCCGCTCGTGCCGCTCGGCCTGGTCGGCATGCTCATGCAGATCGACCGGCTTCCCGCCGGCTGCCACGCGCGGGAACTCGCCGTCCGCACCGGGCTGGACCCGTCGACCGTGAGCCGCGCGATCGCCTCGCTCGTCGGGCTCGGCCTGGTCGAGCGGGGCGCCGATCCGACCGACATGCGAGCCAGGGTCCTGGCCGTCACCCCTGACGGCCGGGCCGCCCTGACCGAGATCTTCGACTGGTACGGCGGGGTGCTCGACCGGGCGCTCGCCGACTGGACGCCCGACGAGATCGCGGCGCTGAGCGGGGCGCTCGGCCGGTTCACCCGCGACATCGAGACCGCCCTCGGACACCACGACAACCTGGAGGCCGCGCGATGAGCGCACCCACCACGACGACCGGCGACACGCCGATGACGCATCGGCAGACGCTGGAGGCGCTCAGCGGCCTGCTGCTGGTGCTCTTCGTCGCCATGCTCAGCGGCACCGTCGTCTCGACGGCGCTGCCGAAGATCATCGGCGCGCTGAACGGGTCGCAGACCCAGTACACGTGGGTGGTCACCGCCACCCTGCTCACCGCGACCGCGACGACCCCCGTCTGGGGCAAGCTCGCCGACCTGTTCAACAAGAAGCTCCTGGTGCAGGTCGCCATCGTCGTCTTCCTGGTCGGCTCGGTGGTCGCCGGCCTCGCCCAGACCGCCGGCCAGCTCATCGCCGCGCGTGCGTTCCAGGGCATCGGCGTCGGCGGCCTCCAGGCGCTCGTCCAGGTCGCCATCGCGGCGATGATCCCGCCGCGGGAGCGCGGCCGGTACAACGGCTACCTCGGCGGCGTCATGGCCGTGGCGACGGTCGGCGGCCCGCTGCTGGGTGGGCTCATCGTCGACACGTCCTGGCTCGGCTGGCGCTGGTGCTTCTTCGTCGGGGTCCCCGTTGCCGTGCTCGCGCTGATCCTCCTCCAGGTCACCCTGCGCCTGCCCACGGTCCGCCGCGACAACGTGAAGATCGACTACCTGGGCGCCAGCCTGATCGCCGCCGGGGTCAGCGTGCTGCTCATCTGGATCTCCTTCGTCGACGACTCGTTCGCCTGGGTCTCCTGGCAGAGCGCGGCGATGGTGGGCGGCTCGGTCCTGCTGCTGGCCCTGGCCGTCCGGGTGGAGGCGCGGGCTGACGAGCCGGTGGTCCCGCTCGACCTGGTCCGTCAGCGCACCACCGCCCTGGCCATCCTCGGCAGCCTCGCGGTCGGCATGGCCATGTTCGGCGGCGCCGTCTTCCTCGGCCAGTACTTCCAGATCGGCCGCGGCTACAGCCCGACGGAGGCCGGGCTGCTCACCATCCCGATGATGGCCGGCGTCCTCGGCTCGTCGATCGTCGCCGGTCGCCTGATCACCAGGACCGGGAAGATCAAGCCCTACATCCTCGTCGGGGCGGTCGTGCTCGTCGCCGGTTTCGCCCTGCTCGGCACCATCGACCACGAGACGTCGCTGGTGCTGGTCGGCGCGGCCATGTTCATCGTGGGCGTCGGGGTCGGCATGACCATGCAGAACCTCGTCCTCGCCGTGCAGAACACCGTCTCCCTCAGGGATATCGGCGCGGCCAGCTCCACCGTGGCGTTCTTCCGCTCCCTCGGCGGCACCATCGGGGTGTCGGTGCTCGGCGCGGTCCTCGCCCGCCGGGTCACCGAGCAGATCACCACGGACCTCGCCGCCGCGGGCATCCCCACCTCCGGCGGGGGGACCGGCAGCCTCAACATCGACGCCATGCCGGCCGCGGTCCAGCAGATCGTCCGGGCCGCGTACGGCGACGCCACCGGACACATCTTCCTGATCTCCGCGGCCATCGCCGTCGTCGGCGTCCTCGCGGCGGCCCTGCTCAAGCCGGTCACCCTGCGCACCAGCCTGGACCTGCCGGACGCCGCCACCTCGGCGGCCGTCGCCGCCGACGCCGTCGACGGCGCTCCCGCCTTCGACCAGGTGGACGTGGACGCCGTGGCGAAGGAGACGTCCGCCCGCCGCTGAGGTCCGCCCCACGCCCGCCGGGGCCGCCGCCGTAGGAAGACGGCGGCGGCCCCGTTCGTCGGCGGGAAGGCGGAGCCTGCGTCGGGCCCGCGCACCCTGCACGACGGTCGCGTGGTCGAGGGCGACGCAGCCTTTCCACCACGGGTGCGGCGGACGCGGGAAACACGTCGGGGAGGGACGGTGACCGTCCCTCCCCGACGTCGAACGGGCCGCCTCAGGACAGGAACTTGTCCAGGGCCGCCTCGATGGTGCCGGAGTCCGGCGCCGCGTACGACTTCATGGTGTTCTTGTTGTACGAGATGAAGCTCGGGCACCGGTTCGCCGGGGCGCTCACGGTGCCGCCGTCGCCGATCTTCTCGCCGGTCTTCGCCGCGTAGAAGGTCAGCTCGTAGCGCGACGAGATGTAGTCGATGGTGACCTGCTTGTCGGAGCTGTCCTTGTACTGGCACTTGCGGGGCGTGCCCTCGCTGCCCTCCACGAACTTCAGGCAGCCGACCACCGAGACCGACTCGAAGTCGGCGCTCTTGGCGTAGTACGGCTTGTTCGAGGCGATCGACTTCGACGACCAGAACGTCAGCCGGTCGGGGTTGTTCGAGAAGACGTACGCCTTGGCGCCGGACGCGCCGTTGTAGGGCGCCGCGTTGAGGATCTGGCTGCCCTCGCAGACGTCGCCCAGGTCGCTGGAGTAGCGGGCGGTCACCGCGTTGTTGCTGTTGCCCGGGTCCTGCGACTCGGACTGCCCCGGGGTGGGGGTGGCGTCGGTGCCGGGCTCGCTGGACCCGCTCGGGGTGGCGGACGCGACCGGGGTGGGGTCGTCGTCGTCGTTGACGAGGACGAACCCGACGCCGGCGCCGCAGAGCACGAGAAGGACCACCACGGCGGCGGCGGACAGGCCGATGATCAGGCCCTTGTTCGACTTCTGCGGCGGCGGGACCGGGGCCCCGAACTGCGGTGGCTGCCCTGGCTGGCCGTATCCGGGGTACCCGCCCTGCGGGGCCGGGGGCCCGCTCCACGGGTTGACGTTCGGATCCGGCTGCCCTCCGTACGGAGGGTGACTGTCGGTCATCTGAAGCCCTTATCGCTGTCGATGTGTGCCCAGGCACGGGGATCATGCAACAGGGTAGTGAGCGCTCCAAATCTCGACAGTTGCCGGCGATCTGGTCGAGGCCCGGGTCATAGCCGCCAGGAACCGGCGATCACTGTCCGTGTAGGGGGCGGCTGCCCTGAGTCGACGGGGGTCGGCGGCGGCCCGGCGGCGTCGGAAAGGCGGATCCGGGCCGTGCGGCGGGATTCGGCGCCCCGCACCGCTCAGGTGTGGACGCCGCGTCGGGCGCGCCTCCTCCGTGACGAGGATCACTCATGCTGCCGGTCCGCGATGTGGGCGGCGCCGGCGCGGCCGGGCGCCTCGGTCGGCCCGCCGTGTCGTCCCCGCCGGGCGCGGGGTGTCGCCGCCGTCGCCGCCGCGGCCCTCGCGGCCGCCGCCGTGGTGGTCGCTCGGTCCGCGGCCCGGGCGACCGTAGATGTCGACGTATCTCAATTGAATCTTGTTCGCGCAAGTCTTTCACGTGCGGTTCTTCAACATCGTCCTCACATCGTGAACACCAAGGAAATATACGTAGATGAATATGATGGCTAAGGTTTCCTCATCGTCCACCGCCTGCCGGGTGCGCCACGAGCCACCCGAAGGCCACGACAGTAGGAGGACCGGGAGATGACGCTCCCTCGCACTCGACGGCGTACCCTCGCCGGCGCGGTCGGCGTGTTCGCCAGCGCCGCCATGGTCACCACCATGATCGGCGCCCCGGCGACAGCCGCCCCCGGAACCGGCGAGATCCGCAGCGCCGGCGGCGCGACGGCCGTGGCCGACAGCTACATCGTGGTGCTCAAGGACAGCAGCGTCGGCGGTCGCGCCGGCACCCGGCAGGCCGAGGTGCGCAGCAGCGCCGGCTCGCTGGCCGCGCGCTTCGGCGGGACGGTCGGGCACGTCTACGGCGACGCGCTCAACGGCTTCGAGGTGCGGCTGTCGGAGCGGGCCGCCAAGCGCCTCGCCGCGCACCCCGCCGTCGACTACGTCGAGCAGAACCACACCGTGACGACGACCGCTACCCAGTCCAACCCGCCGTGGGGCCTGGACCGCATCGACCAGCGGGCCCTGCCGCTCAGCCGCACGTACACCTACAACAGCAGCGGCACCGGCGTCACCGCGTACATCATCGACACCGGCATCCGGACCACCCACGTCGACTTCGCCGGCCAGGCCGTCGACGGCTACGACGCGATCGACAACGCGCTGCCGGCCGCCGACTGCAACGGCCACGGCACGCACGTCGCGGGCACCGTCGGCGGCAACACCTACGGCGTCGCCAAGAACGTCCGGCTGGTGGCCGTGCGGGTGCTGAACTGCCAGGGCAGCGGCACCTGGGCGCAGGTCATCGCCGGCATCAACTGGGTGACGTCGAACCACCAGGCGGGCCAGGCCGCGGTGGCGAACATGAGCCTCGGCGGCTCCTACAACAGCTCCCTGAACACCGCCGTGGCGAACTCCATCGCCGACGGCATCACCTACGCCGTGGCCTCCGGCAACTCGAACGCCAACGCCTGCAACTACTCGCCGGCCTCGGTCCCGACGGCGCTCACCGTCAACGCCTCGCAGAGCAACGACGCGCGGGCCTCGTTCTCCAACTGGGGCACCTGCACCGACATGTTCGCCCCCGGCGTGGGCGTCCTGTCGGCCTGGTCCACCAGCGACACCGCCACCTCGTCCATCAGCGGCACCTCGATGGCCTCGCCGCACGTCGCGGGCGCGGCCGCCCGGGTGCTCAGCGTCAACCCCGGCTGGACGCCCGCCCAGGTCCACTCGTACCTGGTCAGCCAGGCCACGACCAACGTGATCACCAACCCGGGCAGCGGCTCGCCGAACCGCCTGCTCTACCTCGCTCCGACCTTCTGACCCTCCGACGCCGGTGGCCTGACGGCTCCGGCGGGAACGGTCGCACCGGCCCCGAGGCGTCCCGCCCCGGGGCCGGCCCGCGTCCGGGCCGCTCTTCGCCGCCGGCGGAATCTGCCGGCCAGGTCCGGGCGCCGGCCGGTGCGAGGCCGCCGTCCGCGCGCCGGCAGACTGGCCGGATGTCATCGACGATGCTGGTGGTCGGCCCGGAGTTGGCCGCCGCCCTGGTCGCCCTGGCCGTGGTGGCGGCCGTCGTGGTCCGGGCCGGTGGGCTCGGGCACGGCCGGCAGGTGCTGGTCGCCGCGGCCCGCGCCGCGATCCAGTTGGCAGCGGTGTCGCTGCTGATCACCGCGATCGTGGTGTCGCTGTGGGCGACGGCGGCCTTCGTCGTCCTGATGTGCGCGGTGGCGGCGGTCACCTCCGGCCGGCGGATCACCGGCCGGTGGGACTGGTGGGCGGGCGTGCCGATCGCGGCGGGGAGCATGGCCGTGGTGGCGGGGCTGCTGTCGGCGGGGCTCGTGCCGATGCGGGGGATCGCCGTCATCCCGGTGGCCGGAATCCTCATCGGCGGGGCGATGACCGCGACGTCGCTGGCGGGCCGGCGGGTGCTGGACGAACTGACCGCCCGTGGGGGAGAGGTGGAGGCCGCCCTGGCGTTGGGGCTGCCGGCACGCGACGCCGTCCTGCTCGTGTGCCGTCCGGTGGCCGGGCAGGCGCTGGTGCCGGCGCTGGACCAGACCCGCACGGTGGGCCTGGTGACGCTGCCGGGCGCGTTCGTCGGCGTGCTGCTGGGCGGCGCCAGTCCGCTCACGGCCGGGATCACGCAGTTGGTCGTGCTGGTCGGGCTCCTCGCGGTGGAGGCGGTCGCGGTCGTCCTCACCGTCGAACTCGTGGCCCGCGGCCGGTTGCGTCCGGCCCGGGCGGAGCTGCTCCCGTTCGACCTGCGGGCGGCCGGTGGCGGCCGGCGGGCCCGGACCTGACGCCGAAGGCGGTCCGGACCCGCCGGCCGTCAGACCGGTACGGGGTGATCCGACTCGAACCGGGCCCGGGTCAGGAACGCCAGCTGCGCCCGCTTGTCGGGCATGTCGACCTCGTCGCCGAAGGTGAAGCCCTCCCGCTCCAGCCGGTCCAGCGCGCGCTGGTTGCGCACGTCGGGCTCGACCACGATCCGCTGCCGGGTGGGGTCGCTGAACAGGTAGCGGGCGAGGGCGGGACCGACGGCGGTGGTGAGGCCGCGCGGCGGTCGGTTGCCGGGCGCGAGCAGCAGGTGCATCCCGACGTCGCCGGGCCGGACGGCGTAGCGCTCGCCGACCGGGTCCGCCTCCGGCTGGTAGGTCTGGAACAGGCCGATCGGCGTGTCGTCGAGCATGATCAGGTACGCGTGGTGGGTGGCGAGCCCGTCGACGAACTCGTAGATCTCCCGCACGTCGTCCACCGAGTACGAACCCATGCCCCAGAACGACGCCCGCGGCTCGGTCACCCAGCCGTGCACCAGTTCCGCGTGGCGCTTCGGGTCCAGCACGACGAGCGACAGCTCGCCGAATCCGGGGATCTTCTCCTGATAGGTCACGGTGTCTCTGCTCCTGGTTCCGGGGTGAGTTCTCGCCAGTCGGTGACCACCGGGACCAGCTCGCCGCCGGCCCACAGTGGGAGTTGGTCGTCGAAGTGCGGGTCACCGGGCCGTCCGGAGGCGCCGAACGGCACGACCCAGCGGCTGCGCGCGCGGTCGGTCAGGTCCCACACGTAGCGGGCCACCGGGCCGCGCCAGCACGCGTCGGACACGCCCGGGACGCTGGAGGTGGACAGCACGCAGTCGGTGTCGCCGGCCAGCGCGACCCGTTCCCGCATCGCGCGTACGGCCGCGTCGACCGCCGGCGCCACGCCGAGGTGGACCGGGTGCAGCACGTGCCGCCGGCCCCAGGGCCCGGGCGGGTCGCCCGCCGCGACGTCCGCCAGCGCTCCGGCCGCCACCGGGCCGACGTCCCCGCCGAGGCGGTGCAGCCCGGCGACCACCCCGTCGAGGGCGTGGCCGATGCGCGCCAGCGGGTCGGTCCACGGCGTGAACAGCGGGTCGAACGCGCTCGGGGCGCGCAGCGGGCGCAGGGTCGGGTGGTCGTGCAGCCGGCGGACCAGGGCCGCGCGCCAGGCGGCGAAGGCGCCGGCGTCCGTGCTGTCGGCCCCCATCCGCCCGTCCCAGGCGAGCAGCCGGTCCCGCAGGCGCCGCGCCGGCTCGCCGAGGCCGTCGGGGTCCAGCCGGTCGAGCACGCCGCGCAGGGTCGCGGCCTCCAGCCGGGTGTCCATGTGCACGGCCGCCGGGCCGGCACCGCCGGCCAGCAGGGCGCGGATGCGGCGGGCGCGGTGCGGCGGGGCGAAGTCGGCGCCGAGGTCGGCGGTGTCGGGGCGCCGGTCGTTGGCGCAGACCGCCACCCCGTTGACGGCGGTGCGGCGTGGTGGCGCGTAGCCGCCGTGCCACCGGTACCGCGGATCCCAGCCGGGCACCGGCTCCCGCCGGCACCGGTCGTCGCGGATCGGGACGAGCCCCGCGACCAGGTGGACCACCGCCCCGTGCCGGTCCGCGACGAGGACGCTGTTGACCGGCTCGACCCAGTCCCGCAGCGCGTCGGCGACGTCGTCGGCGCTTGTCGCCCGCAGCAGCGGCAGCAGCGCGTCGAAGCCGAGGCGCCCCTCGACCCGGCTGGGGGTGCGCAGGCTGATCGCCTCGCCGGTGTCCCGGTCGTGGTCGACAACCGGCCCCCGGGGCGTCTCGATCACCTCGACGGACTCCGGCTCGCCGCCGCGCACCTCGATCCGCTCGACGTGGCGGTGCGCCGGCGCCCAGCCGTCCGCCTCGCGGACCAGCACCCGGTCGCCGTCGCGGCGCACCTGTTCCCGGTAGAGGTCCTGGTAGTCGGCCATCGCGTTGGTGACCGCCCAGGCCACCTCGCCCGCGTGCCCGAAGTGGGGCAGGCCCGGGACGCCGGGGAACGCGAAGCCGAGCACGTCGAACTCGGGGCAGGCGAGGCGCACCTGCTGGTAGATGCCGGGCAGTTCGAGGATGCGGTGGGGGTCGCCGGCGACGACCGGCGCCCGGCCGGTGACCGGGTCGCCGGGCACCGCCCAGGCGTTGCTGCCCGAGCCGCCGGGTCCCTCGACGGCGAACAGGCCGGTCGCCGCCGGGCCGAGGGTGCTGGCGACGTGGGCGTGCCACAGCTTGTTGGGGAAGGTGGAGAAGAGCACGTGCTGGACGAGGAAGACGCCGAGCGGTGACCACGGTCGCCACGGGCCCGGCGCGCAGCCGACCGCCGCGAACTCGGGCGCCGCCGCGGCGCCCTCGGCGAGCCCCTCGTTGACCCCGTCCACATAGGCGGTGACCCACCGCCTGGTGGTGGGGGCGAGCCGGTCGAAGCAGCGCCGCGCGGTGTCGTCGAGGCGGGCGCGGCGGGCGAACCTGTCCCAGCCCAGCTCCGCGGGGCCGACGTGCTCGGCGAGGCGACCCTCCGAACGCCACCGTTCGACCTCGATCTGCCAGGCCCGGTCGACGGCGGCCACCCGCCCCTGGAGGCGGGCGAGGTCGTCGACGGTGTCGGCGCGCAGGTGCGGGACGCCCCACCGGTCGCGATAGACGCCGGTCATCGCGGTGCGGGTCGGATGGGCGGCCGTGCCGCCTGCCACAAGAACGTCAACTTAGGTTACCCTCCCCTAACTGAGGCAGACCTTACCTGGAGGGGTGCGTGAAGCGAAACTGGGAAGCCCTGGTGCTGAAGGCGATGGGCGGCCGTGACTTCCGGCTGACCGTGCTCGGCGCCGAGTCGGTGGGCGGGAACTACCGCCGCCTGCACATGGACGGCGGCGGGCTGCTGGAGGCGTGCGGCGTGCACCCCACCATGTGGGTCCGGCTGTGGTTCGACAACGACGGCCGGCCGCACCAGCGCGCGTACACCCTCGTCGACCCGGACCCGGCGACGGGCCGGTTCGACCTGGAGTTCGCCATCCACGACGGGTGCGCCGCCCGCTGGGCCGCGAACGCGAAGCCCGGCGACACCATCGACGCCATCATGCAGGGTAGCGCGTTCAGCCTGCCGGATCCCGCCCCGCGACACCTGTACCTGGTCGGCGACGCCGCCTCGCTCCCGGCGGTGAACAGCCTGCTCGACGCGGCCCCCGACGTCCCGGCCACGGTCTGGCTGGAGTACGCCGACGACGGCGAGAAGGCCCTGGCGCCGCGCGCCCGGGCGGGACACGAGGTCACGTGGGTGCCGCGCCGCGACGACGGGCGGCACCTGGTCGACACGGTCTGTGCCGCGCTGCCCGCCGCCGACGACGCGCACTACTGGGTGGCCTGCGAGGCGGCCAGCACGCGCGGCATCACCAGGCACCTGCGGCGGACGCTGGGCGTCGGCAAGCACCAGGTCACCTCGCTGGGCTACTGGAGCGCCCGGTGAAGGGTCGGCTCGGCACCCTCACCGCGCTCTACGTCACCCAGTACCTCGGCATCGGCTTCATCACCGTCGGGCTGACCGCCATCCTGCGCGACGGCGGCACCTCCCTCGACACGCTGGCGCTGCTGCAGTTCGTCGGCCTGGTCTGGCCGGTCAAGTTCCTCTGGGCGCCGATCCTCGACCGGTACGGCTCCCGCCGCCGCGGCCACTACCGGTCCTGGCTGCTGGTGCTCCAGGGCGGCCTGGTGCTGGCCCTGCTGGCGCTGCTGCCGTTCGGCCGCCCGGCCGAGCAGCTCGGCCCGGTCGTCGCGATCTGCGTCGCGTACGTGTTCCTCTCCGCGACGCAGGACATCGCCGTCGACGCGGTCGCCGTCCGGCTGCTGTCGGAGCGGTCGCGGGGCACCGGCAACGGGATCCAGGTCGCCGCGAGCTACGTCGGCAACCTGCTCGGCGGCGGCGCCTGCGTGATCGTCTACGACCGGTTCGGCTGGGTGCCCGCGATCCTGCTGCTGGCCGTGCTGACCGCCGTCGGCCTGCTGGTGGTGTGGCGGTTCCGGGAGCCCGCCCGCGCCGACCGCGTCCGCACCGGCCAGGCGTACCGGGCGCTGCTGTCCGTGTTCGGCCAGCCCGGCTGCCGGTGGTGGACCTTCGGCGTGGTGCCCCTGGTCTACACCGGAGCCGGCGCGGCGTACGCCCTTGTCACGCCGGCCCTGGTCGACGCGGACTGGTCGCTGGAGCGCATCGGTGTGGTGACCGGCGTGGTGACCAGCGTGCCGGCCGTCGTGGCCGGGCTGATCGCCGGGGTCGGGATCGGCCGGTTCGGGCGCGCCGGCGTGCTCGTCGCCGGGGGAGTGGCGCTGGCGGCGTCCACGGCGATGCTGCTGCCGCTGATGAACGGCCGCGCCCCGCTCGGCGGGACGGTCGCCGCGCTGTGCTGCTTCATGGCCGCGTACACGGTCGCCAACGTCGTGCTCTACACGGTCAACATGGACTACTCCCGCCCCGGCACGGGCGGCACGGACTTCACCGTGCTGTCGTCGTTCGGGCTGGTCTGCTCGTTCGTGGCCGCCTCCGTCGCGTTGGCCGCGGCCGGTCAGGTCGGTTATCCCGCGGTCGCGGTGGCCGCCATCGTCCTGGTGGGACTCGGCGTCGCGGTGGGCGTGGCGCACCAGCGGCGGTTCCGGCGCCCCGCCGGGGTGGCGTCCGGGGAGCGGGTGTTGGCGACGGTGCCGAACTGAGCGAAATCGATGCGACGCGGCAACATCTTTGACACGAACTTAGGTTAGGGTAACCTAAGTTCGCTCGATCATTGGATCGCGGGCGGAAGGGCGACGTCCACGTCCCCTGCCACCGTGTCCACTCCCGACCGCTGAGGACCCGCATGAGCCTGCCCGGATCCACCGTCCAGGCGCCGTCGACCGGGGTGAACCCCGGGACGAACGGCGCCCGCGCCCACCTGTTCACCGCCGGTTCGGTCGAGGACTACCGGCGCGTGCTGGCCGCCGGCATCGACCGGGTGGCGACCCGGGTGGCCGGCGCGGACCGGCCGTTCACGGGCGTGACACCGGACGAGCTGGCACCCCGGATCGCCGGCATCGACCTGGACCGGCCGCTCGGCGACACCGGCGCCGCGCTCGACGAGCTCCAGGACGTCTACCTGCGCGACGCCGTCTTCTTCCACCACCCCCGCTACCTGGCGCACCTCAACTGCCCGGTGGTGATCCCCGCGCTGCTCGCCGAGGCCGTGCTCAGCGCCGTCAACTCCTCCCTGGACACCTGGGACCAGAGCGCCGGGGGCACCCTGATCGAGCGCCGGCTGGTCGACTGGACGGCCGAGCGGATCGGCCTGGGGCCGGCCGCCGACGGCGTCTTCACCAGCGGCGGCACGCAGTCCAACCTCCAGGCGATGCTGCTGGCCCGCGAGGAGGCCTGCGCCAGGGTGACCGGCCGGGCGACCGGGCAGCCGTCCCGCCCGGAGCTGCTGTCCCGACTGCGCGTCGTCACCTCGGCGGCCGGCCACTTCAGCGTGCAGAAGGCGGCCAAGCTGCTCGGCCTCGGCGCGGACGCCGTGGTCACCGTGCCCACCGACACCGACCGGCGGATGCGCACGGACGAGCTGGCCCGCGAGATCGACCGCTGCCGAGGCGAGGGGCTGGTGGTGATGGCGGTGGTGGCCACCGCCGGCACCACCGACTTCGGCACCATCGACCCGCTGCCGCAGATCGCCGACGTCTGCGCGGCGGCCGGCGTCTGGCTGCACGTCGACGCCGCGTACGGCTGCGGGCTGCTGGTGTCGCCGACCCGGCGGCACCTGCTCGACGGCATCGAACGGGCCGACTCGGTCACCGTCGACTACCACAAGTCGTTCTTCCAGCCGGTCAGCTCCAGCGCCCTGCTGGTGCGCGACCGGCGGGTGCTGCGGCACGCCACCTGGCACGCCGACTACCTCAATCCCGCCCGGATGGTCGAGCAGCGCATCCCCAACCAGGTCGACAAGAGCATCCAGACCACCCGCCGCTTCGACGCGCTGAAGCTCTGGCTGACCCTGCGGATCATGGGGCCGGACGCCATCGGCGCGCTCTTCGACGAGGTGGTGGACCGGGCCGCCGACGCCTGGCAACTGCTCACCGAGGACCCCCGCTTCGAGGTGGTCACGCGGTCGCAGCTCAGCACCGTGGTCTTCCGCTACCTGCCGACCGGCCCCGGCCGCGACCTCGTCGACGACGCCAACCTGTACGCCCGCGAGGCGCTGGCGGCCTCCGGCGCCGGGCTGGTCGCCGGGACCAGGGTCGACGGCGCGCACCACCTCAAGTTCACCCTGCTCAACCCCGAGACCACGCTGGACGACATCGCCCACGTCCTCGACCTCGTCGCCGACCACGCCGGCTGGTACGCGCACACCAGGGCGACCGCCGAGCTGACCTGCCCCGTCGGCTGACGACCCGTCCCCGCTGGAGAGAACGCATGTCGACGCACGACTTCATCGCCGTCGGGCTGGGCCCGTACAACCTGGGCCTGGCCTGCCTGACCGAACCGATCGAGGACCTCGACGGCCTCTTCCTGGAGGCGCGGGACACCTTCAGCTGGCATCCCGGGATGCTGCTGGAGTCGACCCGCCTCCAGACGCCGTTCATCGCCGACCTGGTCACACTCGCCGACCCCACCTCCCCGTACTCCTTCCTGGCCTATTTGAAGGAGTCGGGGCGGCTCTACCCGTTCTACATCCGGGAGAGCTTCTTCCCGCTGCGCAGCGAGTACGACGACTACTGCCGCTGGGCCGCCGGCAGGCTCCGCGGCGTCCGCTTCGGACAGCGGGTCACGTCCGTCGAGTTCGACCCGGCCGACGAGCACTACGTCGTGCGGGCCACCGTGACCGCCACGGGGGAGCAGGTCACCCACCGCGCCCGGCACCTCGTGCTCGGCACCGGCACCCCGCCGCACGTGCCCGACGCCTGCCGGGGGCTCGGCGGCGACGCGATCCACAACTCGCAGTACCTGGAGCACCGGGCGGCGCTGCGCGCCAAGCGCAGCATCACCGTCGTCGGCAGCGGGCAGAGCGCGGCCGAGATCTACCACGACCTGCTCGGCGACATCGACGCCTGCGGCTACCAGCTGAACTGGGTCACCCGGTCGCCCCGGTTCTTCCCGCTCGAATACACCAAGCTGACCCTGGAGATGACGTCGCCGGACTACGTGGACTACTTCCACGCCCTGCCGGAGGCGACCCGCTACCGGCTGGAGTCCGCGCAGAAGGGGCTGTTCAAGGGCATCAACGCCGACCTCATCAACGACATCTACGACCTGCTCTACGCCAAGAGCATCGGCGGCCCGGTACGCACCCGGCTGCTGACCAACACCGCGCTGACCGACGCCGCGTACGACGAGCCGAGCGGGACGTACGCGCTGGGGCTGCGCAACGTCGAGCAGGACCGCGAATTCACCCTGGACACCGAGGGTCTCGTGCTCGCCACCGGCTACCACTACCGGGTCCCGGAGTTCCTGGAGCCGGTGCGCGACCGCATCCGCTGGGACGGCCACGGCCGCTTCGACGTGGCCCGCAACTACAGCATCGACCACACCGGCCGGGGCATCTTCCTGCAGAACGCCGGCACCCACACGCACAGCATCACCTCACCCGACCTGGGCATGGGCCCGTACCGCAACTCGTGCATCATCCGCGAGCTGCTCGGCCGCGAGCACTACCCGGTCGAGAAGAGCATCGCCTTCCAGGAGTTCGGCGCGCCGGCCGGGGCCGCGTCGTGACCGAGGTCGTCCACCGTCGCGTTGACGACCGGCTCGGCGAGTTCGCGCTGCGTACGCTCGACCCGGACGCCGACGCCGCGCTGCTGCACCGTTGGGTGACCCACCCGAAGGCGGCGTTCTGGCTGATGCAGGACGCCGACGTGGCCCTGGTCGCGCAGGAGTACCGGCGGATCGCCGCGCACCCGCACCACGACGCGTTCCTCGGCCTGCACGACGGGCGACCCGCCTTCCTCGCCGAGCGGTACGACCCCGCCCGCGTCGAACTCGTCGGCCTGCACGACGCGGCCGACGGCGACGTCGGCATGCACTTCCTCTGCGCGCCCACCGACGCGCCCGTGCACGGCTTCACCCGCGCGGTGATCACCACCGTGCTGGCGTGGCTGTTCGCCGACCCGGCCACCCGGCGGGTCGTCGTCGAGCCCGACGTGCGCAACACGGCGGTGCACGCGCTCAACGCGGCCGTCGGCTTCACCGTCGTCGGCCGGATCGCCAAGCCGGAGAAGGACGCGCTGCTCAGCGTCTGCACCCGCGCCCAGTTCGAGGCCGCGACCGGCGCCGGCGCGACCGACACCCACCCCGCCGCAACCCGAGGAGACCTGCCCGCGTGAACCCCTCCGCATCCGTGGCCCACCTGACGCCGGAGAGCTGGGCCCGCGCCAACCGGCTGTTGGTCCGCAAGGCCCTGGCCGAGTTCGCCCACGAACGGCTGCTCGCACCCGAGCCGGTCCCCGCCGACGCGGACGGCCCGGCGGCGGGGGAGCGCCGCTACGAGGTGCGCGGCGACGACGGCGACGTGGTCTACCGGTTCACCGCGAGTCTGCTGGCCCTGGACCACTGGCGGATCGACGCCGACAGCGTCACCCGCCACCGCGGCGACACGGAGCTGCCGTTGGACGCCCTCGAGTTCTGCCTCGACCTGCGCGGCGCGCTGGGCCTCAGCGACGAGATCCTCCCCGTCTATCTGGAGGAGATCAGCTCCACCCTCGCCAGCACCGCGTACAAGCTCGACAAGCCGGCGGTGCGCGCCGCCGACCTCGCCCGGGCGGACTTCCAGACCATCGAGACCGAGATGACCGAGGGCCACCCCGGCTTCGTCGCGAACAACGGCCGGATCGGCTTCGGCATCGACGAATACCGCGCGTACGCGCCGGAGGCCGCCCGCCCGGTCCGGCTGATCTGGCTGGCCGCGCACCGGGACCGGACCACCTTCACCTGCGCCGCCGACCTCGACTACGACACGCTGCTCCGCGACGAACTCGGCGACGACACCCTCGCCGCCTTCGCGGGCACCCTGACCGGGCTCGGCCTCGACCCGGCCGACTACCTGCTCATCCCCGTGCATCCGTGGCAGTGGTGGAACCGAATCTCCGTCACGTTCGCCGCCGAGGTGGCGCAGCGCCGGCTGGTGTGCCTCGGCCCCGGCCCGGACGAGTACCTCGCTCAGCAGTCCATCCGCACCTTCTTCAACGTCACCGACCCGACCCGGCACTACGTCAAGACGGCGCTGTCCGTGCTGAACATGGGCTTCCTGCGGGGACTGTCCGCCGCGTACATGGAGGCCACCCCGGCGATCAACGACTGGCTCGCCGACCTGATCGACGGCGACGAGATCCTCAAGCGCACCGGGCTGACGATCATCCGCGAGCGGGCCGCCATCGGGTACCGGCACCTGGAGTACGAGGCGGCGACCGACCGGTACTCCCCGTACCGGAAGATGCTGGCCGCGCTGTGGCGGGAGAGCCCGGTGCCCGGCCTGGAACCGGGCCGGCGACTGGCCACCATGGCGTCCCTGCTGCACACCGACCGCGACGGCCGGTCGTTCGCCGCCGCGCTGATCGCGCAGTCCGGGCTGGCGCCGCAGGTGTGGCTACGCCGCTACCTCGACGCCTACCTCACCCCGCTGCTGCACAGCTTCTACGCCCACGACCTGGCCTTCATGCCGCACGGCGAGAACGTCATCCTCGTCCTGGACGGCGGGACGGTCGAGCGGGCCATCTTCAAGGACATCGCCGAGGAGATCGTGGTGATGGACCCGGACACCGACCTGCCCCCGCAGGTGGGGCGGGTGCGCGCCGACGTGCCCGAGGACATGAAGCTGCTGTCGATCTTCACCGACGTCTTCGACTGCTTCCTGCGCTACCTCAACGCGATCCTGGTCACCGAGGGCGTGCTGGACGAGGACGCTTTCTGGCGCACCGTCGCCCGGTGCGCGGCCGACTACGCCGACAGCGTCCCGCACCTGGCCGAGCGGCTGCGGCGCTACGACCTCTTCGCCCCGGAGTTCGCGCTGTCCTGCCTCAACCGGCTCCAACTGCGCAACAACCGGCAGATGGTCGACCTCGCCGACCCGTCGGCCGCGCTGCAACTGGTCGGCACCCTGGCCAACCCCATCGCCCGCTTCGCGCCGACCCGATGACCGCCACGACTGTCGCGCCCGCCGGCGGGACAGCAGTCGGCGGCGCGGGCGGCCGGGTGCGGGGCCGGTGGCTGATCCTCGGCGTGCTCTGCCTCGCCCAGGTCACCGTGGTGCTCGACAACACGGTGCTGACCGTGGCCATCCCGGTGCTCACGACCGAGCTGTCCGCCAGCACCGCCGACGTCCAGTGGATGATCAACGCGTACGCCCTGGTCCAGTGCGGCCTGCTGCTCACCGCGGGCAGCGCCGCCGACCGGTACGGCCGCCGCCGGATGCTGCTGGCCGGTCTCGTGCTGTTCGGGCTCGGGTCCCTGGCGGCCGGGCTCGCGCAGTCCGGCGGCCAGCTGATCGCCGCCCGGGCCGGGATGGGGATCGGCGGCGCGCTCCTGGTCACCGCCACCCTCGCGGTGGCGATGCAGGTCTTCGACGACGCCGAGCGGTCCCGTGCGATCGGGCTCTGGGCCGCGGCGAGCGCGCTGGGGTTCGCGGCCGGGCCGCCGTTCGGCGGGCTCGTTCTCGCCCACCTGCCCTGGGGGGCGATCTTCCTGGTCAACGTCCCGATCGTGCTGGTCTGCCTGGTGGCGGCGTGGGCGCTGGTGCCGGAGTCGCGCCGCCCGACCGGCGGCCGCCTCGACCTGGGCGGGGTGCTGCTCTCCACGGCGGGCCTGACCGCGGTGGTCTACGCGATCATCGCGGGGCCGGAGCGGGGCTGGACGGCCGCCCCGGTGCTGGGCGCGGCCGGCGCGGGGATGCTCCTCCTCGCCGCCTTCGTGGCCTGGGAGCGGCGGGTCGCCGACCCGATGCTGGACATGCACTTCTTCCGCAGCCGACGCTTCGTGGGCGCGGTCTCCGGGGTCGTCCTGATCACCTTCGGCGCCACCGGCGCGCTGTTCCTGCTGACCCAGCACCTGCAGTTCGTGCGCGGCTACCCGGCCTGGGAGGCGGGGCTGCGGATGGTGCCGTTCGCGCTCTCCATCGTCCTGCTCAACGTGGCCGGCGTCGCCGCCCGGGTGATCCGCCGGCTCGGGCTGCCCCGGTCGATCGCGTTCGGGATGACGCTGCTCGCCGGCGGACTCGCCCTCATCACCCACGCCCCGACGGACGGCTACGGGGTGCTGCTGCCGGGGCTGCTCGTGATGGGCGCCGGCTGTGCCGTGGCGAACCCGGCCATCGTCGAGGCGGTGATGAGCGCGATCCCGCCGGAGAAGGCGGGGGCCGGGGCGGGGGTGGACGGCACCATGACGGAGGTCGGCAGCAGCCTCGGCGTCGCCGTGCTCGGCGCGATCCTGAACGCCCGGTTCGCCGCCCTGCTGCCCGCCGCGCTGGCCGGCGCCGGGTCGTTCCCCGCCGCCCTGGCGGCCGCCGGGACGGAAGCGGAACGCGAGCTCGTCGCCGCCGCGTTCCGCTCCGCGCTGGAGACCGGCCAGACGGTGGGCGCGGTGGCCGTCTTCGCCGGCGGCTGCGTCGCCGCCGCGCTGCTGCGCCGGGCCGAGCGGGCCGGCTGAGGCCAGTCGCGCCTGAGCCGGTGGACGCCGCATCGCACGGCATGACACTGCTGGTACCGCTTGCGGGCCGAAGGCGGGTGGCCGGCCGCCCTTCGAACCGAGTTCGCGCCTGTTGTCGTCTGCCGGCTCCTGACGGCCGACTACGGTGAGGGGGCGACTTGGCGGGCGCGTCAGCTCCGGCGAAGCGTCCGCAGCGCGCCGGCCCAGGCAACCACCTCGTCGAGCATGGTGCCGAGGGCCTGCTCGTGGTGGGCCGCCGGCCGGAAGTCGCGGAAGTTCACGAAGTCGGTCGTCAGGGAGAGCGCGACCTGCGACCGGACGTCGGCCACCCCGAGCTGCCCGAGCACCAGCCGCAGGTGCTCGGCCGCGCGGGTGCCGCCGTGCACGCCGTAGCTGACGAGACCGGCGGACGTGTGCTGCCACTCCTGGAAGAGGAAGTCGACGGCGTCCTTCAGCGCGCCCGGGATCGAGTGGTTGTACTCCGGGGTGACGAAGACGAACCCGTCGAACCCGGCCACCGTTGCCGCCCACCGGCGCACGGCCGGACGCGTCGACGGCGCCATCGACGGCGGCAGCACCTCGTCGAAGTGCGGCAGGCGGTAGTCGGCGATGTCGACCAGTTCGACGGTGAGGTCGGCCCGCTTGGCGGCGAGGTCCCGCACCCAGCGCGCCACGACGTCGGCCTTGCGTCCGGGCCGCGTACTGCCGACGACGACACCGATCCTGACCATGGTTGATCTCCTCTACGGGGTGGGGACGGGGCTGGCGGGGGCCGGCGCGGCGCTCAGGCTCCGGGCCAGCTCCACCGCGCCGTGCAGGGACGACAGGCCGCCGAGGGCGGCGGGGAGCACCGGCGGCGCCGGACGGCCGGGGCGGCCCGCCGACAGGGCGTGCTCGGCGACGAGCGGGACGAGGCCGGGCAGCCCGGCGGCGAACCCGCCGCCGACGATCGCCGCCGCCGGGTCCAGCAGTTCGCCGAGGCTGACCACGGCCGCCGCCAGGGCGCGGCAGCTCGTGTCGACCGCGTCGACCGCCCATTCGCGGCCCTCACGCAGCCCGTCGCGCAGATCGTCGAAGCTCACCTCGGCTCCCCGAGCGGCGGCTGCCCGGCGCAGGGTGGCCGGACCGGACGCGACCGACTGGAGGCAGCCGCGCCGGCCGCAGTCGCAGCGCGGACCGTCGAGGGCGACGACCATGTGCCCGATCTCCGCCGAGGACCGGCCCGGCAGGGGCCGTCCCGCCAGCACCACGCCGCCGCCGACGCCGGTGCCGACGCCCAGGTAGACCACGTCGTCGCGGCCGGCGTGCCGGGCCTCCGCCAGCGCCGCGAGGTCACCGTCGTCGGCGACGGCCGTCGCCGCGCCGGGGAAGAGCCGATTCAGGGCGTCGGTGAGGTCCAGGCCGGCCCAGCTCGGCCGGCCGGGCCACGTCGTGACGGCGCCCGCCGCGTCCGTGGTCGCCGGCATCGCCACCCCGACCGCGCCGACCGGCCCCCACACGTCGCGCAGCCGGGTCACCTCGGCGGCCAACGCGGCCAGGTCCGCGGTTGCGTCGGCGCCGTGCGGCCAGCGGAAGGTCCGGTCGTACGCCGGCCGGCCGGCCGCCTCGGCGCGCAGTGCCACCTTGGTGCCGCCGACGTCGACGCCCAGCACCCCGACGGGGCCCCGCCGGTCGGGCACGGCGGCGGAACGCTGCGGGTCGGGCTCGGCGGCGGGACGCTGCGGGTCGGGCACGGCGACTCAGCCCTTGAGCACGTGGAGGACCGCCAGCGCCACCGCGGCGACGGCGAAGACCGCCGGCGTCAGGGTCTCGGCGGCCGGGTCCTTCACGCGGACGTGGTAGACCACCGCGCCGACCATCTGCAGGGCGATGCCGACGGCCGCCGCGATACCCAGCGGCGCCCAGATCAGCCCGAGCAGCAGCCCGGCGATCGCGGCGACCTCCAGCACCCCGAGCACGCGGGTCATGCCGGGGGAGACGCCCAGGCGGTCCATCCGCTGGCGCATCTGCGCCTTCCCGGCCAGCTTCGGCACTGAGGTGCTGACGAAGACCGCGGCGAGGATGACGGTCAGGGCGATGACAGGAATGTGCATGTGGGGTCCTTCGGGTGAGGTGGGAGGACGCGGACGACCGTACCGGTGCCGGATGGGCGCGGCCGGCGGCGGAGGCCGGCGCGCCTGGTCCTCACCGGACGGTCGCGACGAGGGCGCGGGCGGCCAGCCGGTAGCCCAACGACCCGAGCCCGACGATGACGCCGCTGGCCAGCGGGGCGATGACGGAGTCGTGCCGGAAGCTCTCCCGGGCCCAGACGTTGGACAGGTGCACCTCGATGAAGGGCCGCGGGTAGTTGGCCAGCGCGTCGCGCAGGCTCCAGCCGGCGATCATCAGCGCGCCCGGGTTGACGATGGCGCCGACGGTGTCGTACCGGCTCTGGATCGCGCGGATCAGGGCGCCCTCGCAGTCGTGCTGCTCGGCCACCACCCGCCAGCCTCGCGCGGCGACCTCCTCGCCGACGGCCCGTTCGATGTCGTCGAGGGTGTCGGTGCCGTAGATCTCCGGCTCCCGCCTGCCGAGGATGCCCAGGTTCGGGCCGTTGAGCAGCAGCACGTCCGACACGCTTCACCTCGCGGGGGCGCGGGTCCTGTCCCGGCAGGGCCCGATGAGTGGTCCTCCGCAGTCTTACTGCGCGGCCGGCGGGGGGCGACCCGGCGACGGCCCGCGCGCGGGTGGAGTAAGGGGTGCGTAGGGGCTGTTAGGGGCGGTGACCCGGCGCCCGGTTCGGTTACCGTCCTCCCTGCTGAAGCGACGCCGCCGGCTCCACGGGGGCGTCACCTACCTCGAACCGGCCATCCAACGCCCCGGTGCGCCCGGACCGCGTACCGGCGGTCCCGGGTCGTCGCGCCCGATGTCCGGCGAAGCCCCTGGTCTGTCCGAGTTGGGAAGTGGGAAGTCATGAGTGGTCAGCCCTCGATGGTGTCGGAGCTCCCCGAGTGGCCGCAGTTCGGTGACGAGGAGCGCGCCGGTCTGATCCGCGCCCTCGAGCAGGGCCAGTGGTGGCGAATGGGCGGTAGTGAGGTCGACTCCTTCGAGCAGGAGTTCGGCGCCTACCACGGCACGCCGCACGCGCTCGCCGTCACCAACGGCACCCACGCCCTCGAGGTCGCCCTGGAGGTGCTCGGCGTCGGCCCCGGCACCGAGGTGATCGTCCCGGCCTTCACGTTCATCTCGTCGTCGCTGGCCGCGCAGCGCCTGGGCGCCGTCGCCGTGCCGGTCGACGTCAACCTGGACACCTACAACATGGACCCGGCCGCGGTCGAGGCCGCCATCACGCCGCGTACCAAGGTCATCATGCCGGTGCACATGGCCGGTCAGTTCGCCGACATGGACGCGCTGAGCAAGCTCGCCGCCGACGCCGGGGTGGCGCTGCTCCAGGACGCCGCGCACGCCCAGGGCGCGCAGTGGCAGGGCAAGCGGGCCGGGGAGCTCGGCTCGGTGGCCGCGTTCAGCTTCCAGAACGGCAAGCTGATGACCGCCGGCGAGGGCGGCGCGATCCTCTTCCCCGACGAGGAGCTGCGCGAGCGGGCGTTCCTCGTGCACAGCTGCGGCCGGCCCCGCACCGACCGGGACTACCTGCACAGCACCACCGGCTCGAACTACCGGATGGGTGAGTTCACCGCCGCCGTGCTGCGCGCCCAGTTGGGCCGGCTGGACGAGCAGATCGCGGTGCGCGAGCAGCGCTGGCCGCTGCTGGCGAGCCTGCTCGCCGAGATCCCGGGCGTGGTGCCGCAGGGTCGCGACGAGCGCGGCGACCGCAACCCGCACTACATGGCCATGTTCCGGGTCCCCGGGATCACCATGGAGCGCCGCCGCGCCGTGGTGGACGCGCTGATCGCGCGGGGCGTCCCCGCGTTCGTGGCGTTCCGGGCCATCTACCGGTGCGAGGGCTTCTGGAAGGCCGGCGCCCCCGACGAGTCGGTCGAGGCGATCGCGGCCCGCTGCCCCAACGTCGAGCAGATCCACGCCGATTGCATCTGGCTGCACCACCGCACCCTGCTCGGCACCGAGCAGCAGATGCACGAGATCGCGGCTGTGCTCGCCGACGTCCTCGCCGGATGACCGGCCTGCCCTCGGCTGCCGCGACCGACCGTCCGGTGCGGGTCGTGGTGGCCGGCCTCGGGTGGGCCGGGCGGGAGATCTGGCTGCCCCGGCTCGCCGCGCACCCGGGTTTCACGGTGACCGCCGTGGTCGACCCGGAGCCCGGCGTCCGCGACCGGGCCCGCGACAGCTACCACGTCCCCGCCGCGTACGCCGACGTCGACGAGCTGCCGGTCGGCGCCGCCGACCTGGTGGTGGTCGCCGTGCCGAACCACCTGCACGCCGCCGTCGCCGCCCGGCTGCTGCGCCGGGGCGTACCGGTGTTCCTGGAGAAGCCGGTCTGCCTGACCTCCGCCGAGTCGACCCTGCTCGCGGAGTCGGAGCGCGACGGCGGCGCGGTGCTGCTCGCCGGCAGCGCTGCCCGCTACCGGGCCGACGTCCGGGCGCTGGCCGACGCGGCCGGCGAGCTGGGGCCGATCCGGCACGTCGACGTGGCCTGGGTTCGCGCCCGGGGCGTGCCCGACGCCGGCGGCTGGTTCACCCGGCGCGACCTCTCCGGCGGCGGCGCGCTGGTGGACCTCGGCTGGCACCTGCTCGACACGGTGCTGCCGATGCTCGGCCCGACCCGGATCACCCATGCCGTCGGCAGCGTCTCCGACGACTTCGTCAACGACAGCGCGGCCCACGCCGCCTGGCGTAGCGACGCCGACACCGCCGGCCGCGCCGCTGGCGACGTCGAGGACACCGCCCGGGGTTTCCTGCTCACCGACACCGGCGCGTCCGTCACCCTGCACGCGTGCTGGGCCTCGCACGAGGCGCTGGACCGTACGACGATCACGGTGCACGGCGCGGCCGGCTCGGCGACGCTGCGCTGCACGTTCGGCTTCAGCCCGAACCGGGATCCGGAGCCGGTGCTGACCCGCACCCGCGACGGCGAGACCGTCCGGCTGCCGCTGCCCGCCGAGCCGATCGGCACCGAGTACGCCCGCCAGCTCGACGCCCTCCCCGGCCTGCTCGCCGACCCCGCCAGCCGGGGCGCGGCCGTCGCCGAGGCGGGGCGCACCATCGACATCATCGAACGCATCTACCACTGCGCCCGGCCCACCCGGCCGGAGCGGCAGCACGCGCTGGCGGGCCATCGCGACCGGTGAGAACCACCGTCGACCCCACTCGCTTCCGGGAGCAGCAATGAGCCACCCACCATCCACCGTGGACGCGACACCGGCCACCTCCGACGCGGCCTCGGCCGTGGTCGACGTGGCCGGCCCGGCGTCGGCCCGGGGGCCGATCCGGGCGGTCGTGTTCGACCTCGACGGCGTCGTGGTCGACAGCTCGGCCGTGATGCGTGAGGCGTTCAGCATCGCGTACGCCGAGGTGGTGGGGGACGGGCCGGCCCCGTTCGAGGAGTACAACCGGCACATGGGTCGGTACTTCCCGGACATCATGCGGCTCATGGGGCTGCCGCTGGAGATGGAGGAGCCCTTCGTCCGGGAGAGCTACCGGATGGCGCACCTCGTGCCGCTGTTCCCCGGCGTACGGGAGACGCTGGAGACCCTGCACGAGCGGGGGATCCGGATGGCCATCGCCACCGGCAAGAGTGGGCCGCGGGCGCGCTCGCTGCTCGACACGCTCGGGGTGCTGGGGCTGTTCGACCATGTGATCGGGTCCGACGAGGTGGCCCGCCCGAAGCCGGCACCGGACATCGTGCTCCAGGCGCTGGGGCTGATGGACGTGCCGGCGAACCAGGCCATGATGGTCGGGGACGCGGTGATCGACCTGATGAGCGGGCGCGAGGCGGGGGCGACGACCGTGGCCACGACGTGGCACGGCGGGGATGTCAGTGCGCTGCTGGCCGCCGGGCCGGATCTGGTCGCGCACGCGCCGGGGGACCTGCTCGAGCACTGTCCGGCGGCCCTGGTTCCCTGACCTGGCACTGGACGCCGCACGAACCGGTCAGCGACATGCGCCATCGCCTCGTCCAGGATGACCCGGTCGAGACTACGCGCTGGCACGCGGCCACCGCACGATCTTCGGTTTCCTCACCACCATTGATGATCAACGCGGTGGCCGTTCTCATGCCCGTGCCACGCCCGACGCCGAAGCCACGTGGGAATCTCAGTCAACGGAAGTCGGGGAGGGCAGGACCGGCTGGTTCTGTTCCGCGCGTCCCTCGAGATCGGGCTTCGGCACTTCCGGGTCAGTTAGGGTTCGGAACAACAGCCAGCTGAGCATCGGCATGAGGATGAGCGGCGTCAGTGCGGTTCGCAGCGACGTCGCATCGGCCACAGCGCCGATGACAGGGCTGGCGAGGCCGCCGATGCTGACGGTCAGGCCGAGGGTGATGCCGCTGGCGGTGCCGACCCTCGTGGGCAGGTAGTCCTGCCCGAGGGTGACCTGGAGCGAGAAGGGCACATAGAGGCCGGCCGAGGTCAGGGCCACGAACAGATAGGTGGCCGGTCCAGGCACCCACACCACGCCCGCGATCGCGATGACGGTGATCGCGTAGGACCAGCGGGAGACTGCCACCCGGCCCCATCGGGCTGCCGCCGAACCGCCCAGCACCGAGCCGATCACACCCCCCAGGTAGAGCACGAACAGGGCGGCGGTGCCCGCCGCAGAGCTGCCGTTCGTGCGCTGCTGGGCGTACAGGGAGATGAACGTGCTCAGGCCGACGAAGGCGATCGACCGGAACACCACGGCCAGCGTCAGCCGCACGAACGAGGCGGTGTCGTCGCGCCCGACCGGCGCCGATGCTCCGCTTTCGGCGCTCCTGCGCTTGGCCAGAGCGCGCAGGACGGGCAAGGCCATCGCAGTGCCAGCGAGAGCCGGCACCACCATCAGCGGCGTCCAGCCCAGGCCACCGATGGCCGCGACGGCGGCGACCATCAGCGGCGCCAGCGCGAAGCCGACGTTGCCGCCGGTGGCGAAGTACGCCATGGCGGTGTGGCTGCCGTCACTGGCTTCGCGGGCGATGCGCGCGGATTCGGGGTGGTAGGCGGCCACCCCGATGCCGGAGATCGCCACGAAGAAGAGAGTGAGTGCGTAGCTGCCGCTCAGTCCGCTCAGCGCGATGCCCACCCCGCCCAACATGGTGCCGACAGGCAGCAGCCAGGGCATTGCCCGGCGGTCGGTGAGCGCGCCGAACAGCGGCTGCGCGACCGACGACAGCAGCGAGGCAGCGAGCACGATGCCAGATGCCGTCGCGTAGGTGTACGCCCGTTCGGCGACGAACAACGGCACCAGCGCCGCGACGGTGCCCTGGTAGATGTCGACGCAGGCATGGCCGACGGAGAGCAGAGTGATTGAGGTTCTCCTTCGCACTCGGCGATGGTTCCAACTCACCACCCTGTCGGGCTTCCGATAAGCTGCCAACCAATGACGGAAATCCGCCACGATCCGGTGGCCCCCACACGTGCTCAGCAGCTCGCGTCCGGGGGCGAGATCGACGCGCACCGCCACGACGATCACCAGATCGTCTACGCCGCCCGCGGGGTCTTGGCCGTCACGACCAGCGGAGGATCCTGGGTCGCCCCCGGCACGCGCGCTATCTGGGTGCCGGCCGGCACGGTGCACGCCCACCGGGCCTACGGCGAGCTGGACCTGCACCTGGTCGGATTGCCGGCAACGGACAACCCGCTCGGCCTGGACACTCCGACCGTGCTCACCGTCGGCCCGCTGCTGCGCGAACTGATTGTCGCCTACACCCGCGACGGGAACGGAGACAGCCCCGAACGGGCCCGCCTGCGCGCCGTGCTGCTCGACCAGCTCCGGGCCTCTCCCCAGCAACCGCTGCACGTTCCGGCCCCCACCGAGCCCATGCTGCGGACCGTGTGCGCCATCCTGCAGGCCGACCCGGGCGACAACCGTACGCTCGCGGAACTCGGCCGTGAGGTGGGCGCCAGCGACCGCACCCTGTCCCGGATGTTTCGCCGCGACCTCAGCATGACCTTCCCGCAGTGGCGCACCCAGCTACGCCTGCACCACGCGCTGATCCTGCTGGCCGACAAGACGCCGGTCACCGTCGTGGCCCACCGCTGCGGCTGGTCGTCGGCGAGCGCCTTCATCGACGTGTTCCGCCGCACCCTCGGCCACACCCCAGGCACCTACCCGGCCGTCTAGCTCACGGCCGCGGACGCGCCGATGTCCCTGGCGCTGTACATGGGGGCGCAGTTCGTTCGTGCCGCCGAGGATCTCCCTGCGCCGCCGCTTCCTGGGCTGGCTGAGGTGAGCGCCGCCGCTTACGCCCAACCGTGGCGGGCGGCGTACCAGCCGAGCTGCATCCGGGTCTCCACCCCCGCCAGGTCCATCAGGTGGCGCAGGCGTCGTTGCAGGGTGCGCAGCGACAGGTCGAGCTGGGCGGCGACGACCTGGTCGGTGAGCCCGGCCAGCAGCAGCGCCAGGATCCTGCGGTCCAGTTCGGTCGGAGCGTCGGTGCCGGCTCCGGCGTCCTCGGTCAGGCTCGCCGAGGCGGTCAGTTCGAGCGGGTGGGCGTGCCGCCACACGACCTCGAAGAGTGCGTCCATCGCGGCCAGCAGCCCGGTGCGGTGCAGCAGCACCGCGCCGGGCTCGCCCCCTGGCGTGGCGGTCAACGGCACCAGGGCCAGTTCCGCGTCGGCCAGGATGAGCTTGATCGGCAACGACTCGACCACCCGCACCTGGACGCCGCTGCGCAGGGACTCGAGGGTCTGGGCGACTACCCCGGGCTCGGCGAGCGCCGGGCGGTCCACCACGACCCGGAACCGTACCCCCTGGTCCACCGCCACCGACTCCACCGCGTTGCTCCCTGGCGGTACGGCGATGAAGGGCAGCGTGACGAAGCTGCGCACCTCGGTACGGGCGGCCTGCTGCACCTGGGCGAACCGGTGGCGGACCGCGTCAACGCCGGTGACCACCTCGATCAGTTCGTCGATGGTGCGCCCCGCGACCGCCCCGCGGTAGTCCTCGGCGAGCGTGACGAGCGCCAGTTCGGCGCTGCGGAGCGCGTTGCGCCGCTCGCTGATGAGCGCGCCGAGCGCGACGGCGGGCGGCGCCACCGAGAACACGCCGTCCGATCCGCGCTTTACCAGGCCGCAGGCCAGCAGGTGGGACAGCGTCGCCTCGACCGCCGCGGTGGGCATCCGCAGGGCGTCGCCCAGCTCGTCCGGGCCGGCCTGCGCGCGCCGGACCAGCAAACTGTAGACCGCCTCGTCCTCGGGGCTCAGGCCCAACGCGGCCAGCATCGGTGGCTGCCTCCCTCCGCCCGTGACGACGCGGAGAGTATGGGCCATGCTCATGGATCTTGAACAGTCCCGGGCGCCGGTCGGGTGGCCGGGAGGGGCCCCGGGACGAGCTGAGTCCCGGAGCCCCGCCAACCACATCACCGCACGCCGTACGCCCGGATGATCGTCTGGCGTACGCCGTTGCCGCGCTCGTCGGTGAGGTCGACGCGCAGGGAGACGTTCTTCCCGGCGGCCGCCGACTGGTCCACGGTGGTAACGAATCCGGCCCCCTTTCGGGTGACGGTCACCTCCTGCCACGTCGTCCCGTCGTCGAAGGAGACCCACGCCTGCGCCGCCGTGATCCGCCCGGCGTCGTAGTCGCGCTGACCGGCGCCGCCGAAGCCGATCTCGAACCCGGCGGTCGCCGGGGTCAGGTTCCGCGTGTCGACGGCGAGTTCGTAGGACGGGACCAGGATCGGCAGGCCGTAGAGGCCGTTGTCGGACGGCCGCTGCGACCGGAACCGGAACTCCGTCTCGGTGCTGTAGAAGAGGCTCCAGTTCGGATGGTTGGGCGGCCCGGGGTTGAACCGCCCGGTCGTCACCCGCAGCCGGTAGGCCGCGTCGGCGTCCGGCACGTCCCAGATCGCCTGCGGCCAGGCGCTCCGCCCGAGGCTGACGTCGTTGGCGAACAGCTCCGCGTTGCCGACGTCGCCGAAGCCGCCGATGCCGTAATGGTCGGGGTCGGTGTCACCCCATACCAGCATCGCCGCGCCGATCAGGCCCTCCTGCCTTTCGGCGATGCGCTCCGGCGACAGGTCCGCCCGCCGGGTGCCGGTCGAGCGCATCGGGCCGCGATACCAGTCCTCCGACCGGGCGGACCCCGCTTCGGCGGTCCGCGGCGCGGCGAACATCGTCTCGTCCCGGACGCTCGCCCCGGCCATGAGGCGCTGGGTCTGCACACCGGCGGTCACGAACGAGGCCCGTTCGACCGGAACGGCGAAAGTGTCGGAGACGAGCGACACGGCGCTGGGGTAGTTCGCCGGGAAGAACTGGATTCCGTCGACAATGACCCGGTTGGTGCGGGTGGAATGGATCCGCTCGTCGACCCGGGCCAATTTCTCCTCTCTGACCTGCAGCGGCACGTCCGGCTGGGTCATCCGCTCGTCCGCGAACGCCACGTTGTAGACGTAGGGGCTCGTGACGACGGCGTCCCAGGCCAGGGTCACCGGTCCGGCGGCCAGCGCAGCCCGCAGGGCGGACTCCTCCGTGGCGGTGACCGTCAGACCCGGGATGGTCGACGCGGCGGTCGCGGACCAGCGGCCCGGCTCGTTCCGTCCGAACAGGACGGCCTTGACGTCTGCGGCCGCGGCGGCGGTGAGGACCTTCGCGACATCGGTCGAGTGCACCAGCGCGATCTTCCCGGTCGCCGCGGCCAGCTCCGCCTGGCTGCCTGCTCCGGCGTCGACCAGCTCGGCGGTGCCGGATCCGTCGAACCGGGTCGGCACGGCGGCCTGGAGCCGGCTCGGCCCGATGTAGACGGGGTTGAGAGCGATCCCGCCGGTAGTGCGCAGGGCCAGCTCGGGGGCGTACAGCCGGTAGTAGCTGCCCAGCTGGAAGCCGCCGTCGGTGACCGGCGTGGTCCGGCCGACGTAGACCTCGTCGACGGACTTCCCGCCGGTGTAGCCGCCGCTGATGTACGCGGTGTCCCACCAGCGGCCGTACTCCACCGCGACACTTTGCGCCTCGATCGGCCGCTCGGCGGTGACCTTTTGCCGGATCGCCGTCCGGGCGTCGTAGGTGATGGTCCGGTCGACGTCGTCGTTGTTGACCACCAACTCCGGGTCGCCCATGAACGTCACCGAGTGGACCAGGCCGTTCGCCCCGGTGGTGCCCGCGTCACGGCTGGCGATCACGGCGTTGATCGAGTAGCGGCCCTCGCGCAGCCGCAGCGTCGGCTCGGTCGTGAACGACGCGAACCGCAGGGCGGTCAGCCGGTCCGCGTCCACGACGTCCACGAACGACGGCGTGGCCGGCGCCTCGCCGCGGCGGTCGATCAGCTTCAGCTTCACGGTGACCGAGTGCGGCTCCAGGTATGCCGCGATCGCCGTGACGACGGTGCTGCCGTCGGCTGCGGTGGCAACGAGCCGGGCCCCGATCGCGCCGTACTCGGCGGCCCTCAGCTTGACGGCTGGGTCGAGGACGACGGGCACCTCGGCCGTGCCGTGCGCTGGGACGGTGACCGTGCCGATCCCGGCCGCGAACGTCCGCTTCGGCAGCGGCGCTCCGTTCTCGGCGGTCGCTCCGGCGATCGCGAGGTCGAACGCGACCGCCTTGTCACCGGTGTTGGTGAGTGTGACCGTCGTCGTGGTCTTCGACTGGTGCAGGTGCGGCCAGGCGTACGATCCCGCGTCGACGACACCGGGGCCGACGACCGCCGCGGTCAGCGGGCGCAGCGCGTCGACGACACCGGCGCCCACCTCGTGCACCCGGCCCGTGGTGCTGGGCGTCGCCGCCGAGATCAGCGCCGCCTTGCGCTGCTGCGCCGTCCAGCCGGGGTGCTTCTGCTTCAGCAACGCGGCAACCGCGGCGACGTGCGGGGTCGCCATCGACGTGCCCGACATCCGGGTGTACCCGCCGGTGCCGGACTCGGCCGCGAGGATCTCCACACCCGGCGCGGCGATCTCGGGCTTGACGGTGTGGGTGCCGGTGACCGGGCCGCGGCTGGTGAACCGTGCGGTTTGACCCGCGGAGTCCACCGCGCCCACGGTGAGAACGTCCTTCGCGCAGGCGGGCGCGCTGATCGTCTGGAGCGTGGGGCCCGCGTTGCCGGCGGCGACCACGAACAGCGAGGCGCTCTGCTGCGCGAGCGCCTGCGCGGCGACGCCGATCGGATCGGTGCAGTCGGTGCCGACGCTGCCGCCGAGGCTCATGCTGATCACGTCGGCCTTCTGGTCGACGGCCCATTGCATGCCGTTGATGATCCAGGATTCCTGGCCCCGGCCGTAACCGTCGAGCACCTTGCCGATGAGCAGCTTCGCGCCGGGCGCGACGCCCTTCTCGACACCGCCGGAGGCAGCGCCGGTGCCCGCGACCGTCGACGCGACATGGGTGCCGTGCCCGTTCAGGTCCACGTCGGCGCCACCGGAGTCGGTGGTGAAGTTTTTCGCGCCGGCCACCTGCCCGGCGAGATCCGGGTGCTTGCCGTCGTAGCCGGAGTCGAGGACGGCCACCGTGGTGCCCGTCCCGTCGAAGCCCGCCGCCCACGCCTGCGGGGCGTGGATCTGCGCGGCACTCTCGGCCATCGCCACGCTGACCCGCTCGTCCAGCCACAGCTTCGTGATGGCCGGCCCGTCACCGTCGATCAGGTCGCGCCAGAACTCCGCGGCGCGGTCCTTGTCCGCCGACAGGGCGACGGCGTCCGCGACCGGCAGGATCGCCTCGACGGTCGCGCCCTGCGGGGCCTGCGGCGCTTGGCGGGTACGCGTCACCGCGCCCCCGTACGTGGCGAGCAACGGCAGGGCTGCGGCCGACCGGTCGTCGTAGCCCTGGCGTACCAGCGCGCTGACGTTGAACAGCTGCTCGTCGAGGGTGCCCTCGGAGATCATCGGGACCGCGCGGGCCGGGACGACGTAGACGTCATCGCGGAAGACGCGGGTGATGTAGCCGTCCGGGTCGGCGTTCGGGCCCGGGACGAGCGACGCCGACGGGCGGCCCGCGGCGTCGACGGAGTACACGGCGAGGTCGCCGGTGATCAGTGTGACCGGTGTACCGGCCGGGGTCGCCGTGCCGGACGCCGAGCCGACGATCGGCCGCTGCGGCGGGGCCGCGGCGGCCGGCGCCGCGGCGGCAGCAACGCTCACCGTCAGGGCGACGACACCCACGGCCCGGCCGAACCGGACCCATCGGGGGTGGACAGACATGGGATTTCCTTCCGCGAAGGCGTGGTCTGCACGGATCGTGGCAGCGCATCGTCTCGCGGAATACGGATCACGGCTGGCGGTTCTGCGCCTTGGCGGTACCCCGCCACTGCCGGTGATGTCCAGCCGGACTTTGATCAGATGCCGGCAGGCTCCTTCGGTCACGCCGGTGGCGATCGGCCATCCGGGCGACAATGCCGGCTTCCCGCAGGTGAGATGTGCGAAGGTCGTGACGGCCCGCTCAGTGTGTCGGATCGTCGTCGACCTGGGGTCCGGCTTCGAGGAAGCGCAGCATCGACGCGGCCAGCACCTCGGCGACAGGAGGCGGGACCAGGTCGGTGCGGATGGTGACGCGCAGGAGGACGTCCTCTTCGCCGGGAAGCACCTCGACGAGGCAGGCGCCCGACCACTCCTGGGCATACGGGTCGACGACCTCCTCGGCGCGGCAGCCAGGCAGGTCCAGCGGAAGGACGACGTTGTCCTGGTAGGCGAAGGTGGGCAGGCTGTTGGCCACCTCCCGGGACACGCCGACGGCCGGGTCGGCGGTGCTTTCCAGGAAGGGGATGTCCTGCGCGGCCATCAGCTCGTCGATGGTCTGCTGGACCGCCCGCGCCAGGTCCTTCGCCGGCCCGTTGGAGCCGTCGAAGCGGACCCGGAGGCAGTTGGAGTTGATCCGGCTCGTGAAGGTGGAGTCGAGGATGCGGCTACCGCGTTGGGCGACGATCATCAGCATGCCGATGTCGGTCTGCCCATGGATGGCGCGCAGTGCGGTGGCGTAGGCGGCGGCGAAGTAGGCGGAGCGGCTGAACCGGTGTTCGCGGGCGACGCGGTCCCAGCGTGCCAACACGTTGCCGGTGACGGTGACCGTGTGCCCGGTCTTCGGGCCCCAGGCCGGGGTCTGCTCCAGGAGCGCCTGGGGCCGGCCTCCGCCCTGGCGGGAGAGTCCGCGTAGCTGCTCGCGCCAGTAGGCCCGCTGGGTCTCCAGGTCGGCGGCGTCGCGCAGCCGGGTGTACTCGTCGTGGAACTGACGCAGGGTGGGTGCGGACTGGTCCCAGACCGGGGTCTTTCCGGCGAGCCGGGCGGTGTAGGCGTGGCTGAGGTCGTGGACGAGGAGGGCGTGTGACCATCCGTCGAAGGCGATGTGGTGGATGCCGACGCCGAAGAGGATGCGGTT
>NZ_JBEYTP010000051.1:0-41971 GCF_040643125.1 Micromonospora sp. NPDC047465
GCGGCCGGCGGGGTCGGCCACCCCCCCGCCGCCGGGCGGGCGCCGCGCCCCCGGGCCCCCCCGGGGGCGGGGGCGGGCCTCTGCGGTGGTACGGCTGCCGCGGGATGCCGCCGTGCGCGTCCGGGGCAGCCGGGGTCGGGAGCCAGCGCTCATCGGGGGCGGGCGTTGCGCTTGCGTACGGCGAAGAAGAGCGCCGCGGCCCGGCGGACGTCGCCCGGCCGTCGTGGATCCGTGGCGACGTCGTGCAGCAGGTCCCGGTCGGCCCGGTCCGCGGCCAGCGTCATGAGCAGCGAGAAGCACTCCCGCGCGGCGTCCCGGCCGCCGGGGCGGTCCGCGCCGCCGGCCCAGTGCGTCAGCAGCGCCGCGAGCACGTCCGCCCGGAACGGGAGTGCGCCGGCCCCGCCCGTCCCGGCGCGGCCGGCGAGCAGGTGACCGGCGGCGATCGCGCCGTCCGGCTCCGCCAGGCGGTCCCGCAGGAAGGCCGGCGCGACGGCGGCCCGGCTGATCGCCTGCAAGGCGACGAACCGCGTCGAGCGGGTGTTCATCAGCGTCACCCACTCGTCGGGCCGCCAGTCCCGGGCCAGCGGCCCCGCCGCCAGGTAGTCCACCAGGCTGGGCCAGACCGAGGCCAGGGTGTGCCGGTCGGCCCGGAAGAGGTTCGTGGCGAGCAGGATCTGCCGTACGTGGGTGGGCCAGTCGGGCAGCGCCCGGGCCGGGGGAGCCGGCGCGTGCGCCGCCGACCAGTCCACGACCGCCGCCACCGGATCGCCCCCGGTGACCGCGGCGGTCGCCGCCACCTCGACGAGTTCGGTGTGCCGCGCCACCAGCCAGGCGGCGATCGACTCGCCCTCGGGCGGGCAGCGCAGCAGCGCCTCGCAGGCGGCGTCCAGGCTGTCCCGGCCGCCGCGCAGCAGGGCGCGGACGAACTCGTCGAGCAGGGCCGCCGGGCCGGGCTGCGGGGCCGCTTCCGCCTGCCCGCCCTCCCACACCAGCACGGCGATGGTGGCGGTCAGCGGGTTGTGCACCGGGCCGGTGATGCGCTGGGCGTGGGCCCAGTCCAGGAACCGGCGCGCCGTGGCGTCGTCCGGGAACCACCGGGCGGCCAGCAGCGCGACGTCGGCGTCGGTGAAGTGCGCCAGGTGGTACGCCGCGTAGCCGTCGCTCAGCACGGCCAGCTCGTCCTCGGCCAGGTGCCGCGTGGTCACCAGGAGGCGCCACGGCTTCGGCGCGGCGGCCGGGGCGGGGGAGCGGGCCAGGGTGGCGAGGCGGTTGAGCACGACGGCCCGCTCGTCCGGGTCGGCGACGGCGTCGACCCCGTCGACGCAGACCAGCCACCGCCGCCCGGGAGCGGGCGGCTGCTCCACGTCGAGCGGGGCGCCCTCCCGCGGGTACGCCTCGGCGAGCGCGGCGGGCAGCGGCTGGTGCACCAGGGCGGCGGCCGGCAGGCTCACCAGCACCGGACCGGGCGGGGACTGTCGCCGCCGGCCGCGTCCGGCGAGCCAGCGCTGCGCCGACCGGGCGCTCTCGTAGCGGACGAGCGCCGTCTTGCCGCTGCCCGGCTCCCCGATCAGCAGCACGTTGCCGGCGCCGGTGAGCAGGTCCGCCACGTCGACGCCGTCGCCGGCCGGGGCGAGCCGGGGCACCACCCGGCGCGGCACGTACACCTCGGACAGCGGCTTCACGTACCCGCCGAACCGGTGCGGGTGCACGATGCCGGCGTCCGCCTCCCGCCTCCAGACCGGGCTCAGCGCGGACCACCAGCCGCGCCGGTCCCGGTCCCGGGTGTACCGGCGGACGGCGAGGACCGCGCCGGCGAGCGCCAGCGTGCCGCTGACGACTCCGGCGACCTGGTTGGGGATCTCCAGGTCCATCGGCGTCAGGGCCGGCCGGCGCCGGGCCGGTCCGCCGCCAGGTGGTGGGCCCCGCACCCCTCGCAGTAGGCGCCGGTCTGAGTCTCGTCGCAGTGCCGCCACGGCGCGGGCGGGCCGGCTGGCGCGGACCGCTGCGCCGGCGGCTCCTGCGGCCCCCAGCGGGAGGTGTGGTGGGACACGACCAGGGAGGACTGGGTCAGCCGGGCGTCCACGTCGGGCTTGAGGCGGACCCGACCGCCGGCGGCGTCCAGGACCTCCACCACCCGGGCGAGCAGGACCACGTCGTCGTCGCGGCCCGCGGCGTGGGCGAGCGCCACCGCCCGTCCCAGGTGCTCCTCCGCCTCGCCGGTCCGGCCCGCCCGGGCGGCCGTCAGCCCGCGCTGGACCGCCGCCGCGTAGTCCTGCTGCCGGGTGTAGTGGGCGACGCTCTCGTTGATCTCCGAGTACCGCAGGGCGTCCTCGGTCCACTCCACGGTGATCGGCGCCTCGACCGGCTCGCCGTCCGCGTCGGCGTGGACGCTCACCCAGCCGATCCGCCGCCGCGCCCCCGGCGCCATCGCGTCGACCTCCAGGGCGACGTGGTAGTCCCGCTGGTCGTGCGGGCTCCACGCGCCGATCGGGTAGTCGGTGGTCAGCTCGCCGGCCGGCTCGCCGCGCCCCGTCAGGTCGGCGATCGCCGGGTGCACCTGCTTGACGAAGCGGACCCGGGTCAGCCCGGTGGTGCGCACCCGGAGCCGCACGCCGGCGACCCGACGGGACATCGCGCGCGTCAACACCGCCCGGAACTCGTCGGCGAGCCCGGCGAGGTCCTCCACCGGCACGACGGGGTTGGCCCCCAACGCCTCCGCGATGCCCAGCAGTTCCGCCGCGTCCCAGTCGTGCACACCGTCGGCGGAGCCGATGGCGCGGCAGTCGACCGTGAAGCGCCCCACGCAGTCGTCCACCGCCGCCCGCAGGTCGGCCGGGCGCTGGGACTCGTTGCGGCCGTCGGTGAGCAGGATGACGTGCCCGATCGCGTCGGGCCGTGTGGCGAGCAGCCGGCGGGCCAGCAGCAGCCACGTGCCGATGGCGGTACCGCCGTGCGGCGCCACGTGCCGCAGCGCGTTGCGGGCGGCGGCGCGGGTGCTCTCGTCGGCGACCGCCAGCCGCCGGTCGCCCGGGTAGACCATCGTGGCGTTGGCGGTGCCGGCCACCACCGCGAACGCGACCCCGTCCGGCAGGGCGTCGATGGCGGCGGCGGTCGCCTGCCGGGCGGCCCGCATCTTCGCCTGCGGCGCCCCCATCGAGCCGGAGGAGTCGAGCAGGATCACCTCGGCCAAGCCGTCGTGGCGGACGTCCCCGTTCTCCGGCTCCGCGCCCTGGACGGTGGCGACGACGTCGACGACCGCCCCGTCGGCGGGCACGTACTCGGTGTGGTGCACGCTCAGGCGCAGCGGCAGACCGTTGGCGGGGGGCACGGGGGACCTCTTTCCGTCGGGGCCGGCGGCCGGGCTCACCACCACGTCACCGGCCGGTACGCGTTGGCAAGGTCGACGAGCGCGATCCGCTCGCGCCGGTCGGCGGTGCGCCGGGCGCGGGACCGGCACCGGCGCTCGAACGCGCCGCGCAGGGCGTCCTCCTCGAGCGGGTGGCCGAACAGCCGCCGCCCGGCGTGTCGCCCGGCGGCCAGGTCGCAGTCCAGCGCGATCCGCAGGATGTGCGCCTCGACCTGCTCGCGTTCGTCGAACGGGGGCAGCTTGTCGACCATTGCCGCGGCGTCGAGCGCGACGTCGAGCCGGTGCTCGTCGTCCGGCGCGTCGAGCAGGATCCGCACCGCGCAGGTCACCGCCACCGTCGAGGCCCGGGACGACTCCGGCACCTTCAGCAGGGCGTCGGCGGCGCTGCGCGGGTCGGCCGTCGCCAGCAGGCAGCGGGCCAGCCCGAAGGCCGCGCCCACCACGCCCGGGTCGGTGTCCCACACCCCCCGGTAGTGGTCGGCGGCCGTGCGCGGGTCGCCGTCGAGCTCACAGGCCACCGCGTACGCGAGCCGGGTGGAGACCTCACCCGGCAGCCACCCGTAGACCTGGTCGAACCGGCGGCGGGCGGTGCCGAAGTCCCGGCCCACCAGGGCCACCAGGCCGCGGTGCCACCACAGCGACCAGTCCCGCAGCTCCTCGGGGAACTCGGCGAGCAGCGGCCCCGCCTCGTCCGCCCGACCGGCGGCGAGGTGTGCCCGGACAGCACGGTAGGTGACCTGCGCCGTCCGCTCCGGGGCGGTCCTCAGCAGCTCGATCAGCTCCGCCGGGTCGGCCGGGCCGAGCGAGGCGAGGAAACCGGCGGCCGGGTCGGCGCCGTCGACCAGGGGCGCGGGCAGACCGAGCATGACCTCCACGACGTCGAGCGCGTCCCCGTCGGTGTGCAGGCCGAACGCGCAGGCGGACGGGCTGAACAGGGTGGACCGGGTCGGCCGGGGCACGCCGTCGCCCGCCGAGCTGACCTGCCGCCGCACCCCCCGGACCTGCTCGCGCATCTCGGCGGCGGAGGCGAACCGGTCGTCCGGCTCGGCGGCGGTGGCGCGGGCCAGCAACCGCAGGAACGGGTCGAGCCGCGCCGGCACGGGCAGCCGCAGCAGGTCCTGCCCGGGCGGGATCCGGGCCACGTCGACGGACCGCGGCACCAGGGTCAGCGCCGCGAGGGTCCGGCCGACCGTGTAGAGATCCGACCGCACGCTCGGGCCGGCCGGCCCCAGGCGCTCCACCTCCGGGGCGGTGAAGCCCGCGGTGCCCCAGGCCGGGCTCACCGTGTTGTCGATCCGGCGGGCGGCGCCGAAGTCGACGAGCTTGATCGGATCGTTGGCGCCCTGGCCGCCGACCCGCATCACGTTCTCGGGCTTCAGGTCGCAGTACAGCCAGCCCTGGTCGTGCAGGTACTCGAAGGCGTCGAGGATCTGCACGCCGTACCCGAGCGCCTGCGCCACGTCCACGGCGCAGGAACCGCCGCCCGGCCCGGCCGTGCTGCGCGCCTCCTCGAGGGTGCCCCCGTTGACGTACTCCATCACCAGGTAGCCGGCGTCCCGGTCGGACTCGGGCCGCAGCGCGTGGGTGATCGTGACGATGTGCGGGTGGTTCAGGGCGATCAGCGCCTGCCGTTCGGCGACGAACGCCGCGACGGCCTCCCGGTCCTCCGGGTTGCGCTGCCCCTTCAGCACCCGCCACGCGCCGTCCATGTCCTCGTCCCGGGCGAGGAACACCCAGCCGACCCCGCCGTTGCCCAGGCAGCCCTCGATCCGGTAGCGCCCGGCCCGCAGGTCGCCGTTGGACAGCGGCGGGGTGAAGGAGTACCGGGTGCCGCAGTCCGGGCAGTATCCGGCGACCCGGGGCAGCCGGCGCCGGCAGGTCGTCTTCGCGCAGTAGCGGGAGTGCTCGGGGACGACCGGCTGCGACACCAGCGCCGACAGTGGGTCGTGGGGCCGGGCGGTGGGCAGTACGGCCGGCTGCTCCCACGGCCGGGACACCGTCCGCGCCGGGCGCCGGTCGAGGTCGGGGCCGGGGCTCGGCCCCGGGCCGGTGGCGGCGCCGGCCCCGGCGCACTCGTGCCCCCACAGCCGGCAGAACCCGTCGGAGTCCACGCTGCCGGGGCAGTTGCGCTCCGCGCAGCCGCGGCTGACCGCCGTCATCGTGTGCCTCCGTTCACGGCCTGCTGGTAGGCCCGGACCGCCCGGCTGGCGCCGGTCACGTCGAAGACGTCGGGGCGCAGCGCGGCCCGGGCGTCCCGGTAGCTCTCCTCGACGTCGGGATGCTCGGCCCGGCCCACGTCGGCGGCCTTCTGCCGGTACGCCTCCAGCCGCCCCGTGAGCTCCAGGTGGCACCGGCGGCGCAGCCGGCGCCGCGCGGCGTCGGTCAGCTCGACCGCCCGGTCGACGGCTTCGGACAGCGTCCCGTCGTCCCCGTCCGGCCCGGCGTCGCCGCGCAGCCACCGCCCCCGGCCCGCCGCCTCGGCGGCGGCGACCTGCTCCAGCAGCCCGTCGACCGCGAGCCCGGCCACCGGGTCGGCCCCGTCGCCCAGGCCCTCGGCGGCGGCGTCCGCGGCGAGCCGGCGGAGCCGGTCCACCGAGGAGCGCAGCCGCTGCGCCCGGACCGCCAGCCGGTCGCGGCCGTGCGCGTCCACGATCCGGCGGATCCGGGCCACGTGCTCGCGGGCCGCCACCACGACCTGCTCGACGGTCATCTCCTCCAGGCGGACCGGCTCGCCGGTCGCCGCGGTGAACCGGACCCGGCAGGGGCCGGCCAGCAGCCGGGCCAGCGCGTCCGCACCGGCGGGCGTGGACCGGTCGACGCCGTCGAGGTCGTCGACCAGGCGGTCCAGGGCCAGCGACAGGCAGCCGAGCCGGTGCAGCAGGTCCCGGGCCTCACGCGCGGACGCCGCGGCGGGGCCGGCCGGCTGCCGGAAGGTCTCGGTGACGAGCTGCTGCACCTCGAGCAGGCTCTCGCACACCCAGGCGTGTGCCGCCAGGGTGGCGTCGAGGCGTTCCCGGTGGGACATCAGGCGCCGCCCGTCAGTCGGTCGGCCGCGGCGTGACCGGCGGCGGGTCGGGGGGCGGCCACACCGTGGTCGGCGGCTCGGGCGACGGCATGCCCCTGTCCCGGTGCCCGGCGAGCCACCGGTCGTGGGCCTGCCGCCACACCGTCGCGGTGCGCGGCGACGCCAGCACGTGGTTCACGTACGCGGCCAGCTCCCGGCCGTGGTCGAGGTGGAACGCGAAGGCGTGCGGCTCGTCGGTGAACCAGGTGCAGTCGGAGTCCCGGTGGTACGCGCAGAACTGCCGGTCGCGGCGCGGCGGCTCGGTCACCAGCATCGTGTCCGGGGCCATCTGGGCGAAGCCCAGCAGGATGTTCTCGTCGGTGCTGACGCCCTCGACCTGGCCCTGGCGCAGCATGACGAGGCAGTCGACCGAGTGGATGGCCTGCACCGGTACGAGCCGCTCGCCCGCCAGGGTGCGGTAGCTGGAGATCATCGCGAGTGAGGTCGTGTTCGCGCCGGCGCAGACCCGCTTGCCGCCGAGCTGCTCCATGCCGGCGTACTCCGGCACCCCTTCGGCGCGTTCGCGGACCAGCACGCTCTGACCGGAGTCGAGGTAGTCGTTGGAGAAGACGACCCGCCGGGCGCGTTGGCACGTCGCCGTCAGGGAGGTGGCCACGACGTCGATCTCGCCGTTCTCCACCATGGTGAAGGCGCCCTGGCCGGGCGGCACCACCTTGAAGGTGAGCCGCTCGCGCGGGTCATCCGTCGGCCAGAGGGCCCGGGCGACCGCCAGCATCAGCTCGATGTTGAAGCCCTCGAACCGCTGGGTGCGGGCGTCCCAGTGGCTCATCGTGGCGTCGGACGGGTCGACGCCCACCACCAGCTCGCCCCGGTCGAGGATCCGGGACGGTGGGGTCGGGCTCGCGGGAAGGCTGCGGCGTACCGGGCAGATCGCGTCCGCCCCGTCGGTCGTCGGCACCGTCGCCACGCCCTGCGGCCGCGCCGGGGGCGCAGGGGGCGGCGCCGTCGGCGCGGTGCACCCGGCGAGGGCGGTCAGGAGCGCGGCGGCCATCGCCCCGCGGCCACCGCGTCGCGTCGTCGTCGGAGCCCTCCGGGTCGCGTTCACTGGTACTCCAGGTAGCGCTGGCGCAGCCCGGCGACCACCCCGGCGGCGGCGAGCAGCGTGACCCAGGCGGCCGTGCCGCCGAGATGGCGTGGCGCCTCGGGCAGGTCGGTCACCATCCGGGAGACCTCCTGGTTGCGGGCGGTCAGGTCGGCGAGGAGGTGGCCCTCCGCGGTGACGAACGCCCGGCCCGCCGAACCGTCGCTGAGCACGGTGTCGACCGCGTTGCGGAACGCGTCGGGTGTGCGGCTCTGCCGGGCCGGCCAGACCGCCTCCGTCAGGGCGGTGCAGTCGATCCGGTCCCTCGGGGGCTCCTGCCCGGCGGGATCGGCGCAGAGGTCCCGCCGGTCGAAGTCGGCCTTGTGCCCCGCCGGGTCGACGCTCGCCCCGAGCCCGAGGTAGACGTCGGCGCGGCCGGCCAGCAGGGTGCCGAGCCGCTGCTGGGTGGCGCTCTGCGCGTCGATCGCCCGTTCCAGCTCGGGGAACCTCCGGTCGGCGTCCGGCCAGTGCCACCACGACGAGACCAGCATGGCCAGCACGGCCGCGGTGCCCAACGAGGCCAGCAACAGGCCGGCGTTCAGCCGGCGCCGGGTCCGCCGACGCAGCCACACCTGCACCACCACCAGGGCGGCGAGGGTGCCCAGCGGCACCAGCACGGACGCGGCGAGCCACGGCCGCGCGTCGGCGCGAGCCTCGAGCAGGCGCCGGGTGTCGTAGTTCCACAGGCCCTGCGCCGCGGTGAGCAGCTCGGTGGACATGTAGTGCGACGCCTCGCGGGCGTAGGCCGAGGCGAGCACGGCGCGGGCCGCCGCGTCGTCCGCCCCGGCCTCCGCCGTCGTCGTCTCCGCCGGCGTGCAGGGGCGGCGCTGCTCCGCGCCGGGAAGCGCGGGGAGGGGGCCGGCCACCCGCAGCGCGGCGCACACCACGTCCCGGTAGACCTTCAGCCGCGCGGCGATCGTCGCCAGCCTGGTCAGCCGGTCGGGGTCGTCGACGGCGTTGCCCATCGAGTCGGTCAGCGTGCGCTCCACCTCGTGCACCGCCGCGTCGTACGCGCCGACGAGCGACGCGCGCCGGTCCTCGGTGGGCGGGAGCAGAAAGACGGCGCTGGCGGCGACGTCGGCGTCGGCGAGGCCCTGGTAGATCTCCCGGGCGGTCGTGCTGGTGCGCACGGCGGTCTCGGCGGACCGCTCGCCCAGCGTGGTGGCGGACGCCCGGGACTGCACGGCGACGGCGGCGGTCGCGGCGAGCGCGGCGACCAGCAGGGCGCCGCCGACCACGATCAGCGCCGGGGTCGTCCGCAGGGCGTCGCGGAGCCGGCCCGCGCGACGTCTCCGACGGGTGGCCGGGGCCGACCGGTCGGCCCCGTGTCCGTCCCCCGTGTGCGGCGCCATGCACGTCCTCTCGCTCGCCGGGCCCCGCCCGGCGGCCCTCCTGGTGCGGGCGTCGCGGTGTCGGAAGCGGACCCGTTCCGCCCCGCCGCGCGGCGACCACCGGCCTTGCCGGCGGCCGGCGTGGTGATCGCGGGCGAGGAGGGACCAGGGTGCCAGACGAAGTCGGCCGGCGATACGGTTATGTCCGGTATCTGACCTGATCGTTCCCACGCGGTTGAACGGCGCTCGGCGCGCGTCCCGTCGCCGATCCCGAGCGGGGGCGGGGCCGCGTTCACGAGGGTCGACAGTCCGATTAGGACGCTGTCTCGCCGGCCCCGTCGCGGGGCGGGAAGGCCAGGGCGAGGGTGAGGTCGAGGACGGTCCCCGGATCGGTCAGCCGGTCGCCGTACAGCTCACGGAGCTTGCCCATCCGGTAGCGCACGGTCTGCGGGTGCACGAAGAGGTCGGCGGCGACGTCGTCACGCCGGCCGTGGTGCAGCAGCCAGGAGCGCAGCGTCTCGGCGAGGCGGTCGGCGGTGGCGGACGGCAGCGACGCCAGCGGCGCCAGGACCCGGGCGCGCAGGTCGGCGAGCCCCTCCGGGTCCGTGCTCAGTACCAGCTCGGCGAGGTGCTCCTCGGTGTCCAGCGGCGCGCCGTCGTCGGCGGGGCGCAGGCCGAGCGACAGGGCCCGGGTCGCGCGCTGGTAGGAGGAGGCCACCCGGGTCCACGGGCGGGCGGGGCCGAGCACCGCGCGCCGCCCGCGCAGCACCCGGGCGAGCTGGCGCCGCCGGTCGCCGTGCGTGTCGGGCACCAGCAGCACCGCGAGGTCCTCGCCCGCCGCGGCCGCCGGAGGTTCCTCGCCGCTCTCCAGGGTGTGCGGGTGCAGCAGCGCGAGCGCCGCCCGGAGGTTGGCCCGCGGCAGCAGCACGACGGTGAGGGTCTGCGGCGGCGGCCAGTCGGCCCGGTCGGCGCTGCGCAGCAGCACCTCCTCGGGCTCGCCGGCGAGCAGCCGCTGGGTGAGCCGTTCCAGGTTGCGGCGCCGGGCCCGGCCGGCACTGGCCAGCTCGTCGGCGTGCCCGGCCACGCTGGCGGCGGAAAGCTCGTCGATGTACGCGAACATCAGCTCGGCGAACTCGGCGACGGTGGCCGCGGACGATCCGCCCTGCACCGTGGTGGTCGACATCTCCCGCCACGAGACGCGGGCGCCCACCCGGTAGGCCGCCAGCAGCGCGTCCACGCTCCGGCCGGAGCGCGCCTCGCCGCTGCCGAGGGCGTACGCGGCCTCCAGGGCGCCGACCAGGGGCGTGCTCGGGTCGGCGCCCTGGGACCGCTCGATGAGCTGGAGGAACGTGCCGAGCGCGAGCTGCACCGCGGTCTCGATCTTCTCGCGCATCTGGCCGGTGAGGGTGCCGGAGTAGCTCGGGACCTCGGCGGTGATCGCGGTGACCGTACGCTCGGCGAGCAGCGGCAGCCGGTCGCGCAGCGCGCCCGCGACCCGCGCGTCCAGTTCGAGGCGGGCCGCGCGCCGGGTGGCCTCGGAGCGTTCCGACACGTTTGTTCCCTCCGCACAAAAAGGCTGGATCGGTTCACCTTCGCAGGCCAAGATTTTATGCCAGGCCGCCGCGACCATCGAATCATGACGACCACCGTCCCGCGCCCACCCGCGAAGGCGCCCCTGCGGGGCCGCATCCTGCGGCTGGCCGCGTCGGTCACCACCCCGCTACTGCCCGACGACTACCTCGACCTGGTGGCCCCGCTGCGCTCCGGGGCGGACCTGCGCGGCCGGATCGTCGCCGTCCGCCCCGAGACCGCCGACGCGGCGACACTGGTGATCCGGCCGGGCCGCGACTGGCGGGGCCACACCCCCGGCCAGTACGTCCGCCTCGGCGTCGACGTCGACGGCGTGCGCCTGTGGCGGGCGTACTCGGTCACCTCGGCCCCGACCGCCCGCGGGCCCATCTCGATCACCGTCAAGACGATCCCGGACGGCGTGGTCAGCAACCACCTCGTCCGGCGGGCGCAGCCCGGGACGCTGGTCCAGCTCGACCAGGCCCAGGGCGACTTCGTGCTGCCGGGCCGGCCGCCCGCCCGGGTGCTCTTCGTGACCGCCGGCAGCGGGGTCACCCCGGTGATGGGGATGCTGCGCTCGGGCGTACTGGCCGACGCCGACGTCGTCGTGGTGCACTCCGCGCCGACCCCGGCCGACATGATCTTCGGCGCCGACCTGCGGGACCTCGCCGCGCGGGGCGCGATCCGGCTGGTGGAGCGGCACACCGACGCCGACGGGCTGCTCACCGTGGCCGACCTCGCCGGCCTCGTGCCCGACCACCTCGACCGGGAGACCTGGGCCTGCGGCCCGGTCGGCCTGCTCGACGCGCTGGCGGAGCACTGGGCGGCCCGGGGCCGCGGCGACCGGCTGCACACCGAGCGGTTCCGGCCCACCGTCATCTCGCCCGGGGAGGGCGGCACCGTCACCTTCGCCCGCTCGGGGGTGACCGTGGCGGCCGACGGCGCCACCCCGCTGCTCGACGCCGGCGAGAACGCCGGGGTGCTGATGCCCTCGGGCTGCCGGATGGGCATCTGCTTCGGCTGCGTCCTGCCGCTGCGTCAGGGCGCGGTCCGCGACCTGCGCAACGGGGACCTGACCACGGCGGTGCCCGGCGACGGCGTCCTCATCCAGACCTGCGTGTCGGCCGCGGCCGGCCCCTGCGACATCGACCACTGACCGGAGTACCCGACGTGACCGTGATCCAGAACAAGCCCGTCAACCCGATCGCCCACCTGACCGCCGAGGACATCGAGACCATCGGCAAGGAACTCGACGCGATCCGCGACCGGGTGATCGCCGACCGGGGCGAACGGGACGCCGCGTACATCCGCCGGGTCATCTCGACGCAGCGCAAGCTGGAGCTGGGCAGCCGGGTGGTGCTGCTGTTCTCGCTCTTCCCGCCGGCCTGGATCGTGGGCACCGCCGGCCTGACCGTGGCCAAGATCCTGGAGAACATGGAGATCGGCCACAACGTCCTGCACGGCCAGTGGGACTGGATGCGGGACCCGAAGATCCACTCCACCACCTGGGAGTGGGACCACGTCTCGCCGGCCGACCAGTGGAAGCACTCGCACAACGAGCTGCACCACCGGTACACGAACGTGATCGGCAAGGACAACGACCTCGGCTACGGCATCATGCGCGTCGACGAGGACCAGCGGTGGCACCCGTTCCACCTGGGCCAGCCGCTGTGGAACTTCATCAACGCCTGCTTCTTCGAGTACGGCATCGCCGCGTACGACCTGGAGCTGGGGCGCAACCTGCGCAAGGGCCGGCACAAGAAGCCGGAGTTCCGGGCCCGGGCCCGCGCGGTGGGGCGGAAGATCCGCCGGCAGGTCCTCAAGGACTACGTCCTGCACCCGCTGCTGTCCGGGCCGTCGTTCCTGCACACGCTCGCCGCCACGTTCACCGCCAACCTCCTGCGCAACCTGTGGAGCCACTCGGTGATCATGTGCGGGCACTTCCCGGAGGGCGTGGAGACCTTCTCCCGGCGCTCGATCGAGGGCGAGACCCGCGGCGAGTGGTACCTGCGGCAGATGCTCGGCTCGGCCAACATCAGCGGCAGCCGGCTGATGCACATCATGACCGGCAACCTGTCGTACCAGATCGAGCACCACCTCTTCCCCGACCTGCCCAGCAACCGCTACCAGGAGATCGCCCCCGAGGTGCGGGCCCTGTTCGACCGGTACGGACTGAAGTACACCACCGGCTCGCTGCCCCGGCAGGTCTTCTCCGCGTGGAAGAAGGTCTTCCGGCTGTCCCTGCCCAACCGGAAGACCCCGAACCCGGTCGACGACCGTCCCGCCCCGGCCCTCGCCTCCGTGGGCGCCTGACCCTCCCCGACGCCGCCGCCCGGCACGAAACACGCTGGGCGGCGGCGTCGCCGTCCGCGTACAGTCGGGAGCATGGAGATCAGGCATTCCTTCGCCGCCGCGGCCGCGCGAGCTTCGCGCTCGTCGGTCGCCGCCGCCTGACCTCACCACCTCCCGCCGGCGACCGGAAACGGTCCGCCGGCGTACTTCTCCGTCGTCCCGGCCCGCCGGCTCCCGGCGGTGGACCCTTTCCGGTCGCCCACCCGGAAAGGCCGTCCGCCATGACGTACGACCCGATCAGCCGCACCTTCGTCGACTTCTTCCGCCAGCGCGGCCACGAACTCGTGCCCGACGGCTCGCTGATCCCGCCGCCGGACGATCCGGTGCTGTTCACCACCTCCGGCATGCATCCCCTGACCCCCTACCTGGAGGGCCGACCCCACCCGCTGGGCCGGCGCCTGGTCAACGTGCAGCGCTGCCTGCGCACCACCGACCTGGACGAGGTCGGTGACACCACCCACCTGACCGTGTTCCGGATGCTGGGTTCCTGGTCGCTCGGCGACTACGGCCTCCCGCAGAGCCTGCGCTGGGGCTACGAGCTGCTGCGCGACGGCTTCGGCGTCGACCACGACCGGCTGCACGTGACGGTCTTCGGCGGCGACGACCAGGTCGGCCCGGACGAGTCCTCGTTGCGCACCTGGGGTGTGCTGGGCCTGCCCGTGGAGCTGACCGGGGAAGAGAACTGGTGGTCCAACGGCCCCACCGGGCCGTGCGGACCCGACACGGAGATCTTCGTCTGGACGGGGGACGGGCCGCCCCAGGGCACCCCCGGCACCGACGACCGGTGGATGGAGGTCTGGAACCACGTGCGGATGCGCTACCGCCGGCACCCGGACGGGAGCCTGACGCCGCTGCGGCAGCCCAACGTGGACACCGGGATGGGCCTCGAACGCCTGGAGATGGTGCTGCGGGGACACCGCTCCGTCTTCGAGACCGAGGGGCTCGTGCCGTGGGTCCGCGGCGTCCGCGACGTGTGGGACCTGCGGGACGAGCCGCTGCGCCTGGTCGGCGACCACCTGCGGTCGAGCGTGGTGGTGGTCGGCGACGGCGTCCGGCCGTCGAACACGGGTCGCGGCTACGTGCTGCGCCGGCTGCTGCGCCGCGTGCTCACCAGCCTGTGGCGGGACGAGCCGTCCCGGAGCCTGTCCGACCTGCCCACCGGGCCGGTGCGGCACACCCTCGACGGGTTCCGGCAGAGCGTCACCGTCGACGAGGTGCGCGAGGTGCTCTCCGGCGAGGAGCGGCGGTTCCGGGAGCTGCTGCGGCGCGGACGCCCGGTGGTCCGGCGCCGCCGGTCCCGGGGGCCGCTGACCGACGAGGACTATCGCGACCTGCACGACACCCACGGGCTGCCGCGCGACCTGGTCGACGGCCTGCTGAGCGAGGTGGGGTGAGCCGGCCCGCCCCGGCCCCGCGGCCGCCGGGTCACCGTGGGTTTCCCGCCAGCTCCATTTAGCGAAGTCGGCATCCGCGCGTCAATAGACCTACGTGCATGAAAATGGAGGCGAACGCCGTTCCGGCCCGTCACCGTCGATGATGGCCGTGACACGTGCCGTGGTGCCAGGATGGCTCGCGTAACAACCGTTGACGCGCTGTTACGCACCCCTTCCGCCGTGACCTGGAGGCGCTGTCGTGACCCGACCCTGCGGGAAGCCGTGACCGCCGCACGTGCCGGCCAGCACCGCCCCGCCACGGTCCCCGCCCAGGTGCTGCGCGCCGCCCGGACGCACCCCGACCGGCCGGCGGTCGTCGACAGCCACGGCACGCTGCGCTACCGCGACCTGGTCACCGCCGCCACGACGCTGGCCGGGGCGCTGGCCCCGACGCTGGACGCGGGCGACGCCGAGGGGCGGGTCGTCGCGGTGCTGCGGCCGCGCACCGCCGACGCCGTCGTCGGGCAGCTCGCCGCCTGGTTCTGCGGCGCCGCGTTCCTCCCGCTGGACCCGGCGCTGCCGGCGGCCCGGGTCGCCCGGATCCTCACCGACGCCGGCTGCCGGGTCGCCGTCACCGCCGAGGAGCACGGCGACCGGCTGCCCGCCGGGGTCACCCCGGTCCGCGCGGGCCGGGAGGAACACCTGCGGCTGCCCGACGCCGACGACCTGGCGTACGTCATCTCCACCTCCGGCTCCACCGGCCGGCCCAAGCAGGTCGAGGTCGCCCACCGCAGCCTGTGGACGGTCCTCGACTGGTACGCGACAGCCTTCCGCCTCGGCCCCGGCGTGCGGACCGCCGCCTTCGCCGGGCTGGCCTTCGACGCCGCCCTGCTCGACCTCTGGGCGCCGCTGATGCGCGGCGCCACGGTGCTGCTCGCCGACGAGTCGGTGGCCCGCGACCCGGAGCGGGTGGCGGCGACGGTGCGCGAGGTCGACCACTGCTTCCTCACCACCCCGCTCGCCGAGCACCTGCTGCGCGCCGGTGCCGACACCGGCCGGCTGCGCAGCCTGGCCACGGGCGGTGACCGGCTGCGCACCTGGCCACCGGCCGACTTCGGCGCCGCCGTGCACAACCTCTACGGTCCCACCGAGGCGACCATCCTGGTCACCGCCACGTCGGACCTGCGCCGGCACACCGACCGGACCGGTCCGCCGCCGATCGGACGGCCGGTCGCCGGCGCCCGGCTGGCCCTGGCCCCGACCGGCCCCGAGGACGGCGACGAGCAGGGTGAGATGGTCGTCGCCGGGCCGGTGCTGGCCCGTGGCTACCGGTCCGCGCCCGCCGAGACCGCCGCCGCCTTCGGCGTCGCCGACGGGGAGCGGCGCTACCGCACCGGGGACGTCTGCCGGCGCGACCGCGACGGCGAACTGCACTTCGTCGGCCGCGGCGACGGCCAGGTCAAGATCCGCGGCCACCGGATCGAGCTGCGGGAGGTGGAGTTCGCCCTGCTCGCGATGCCCGGGGTCGGCCAGGCCGCGGCCGGCACGCTCGACCGGGACGGGCAGACGCTGCTGGTGGCCTGGGTGGTCGGCGGGGTCGACGCCGACGGCGTGCGGGACTGGCTGCGTTCCCGGCTGCCCGCCGCGATGGTGCCGCACCTCGTGGAGCGGTGCGACGCCCTGCCGCTCACCACCAACGGCAAGCTCGACCGGGCCGCGCTGCGCGCCGGCACCGCCCGGCGGCTGGCCGGCGAGCGCGGGGACGGCCGGGACGCGCCGGGGGACCGGCCGACCGAGGCCGGGACGGCGGTCGCCGAGGCGTGGCGGGCCGTGCTGGGCGCCCCGCCCCGCCCCGACGACGACTTCTTCACCGTCGGCGGCGACTCGCTGCTCGCGGTGCGGCTGAGCGCCCTGGTCCGGCAGGGCCTGCGGGTCGACGTGCGCGCCACGCTGCTCTACGAGCACCGGCGCTTCGCCGACTACCTCGCCGCCGTCGAGGCGCTGCGCGCCGCCGGGCCAGTCGCGCCGGACGGGGTCGGGGCGGCCCGGTGACCGGCACCCTGCTCAGCCGCCTGCTCGCCGCCGCCGACCGGCGGCCGGACGCGGTCGCCGTGCACGCCGAGGACGCCGCCGTCACCTGGGCCGGCCTGCGCGACCTGGCCGGCCGCTACGCCGCCGGCTACGCCGCGCGCGGTGTCGGCCCCGGCGACCGGGTCGGGGTACTGCTGGAGCCCGGCGCGCACGCCGTCGCCGCCGCCGTCGGCGCGTTCGCGGTGCGGGCGGCGTACGTGCCCCTGGACCCGCGCCAACCGCCGGCCCGCGTCGCCGCGCTGCTCGACGCCGCCGAACCGGCGCTCGTGGTGGCCGGGTCCGCCCCGCCCGGACGGCCCGTCCTCGCACCGGCCGCCGTCGGGGCCGGGCCGGCCGCGCCCCTCACCGACACCGGCGAGCCGTCCGACGTGGCGTACGTGGTGCACACCTCCGGCTCGACGGGCGCGCCGAAGGCCGTGCAGGTGGAGCACGGCAACCTGCTCAACCTCCTCGCCGACCTCGACGACCGCGCGCCGGTGCCGGACGGGCACACCGGCACGTGGTGGACCCGCCCCTCCTTCGACGTCGCGGTCTGGGAGTGCTTCGCCCCGCTGGCACGGGGCGGGACGGTGCGGGTCGTGCCGGACGGGGCCCGGCACGACGGGGCCGCGCTCGCCGGGTTCCTGGACGCGGCGGGGGCGGGCAGCGCGTACGTGCCGCCGGCGTTCCTGCCCGAGCTGCGGGCGCTGCTGCGCGCCGAGCCGGGGGCGCTGACCGGGCTGCGGCGGCTGCTGGTCGGCGTCGAGCCGATTCCGCGCCCGCTGTTGCAGGACATCGCCCGCAGCCGGCCGGCCCTGACCGTCGTCAACGGGTACGGCCCGGCCGAGGCGACCGTCTGCTGCACCCTGTACGTGGTGCCCCGCGACGGCGCCGTGGCCGGCGAGCGGACCCCGATCGGCACCGCCGTGCGGGGCACCCGGCTGCTGCTGCGCCAACCCGACGGGTCGTGCCGCCCGACGGGGACCGGCGAGGTGGTCGTCGCCGGTGCGGCGGTGGCCCGCGGCTACCTGCGGGACCCGGGCGGGGAACCGGCGTTCGGCGCGGCGGCCGACGGCACGCGCAGCTACCGCACCGGCGACCTGGCGCGCACCCTGCCCGACGGCAACCTGCTCTTCCTCGGCCGCGTCGACCGGCAGGTCAAGCTCCGCGGCTTCCGGATCGAGCCGGCCGAGGTGGAGTCGGTGCTGCGCCGGCTGCCCGGTGTCCGCGACGTGGTGGTGGCGGCCCGGCGGTGGGACGGGCTCGGGGACGTGCTGGTGGCGTACGTGGCGGCGGAGCCGGGGGCCGGGCTGACCGAGCGGGCGGTACGGGACCACGCCCGCGAGCGGCTCCCCGGGTACGCCGTGCCGGCGGTGGTGGCCCTGCTGCCCCGCCTGCCGCTCACCCCGCACGGCAAGTACGACCACGACCGGCTCGCCGCGCTGCCCCTGCCCGCCGCCGCCCCGACCGATCCCGGGGAACCGGCCGACGTGACCGGCCCGCCCGACGCGACCGACCCGGCCGATGCCGCCGGCCCGGTCGGCGTGGTGCTCGACGCCTGGCGGCGGGTGCTGCCGGCCGGGGAGATCCGGGCCGGCGACGCCTTCCTGCCGCTCGGCGGCACCTCGCTCGCCGCGGCCCGGGTGGCCGCCCGGCTGACCGAGCGCACCGGCGTGCGGGTGACCCCCGCCGACGTCCTGCGCGCCCCCGACGCGGCGGCCCTCGCCGCCCGGCTCCGGGAGGCGGCGACCGGTCGGCCGCCCGGCGCCGCCGGCCGGGCCGCGAACCCGCCGGAGGTGGGGGCGCGGCGCGCGCCGCTGACCCCCGAGCAGCTCGGGCTGTGGCTGCACGACGAGCTGAACCCCGGCACCGACCTCTACGTGGAGCCGGTCTGGTTCAGCACGACCTCCCCGGTGGACCGGCCCCGGCTGGCCGCCGCGCTGCGCCGGGCGGTCGCCGCGCACCCCGCGTTCGGCGCCGGGCTGCGGCTCGTCGACGGCCTGCCCGAGCTGGTGCTCGACCGGCACCCGCCGACCGTGGAACTGGTCGACCTCACCGACGGCCCGGCGCTCGAGGCGGCCGTGCGGGCCCGCGCCCGCCGCCCGTTCGACACGACGGCCGAGCCGCTGCTGCGCTGCGCCGTGCTCGGTGCCGGCGACCGCACCGACCTGCTGCTGGTCTGGCACCACCTGGCGGTCGACGCGTGGTCCCTGCGGCTGTTCCTGGCCGACCTGGCCCGCTGCCACGACGATCCGGCCTGGTCGCCCCCGCCGTCCGCCACCACGCTGTGCGACCTGAACCTGCGCCGGTCGGCCCGGGTCGCCGACGCCGCCGCCCGGGAGGCCGTCCGCGCCACCGCCGCCCGGGTGCGCGGGATCGCCGAGCCGGCCCCGGTACCCGGCGGCACCGGCCGGACCGTGGTGACCCGTCCGGTGCGCGCCACGGCCCGGGCGCTGACCCGGGCGGGCGACGGCACCGCGACCGAGCTGGCCGCCGCCGCGTACGCGCGGGCACTCGGCGCGCTGCTCGACCGGGACGCGGTGGTCGTCGGCTGCGCCACCACCACCCGCCGGGCTGCCGACGAGTTCGACGTCGCCGGGTACGCGGTCAACACCGTGCTGCTGCCCTGCACGGACCTGCGCAAGCCCTGGCCCGACACCCTCGGCCGGGTCCGGACGGAGCTGCGTCGGGCGGTGGCCGAGCAGGCCCCGTTCCGGGAGGTGGCGGCCGAGGTGCTGCGGGGCACCGGCGCGCCGCCCGGCGCCTACCCGACCTGCTATCTCGACTCCGTGGAGGAGCCCGAGCTGGTCACTGGCCGGGTCACCTGGCGGCGGCGGGAGCTGCACCGCTCCGCCAACCGTTTCCCGGTCTGCCTGACCCTGCGTCAGCACCCGGACGGGGCGCTGTCCGTCCTCGTCGAGGCCGACGGGCGGGCGCTCACCCCGGACGCCGCGGCGGCGCTCGCCGCCGCCGTCACCGACCAGCTCGACGCGTACGCACAAGGAGACCCCGATGGCACGGACGATCGCGTTGCGCCAGGTCAGCGAGGGACGGTCCGGGTGCCTGCTGACGGTTGAGTTCGCCGGCGACTCCGCCGGCCCCGGCCTCGCCGCCACCCTCGCCGAAGCCGAAGCCGAAGCCGAAGCCGAAGCCGAAGCCGAAGCCAAATCCGAAGCCGAGGTCGAGGTCGAGCCCGGTGCCGACGGGGCGACGGGAGCCGGGGCGGGGTGCCGGCCGGGTGGGCCCGGGCGGGGCGGCCGGCACGAGATCTGGCGGCTGGACCCGGTGACCAGCCTGGAGCTGCACCCGGGGCTGCCCGGCCACCGCGACCTGGCGGACGCCTGCGCGGCGGAGTTCCTCCGGCTGCGGCCCGCCGACGCCGGCCCGGTGACGGTCGTCGGCTACTGCAGCGCGGCGGTCTTCGCCCACCATCTGGCCCGCGCCCTCGCCGACGCCGGCGGGCCACCGGTCCACCTGGTCCTGGTCGCGGCGACGGTGCCCGACGAGGAGACGGTCCGCCACGAGTACGCGGTGCTGCACCGCAAGCTCACCGGCGAGCCCGCGCCGGCCGGACCGGTCCCGCTGCTCGCCGACCCTGCCGCGACCGTGGACCGGCTGCGGCACGAGCTGACCCGGCTCGCCCGCGCCTTCGCCACCGCCAACGGGTTCGACCCGGCCGAGGCGGAGACCGCGGCCGACGAGATCGCCGGCCGGTACCTCGCCTGGCTCTGGTTCCTGCTGGACGCCGCCGGCACCGGCCCGGCCCCGGTGCCGTGCCCGGTGGTCGAGGCGCGCGACGACGCGGAGGCGCTCGGCCTGCTGCGGGCGTGGGCCGTTGACGGGCAGACCGCCGGCACCGGCGCAGACACCGGGGGACGCGCTGACGGGAACGGACCACGCGACCGGGGGCCGCGATGACGGGACGACGGGGGACGCGATGACGACGGACGGACGACGCGACCGGGGGACACGATGACGGGACGACGGGGGACACGATGACGACGGACGGGACGCGCGACGGGGGCAGCCCGGTCGCGGAGGTCGTGGCGGACGCCTGGCGCGCGGCGCTGCGGGCCGACCACGTGACGACGGAGGACAACTTCTTCGTGCTCGGCGGCGACTCCCTGGTGGCCGCCCGGATGGCGGCCCGGCTGCGCGCCTCCCTCGACGTGCGGGTGCCGCTGGCCGCCGTCTTCGAGCACCCCACGCTGGGCGAGTTCACCGCCGCGCTGCGCGCCGAGCACGGTCCCGCCGTGGACGAGGCCGCCGCGCTCTACCTCAGCGTGCTGGCCTGCTCGGACGCCGAGGCCGAGACGATGCTCGGGCGTCTCGATGACTGACGTGCTCTCCCCGCGCCAGGCCGCGCTGCTCGCCGCCCTGCGCGCCCGGCGCGCCGCCGCCGACGGGGACGCGGCCGTCCCCGGCGCGGACGCGATCATCCCCGGCGGCGGGGCTGCCGACCGCGTCGCCTCCGCCGGGCAGCGGCAGATGTGGTACCTGGCGCAGGCCGACCCGGGCGACCCGGCGTACCTGGCGCCGGTGGCGTGGCGGCTGCGCGGCCCGCTGGACCTGCCCGCCCTGAGCGCGGCGCTGGACGCGGTGGTCGCCCGGCACGAGCCGCTGCGCACCACGCTGACCGCCGAGGGCAACCGGGTGGTGCCGGTGGTCGCCGAGCCGCCGACCGGCCTGCTGGCCGTGCTGGACCTGACCGGGCTGGCCGCGTCCGCGCGGGAGGACGAGCTGGCCGCCCGCCTCGCCGCCGAGGCGGCCACCCCGATCGACCTGGGCGGCGGCCCGGTGCTGCGGGCCCGCCTGCTGCGCCTCGCCGACGCCGACCACGTGCTGGTGCTGACCGCGCACCACGCGGCGGTGGACGAGTGGTCGCTGCGGATCGTCGCCGACGAGCTCTCCGAGGCGTACGCCGGCCGGTCCGCCGAGCTGCCGGCGCTGCCCGTCACGTACGGCGACTACGCGCGGTGGCAGCGGCGGTGGCTGGCCGGGCCGGAGGCGGAGGCGCAGCGGCGCTGGTGGCGGGAGCGGCTCGCCGGCGCGCCGCCGGTGCTGGAGCTGCCCACCCCCGGCCCCCGGCCCGCCGTGCCGTCGCATGCCGGCGCCACCGCCGCGTTCCCGCTGGACGTCCCGCCCGACGCGCTGCGGGCGCTGTGCCTGCGGCTCAACGTCACGCCGTACCTGCTGCTGCTCGCCGCGTTCCAGGTGCTGCTGGCCCGGTGGACCGGCCGGTACGACGTGCCCGTCGGCACCCCGGTGGCCAACCGCGGCCGCCCGGAGACGGAGCCGCTGGTCGGCCTGTTCGTCAACACCGTGGTGATCCGGACCGACCTGACCGACGACCCGACCTTCGCCACCTGCGTCGCCCGGGTCCGGGCCGAGGTGCTGGCCGCGCAGGAGCGGCAGGAGCTGCCCTTCGGAAGCGTGGTCGAGGCGGTGCGGCCGGCCCGGCACGCCGGGCACAGCCCGCTGTTCCAGGTGATGTTCGTGCACGCCGACGCGCCCGCGCCGCTGCGGCTGCCCGGGATCGACGCGACCTGCGTCGAGGTGCCGACCCACACCGCGAAGTTCGACCTGACCGTGGCCGTACGCCCCGGCGCGGACGGGCTCGACGCCGTGGTCGAGTACCGCACCGACCTGTTCGACGCGGCGACCGTGGCGCGGCTCGCCGGACACTTCCGGACCCTGCTGGCCGACCTGCTCGCCGACCCCGACGTTCGGATCCGCGACGCCCGGCTGCTCGCCGCCGAGGAACGTCGACGGATGCTGGTGGACTGGAACGACACCGCCACCGCCGCGCCGCCGGACGACCGCGTCCACGCGCTGGTCGGCCGGTGGGCCCGGGAGCTGCCCGACGCCCCGGCGGTCGCCGACGACGCGCGCACCCTGAGCTACGGGGAACTCGACGCCCGCGCCGACGCGCTGGCCGCGACGCTGCGCGCCGAGGGGATCGGCGCGGGCGACCTCGTCGGCGTCCTGCTGGAGCGGTCCGCCGCGCTGCCGGTGGCGCTCCTCGCGGTGCTGAAGGCCGGGGCCGCGTACGTGCCGCTGGACCCGACGCACCCGCCGGCCCGGCTCGGACACCTCCTGGCCGACAGCGGCGCGCCCGTGGTGCTCACCTCCGCGCCGCTGCGGCACCGGCTCCCCGCGGGGGAGGCCCGGCCGGTCGAGGTCGGCCCCGACGCGGCGCCGCCGACCGGGACGACCCCGGTGTCCGTGCCGACCGGCCCGGACGACCTCGCCTACGTCATCCACACCTCCGGCTCGACCGGCCGCCCGAAGGGCGTCATGGTGACCCACCGGGGCGTGGTGAACTACCTGCGCTGGGCGGGCGCCGCGTACCGGCTGGGCCCGGGCGACGAGGTGCCGGTGCACTCCTCGATCGGCTTCGACCTGACGGTGACCAGCCTGCTGGTGCCGCTGGCCGCCGGCGCGACCGTCCGGCTGCTCCCCGACGACCTCGGGCCGGCGGGGCTCGGCGAGGCGCTGCGCGCACGGCGCACGCCGTACGGGCTGGTCAAGATCACCCCCGCCCAGTTGGAGATCGTCAACCGGCAGGTCGGGGAGACCGGGGCGGCGGGCCGGACCCGGGCGTTCGTCATCGGCGGGGAGAACCTGCGCGCCGACCAGGTGGCGCTGTGGCGGGACCACGCCCCCGGCACCCGGCTCGTCAACGAGTACGGCCCGACCGAGACCGTCGTCGGCTGTGCGGTGCACGAGGTCGGCCCCGACACCGCGCGGACCGGCTCCGTGCCGATCGGTCGGCCGATCGCCAACACCACCCTGTACGTGCTGGACGACCGGCTCGACCCGGTTCCCGTCGGCGTCACCGGCGAGTTGTACGTCGGCGGCGCGGGTGTGGCCCGCGGCTACCTGAACCGGCCCGGGCTGACCGCCGACCGGTTCCTGCCCGACCCGTTCGCCGCCGAGGGCGGGCGGCGGCTCTACCGCACCGGCGACCTGGCCCGGTGGCGTCCCGACGGCGTCCTGGAGTTCCTGGGACGCGCCGACGGGCAGGTCAAGCTGCGCGGCCACCGCATCGAGCCCGGCGAGGTGGAGGCGGCGCTGCGCCGGCTCCGGCCGGACAGCGACGTCGCCGTCGTGCTGCGCCGCGACGACCCCGACGACCCCCGGCTGGTCGCCTACCTCACCGGCGACCCGGACCCGGCCGCGCTGCGCGCCGGGCTGCTGGCGGAGCTGCCCGCACACCTGGTGCCGGCCGCGTTCGTCGGCGTCGACGCGCTGCCGCTGACCGGCAACGGCAAGCTCGACCCGGCCGCCCTGCCGCCGCCCCCGGGCGGCAGGCCGGAGCCGGCGGACCCGGGGGTCGCGCCGGTGGCACCGCCGGTCGGCGATGTCGCCGCGGCCGAACGGCTCGTCGCCGAGGTGTGGCGGGAGGTGCTCGGCGTCGACCGGGTCGGCGCCCGGGACAACTTCTTCGACCTGGGCGGGCACTCGCTGCGGCTGCTGGCCGTGCACCGGTTGCTGGTCGAGCGGCTCGGTCCGGTGCTCACCGTGACCGACCTGTTCCGCCACACCACCGTCGCCGCGCTGGCCGGGTTCCTCGCCGGCGTCGCCGCGCCGCCGGCGGTCCCGGCGCCCCGCGCGGCCCCGGCCGCCACGCGCACGGGGGTGCCCGGGGACGCGATCGCGGTGGTCGGGATGGCTCTCCGGTTTCCCGGCGCCCGCACCCCGGAGGAGTTCTGGCGGCTGGTCCGCGACGGCGTGGAGGCCGTCCGCGAGTTCCGCACCGAGGAACTGCTCGCCGACGGGGCCGACCCGACGCTGATCGGCGACCCCGCGTACGTGCGGCGGGGCACCGAGCTGCCCGACGTGGACCGCTTCGACGCCGAGTTCTTCGGCTTCACGCCACGCGAGGCGCAGGTGCTCGACCCGCAGCACCGGCTGCTGCTGGAGTGCGCCTGGGAGGCCCTCGAACGCGCCGGCCACGACCCGGAGGCGTACGCGGGGCAGATCGGGCTCTTCGCCGGCTCCGGCCGGGCCGACTACCTGTCGGAGCACCTGCGCGACGCGCCGGAGGAGATCCGGGCGCTCGGGGAGTACCAGCTCGCGCTGAGCAACGACAAGGACTTCCTGGCGACCCGGGCGTCGTACAAGCTGAACCTGACCGGGCCGAGCGTCAGCGTCGGCACCGCCTGCTCCACCTCCCTGGTCGCGGTGCACCTGGCCCGGCAGAGCCTGCTCGCCGGCGAGTGTGACCTGGCGCTGGCCGGCGGGGTGAGCGTCTTCCCCGCCCAGCGGCAGGGCTACCTGCACCACGACGGCGGGATCTTCTCCCCGGACGGGCACTGCCGCCCGTTCGACGCCGACGCCCGCGGCACCATCGCCTCCAGCGGGGTCGGCATCGTGGTGCTGCGCCGGCTCGCCGACGCCCTCGCCGACGGCGACCTGGTGCACGCGGTGATCCGCGGCTCGGCGGTGAACAACGACGGCGCCCGCCGGGCCGGCTACTCGGCCCCCGGCGTCGCCGGCCAGGCCGAGGTGGTCAGCCGGGCCCTCGCCGTGGCCGGGGTGGACCCCCGCACGGTCGGCTACGTCGAGGCGCACGGCACCGGCACCAGCCTCGGCGACCCGATCGAGGTCGCCGCGCTCACCGAGGCGTTCCGCCGCGGCACCGCCGACACCGGGTTCTGCGCGCTCGGCTCGGTCAAGGCCGCCATCGGGCACACCGACGCCGCGGCCGGGGTGGCCGGCCTGATCAAGACCGTGCTGGCGCTGCGGCACCGCACCCTGCCGCCGGTGGTCAACCTGCGCCGGCCCAACCCCGCCATCGACTTCGCCGCCAGCCCGTTCCACCTGCCGACCCGGGCCCGACCGTGGCCGGGCGACGGGGGGCCGCGCCGGGCCGGGGTGAGTTCCTTCGGGATGGGCGGCACGAACGCCCACGTCGTGCTGGAGGAAGCCCCGCCGGCCGCCGCCGCGCCGCCGGTTGTCGCGCCACCCGCCGGTCCGCACCTGCTGGTGCTCTCCGCGCGTACGCCCGCCGCGCTGGACCGGGCCACCGACGCGCTGCGCGCGCACCTCGACGCGTACCCCGCGCTGCCGCTGGCGGACGTGGCCGCGGGCCTGGGCCGGCGGCGGCAGATGGCGCACCGGCGGGCCGTCGTCTGCGCCGACCGGGCCGACGCCCTCGACGTGCTCGGCGACCCGGCGCGGCTGCTCACCGCCGCGACCGACGGCGACGCCGGCCTGGCCTTCGTCTTCCCGGGCCACGGCGCGCAGCACGTCGGCATGGGCGCCGGCCTGTACCGGGCCGAGCCCGGCTACCGGGCGGTCGTGGACCACTGCGCGGAACTGCTGCGCGAGCCGCTCGGGGTGGACCTGCGGGCGGTGCTCGACCCCGCGCCCGCCGACCGGGCCGAGGCGGAGCGCCTGCTCGCCGAGCCCCGGATCGGCCAGCCGGCGCTCTTCGTCACCGAGTACGCGCTGGCCCGGCTGCTGGTCGAGCGGGGCCTACGCCCCGACACGGTGGCCGGGCACAGCCTCGGCGAGTACGTCGCCGCCTGCCTCGCCGGGGTGTTCTCCCTCGCCGACGCGCTGCGGCTGGTGTGTGCCCGCAGCCGCCTCGCGCAGGGCACCGGGCCGGGCGCGATGCTCGCCGTCGCCCTGCCGGAGCCCGAGGTGGGCGCGCTGCTCGGCGACGACCTGGCGCTCGCCGCGGTCAACGCGCCCGGCCTGTGCGTGGTGTCCGGCCGGCCCGACGCCGTCGCCGCCCTGCGCCGGCGACTCGACCGCGACGGGGTCGAGACCCGCCCGCTGCACGCCGACCGGGCCTTCCACTCCGCGCTGCTCGACCCGGTGCTCGACGACTTCCGCGTCGAGGCGCGGCAGGTCGGTTACGCCGAGCCGACGACGACGTTCCTTTCGAACGTCACCGGCGCCACCGTGGGGCCCGGGGAGGTCACCGACCCGGAGTACTGGGTGCGGCACCTGCGCGGCACGGTCCGCTTCGCCGACTGCGCCGCGCTGCTGGCCGACCGGGGCCTGGTCGTCGCCGAGGTCGGCCCCGGGCACACCCTCGGCGGGCTGCTGCGCCAGGGCGGCGCGCGGCCCGACCGCGTGGTGCAGGTCATGCGCCACGTCCGCGCCGACGCCGACGACCACCGCGTGGCGCTCGACGCCGTGGGCCGGCTCTGGCTCGCCGGCGTACCCGTCGACTGGTCCGCCTTCCACCCCGGGCCGCACCGCCGGGTGGAACTGCCCACCTACCCGTTCGAGCGGCAGCGGCACTGGGTCGACCGCACCGTCCCCGCCCCGCGCCCTGCCCCGCCGTCCGGCGCGGAACCCGCCGTGCACGGGGTGGAGCCCGCGTCGTCGTCCGGAGCGGCGGCTGGGTCCCCTGGGGACGGCGGCGGGGTCCCGTCCGGCGTGGACTCGCCGGAGCGGGGCAACCGGCCGGCGCTGACCACCGCCTACCTCGCCCCCCGCACCGAGGCGGAGCGGGCGGTGGCGGAGATCTGGTCCGAGCTGCTCGGCGTCGCGCCGGTCGGCGCGCACGACGACTTCTTCGCCCTCGGCGGCCACTCGCTGCTCGCCACCCAGGTCGTCGCCCGGGTGCGCGCCCGGCTCGGGGTGGCGCTGCCGATCGAGGCGGTGTTCGCCCGGCCCACCGTCGCCGGGGTCGCCGCCGCCCTGCCGGCCGCGCCGGAGCCGGCGGTGCCGCCGATCCCGCGCGCCACCGACCCCGGGCCCGCCCCGGTCTCCTCCGGGCAGCGCCGGCTGTGGTTCCTGGAGCAGGTGCACGACCAGGTCGCGTACGCGGTGCTCACCGCCCTGCGGCTGCACGGCGACCTGCGGGTCGACGTGCTCGCCGCCGCGCTGACCGAGCTGGTGCGCCGGCACGAGGTGCTGCGCACCGTGGTCCGCCCGGCCCCCGACGGCGGGGACCCGGTGCAGGTGGTGCTGCCCGCCGCGCCGGTCGACCTGCCGGTGGTCGACCTGGCCGCCGAGGGCGCCGACGACGCGGACCTCGCCGAGCGGGAGCGCGTGGCGCTGGTCGCCGAGGCCCGCCGGCCGTACGACCTGGAACGGGGGCCGCTGTTCCGGCCCGTCCTGTTCCGCTCCGGGCTGGGGCGGCACGTGCTCTGCCTCGCGATGCACCACATCGTCTCCGACGGCTGGTCGCTCGGGGTGATCCGGGCCGACCTGGGCGCCCTCTACGACGCCTTCGCCGCCGACCTGCCCTCGCCCCTGCCCGACCTGCCGGTCCAGTACGCCGACTACGCCCGCTGGCAGCGGGAGCGGGCCGCCGCCGACTCCGCCGACCTGGCCTACTGGACCGAGCGGCTGGCCGGCGCGACGGGCACCCTGGAACTGCCCACCGACCGGCCCCGGCCGCCGGTGCAGACCTTCGACGGGGCGGTGGCCCGGCTGACCCTGCCGCCGGCGCTGACCGAGCGGGTCCGCGACCTCGGCCAGCGGCACGGCGCCACCCTCTACATGACGGTGCTCGCCGCCGTGCAGGCGCTGCTGTTCCGCTACACCGGGCAGCGTGACATCTGCGTCGGCTCCCCGGTGGCCGGCCGGATCCGCGCCGAGCTGGAGCCGATGGTCGGCTTCTTCCTCAACAGCATCGTGCTGCGCACCACGCTGGACGGCGACTGGAGCGTCGCCCGGCTGCTCGACGAGACCCGCCGCACCGCCCTGGCCGCGTACGACCACCAGGAGACGCCCTTCGAGCGGGTCGTCGACGCCCTCGACGTGCCCCGGGACCTCAGCCGCAACGCCCTGTTCCAGGTGATGGTGAACCTGCTCAACCTGCCCGAGCAGGACCTGGCGATGACGGGCCTGCGGGTGGAGCAGCTCACCGTCGAACCGGGCACCGCCCAGGTCGACCTCGCCCTGTACGCGTACGACCGGCCGGACGGGCTGCTGTGCTGCCTGGAGTACAACACCGCGCTGTTCGACCCGGGCACCGCCGAGCGGATGCTGGCCCACCTGGAGACGCTGCTGACCGCGTTCGTCGCGGACCCGGACGGCCGGCTCGCCGACGTGGAGATCCTGACCCCCGCCGAGCGCCACCGACAGCTGGGGGAGTGGAACGCCACGGACGCGCCGGTCCCGGCGGTCGGGCTGGCCCGACTGGTCGAGGAGCAGGTGGCCCGCACCCCGGACCGCCCCGCGGTCACCTTCGCGGGTCGCACCCTCAGCTACGCCGAGCTGAACGTGCGCGCCAACCGGCTGGCCCGGCGGCTGCGCCGGGTGGGCGTCGGGCCGGACGTGACGGTCGCCGTGTCGATGGAACGCTCCGCCGACCTGCTGGTGGCGCTGCTCGGCGTGCTCAAGTCCGGTGGCGCGTACGTCCCGCTGGACCCGTCGTACCCGCTGGACCGGCAGCGCTGGGTGCTGGACCACAGCCGCGCGGCGGCGCTGGTCACCGAGCCGGCGCTGGCCGACCGGTTCGCCGACTTCGCCGGCCCGGTGTTGCGCGTCGACGACCCGTCCCTGGCCGTCGAGTGCGCCGCCGACCCCGATCCGGTCACCACGCCCGGGCACCTGGCGTACGTGCTCTACACCTCCGGCTCCACCGGCCGGCCCAAGGGCGTGCGGGTCAGCCACGCCTCGGTGGTCAACCTGCTCACCGCGATGCGGCACGCGCCGGGCCTGACCGCCGACGACACCCTGGTCGCGCTGACCACCTTCGCCTTCGACATCTCCGTGCTGGAGCTGTTCCTGCCGCTGGTGGTCGGCGCCCGGGTGGTGGTCGCCGGCCGGGACGTCGGCTACGACGCCGCCGGGCTGGCCGCGCTGCTGCGCGCCGAGGGGGCCACCGTCGTGCAGGCCACCCCGGCCACCTGGCGGCTGCTGATCGCCTCCGGCTGGACCGGGATGCCGGGGCTGAAGGCGCTCTGCGGCGGCGAGGCGCTGCCCCCGCCGCTGGCCCGCGACCTGGCCGCCCGGGTCGGCGAGCTGTGGAACATGTACGGGCCCACGGAGGCCACCATCTGGGCCACCACGGCCCGGATCGCGCCGGACGCGCCCGAGGTCACCATCGGCCGGCCGATCGCCAACCTGCGGGCGTACGTGCTCGACGAGGCGCTGCGGCCGGTGCCCGTCGGGGTGGTCGGCGAACTCTGGCTCGGCGGCGCCGGGGTGGCCCGCGACTACCTCGACCAGCCGGGCCTGACCGCCGACCGGTTCCGCCCCGACCCGTACGCCGACCGGCCGGGCGCCCGGCTCTACCGCACCGGCGACCTCGCCCGGTGGCGTCCCGACGGCACCGTCGAGTGCCTCGGCCGCAACGACTCCCAGGTGAAGGTGCGCGGCCACCGCATCGAGCTGGGCGAGATCGAGGCGGCGCTGCAACGGCACCCGGCGGTGCGGGAAGCGGCCGTCGTGGTCCGCGACATCGACGGCGAGCCGGCCCTGGTCGCGTACCTCGCGCCGCGCCCCGAGCCGCCGGACGAGGGGGCCGGCCGGTGGCGGGCGTTCCTGCGCGACTGGCTGCCCGACTACATGGTCCCGACGACGTACGTGCCGCTCGACGCCCTGCCGCTGACCGACAACGGCAAGGTCGACCGCCGGGCCCTGCCGGCGCCCGAGCGCGGCGGGCCGCGTGGCGACGGCGGCGCGGCGCCGACCACCCCGCTGCAGGCCGCCCTCGCCGAGCGCTGGGCGCAGGTGCTCGGCTACGACCGGGTCGGCATCGACGACGACTTCTTCGACCTCGGCGGGGACTCGTTCACGGCGATCCGGGCGCTCAGCGGCATCGCGCCGCCGATCAGCGTGCTGGACCTGTTCCGCCACCCGACGATCCGCGGCCTGACCGGGCACGCCGACACCGCGGCGGGCGAGCCGGGCCGGCTGCTGCACGAGCTGACCCCGCCCCGGGCCGCCGCGCCGGCGGTGACGGTGCTCTGCGTACCGTTCGCCGGGGCCGGCGCGGTGACCTACCAGTCCCTGGCCGCCGCGATGCCCGCGCACGTCGCGCTCTACGCCCTGCAACGCCCCGGGCACGACCTCAACCGCCCCGACGAGCCGGCCCTGGGCATGACCGAGCTGGTCGAGCGGTGCGTGGCCGAGGTGACCGCCGGCATCTCCGGGCCGGTGCTGGTCTACGGCCACTGCATGGGCGGCGCCACCGCCGTCGAGCTGGGCCGGCGGCTGGAGGCGGCCGGAGTCGACGTGCGCCGGGTGGTCGTCGGCGGGCACTTCCCGGCACCCCGGCTGCCGGGCCGGTTCGCCCGCTGGTTCCGCCGCGCCTTCCCGATGGAGCGCTGGACCTCGAAGCGGCACGCGCTGGACTTCCTGCGGGCCATGGGCTTCTTCACCGACGTGCTCGACGAACGGGAGAAGGACTTCCTGATGGGGGTCTTCCTGGCCGACACCCGGGTCGGCGAGGACTACTACACCGACGTCTACGCCCAGGGGCTGCCCCGGCGGCTGGCCGCCCCGATCGTCTGCGTGGTGGGCACCGGCGACCGCGCCACCGAGCTGTACGAGGAGCGCTACCTGGAGTGGGGGTTCTTCTCCGACTCGGTCTGCCTGCGCACCATCGAGGGCGCGGGGCACTACTTCCAGAAGCACCAGGCCACGGAGCTGGCGGACATCATCCTGGCCGACCCGCCGGACGCGGCGGTCCCCGCGTCGGCCGTCCCCGCGCAGGTCATTTCCGTCCAGGCCGTCCCGACAAAGGCCGTTCCCGCGCCGGCCGTTCCCGCGCCGGCCGTTCCCCCGCCGGCCGTTCCCCCGCCGGTCCCGCCGGCCCGCTCCGGGCTGGCCACGTTCTTCCTGGTCGCGTTCGGGCAGCTCGTGTCGCTGGTCGGCACGGGGCTGACGGGGTTCGCCCTGTCGCTGTGGGTCTACCAGCGCACCGGCTCGATCGCCTGGTTCGCGCTGGCGTCGGTGCTGGCGCTGCTGCCGGCGGTGGTCCTCTCACCGATCGCCGGCGCGCTGGCCGACCGCTGGGACCGCCGGCTGATCATGGTCTGCGCCGACTCCTTCGCCGCCTGCGGCACGGTGGTCCTGGCGGTGCTGCTCTGGACCGGCCGGGCGCAGCTCTGGCACGTCTTCGCGGCGCTCACGGCCAGCGCGCTGGCCACCGCGTTCCAGCAACCGGCGTACCTCGCGGCGGTGACCCAGCTCGTGCCCAAGCGGTACTACGGCCGCGCCAACGGCCTCATCTCGCTGGGCACCGCGACCAGCACCGTGCTCGCCCCGCTGGTCGGCGGCGCGCTCGTGGTCGCGATCGGCCTGCGCGGCATCGTCCTGATCGACCTGGTCAGCTTCGCCGTCGCGGTCGGCATCACCCTCGCCGTACGGTTCCCCGACACCCTGTTCAAGCGGCGGGAGGAGTCGTTCGGACAGGAGGTCCTCGGAGGCTGGCGGTTCATCGCCCGCCGGCACGGCCTGCTCGCGATGATCGTGCTGACCGCGCTGCTCAACTACTTCTTCGCCGTCGTCGAGGTGCTGGCCACCCCGCTGACCCTCTCCTTCGGCGACCCCTCCGTGCTCGGCGTGGTGCTCGCCGCCAGCGGCGCCGGGTTGCTGGTCGGCAGCATCCTGATGGGCGTGTGGGGCGGTACGGCGCGGCGGACCACCGGCATCCTGACCGGCGTGGTGCTGCTCGGCGTCGCGATGCTGACGGTCGGACTGCGTCCGGACCCGGTCTTCCCGGCGGTGGGCCTGTTCGGGCTGGGGCTCGCCTCGGCGCTGGTCAACACGCACTGGCTGGCCATCGTGCAGGCCAAGGTGGGGCTGGAACTGCAGGGCCGGGTGCTCTCCACCACGCTGATGCTCTCCTGGCTGATGGTGCCCGCCGGGTTCCTCACCGCCGCCCCGCTCGCCGAGGGGGTCTTCGAGCCGCTGATGGCCTCCGGCGACGTCGCTGCGGCACTCGGCGCGGTGCTCGGGCACGGGCCCGGCCGGGGGATCGCGCTCACCGCCGTCGTCGCCGGGCTGTGCACCCTGGCGCTCGCCGCCGCCGGTTGGGCGTACCGGCCGATCCGGCGGCTGGAGGACGAACTGCCGGACGCCGACCCGGGCACGGTGATCGTCAGCGACAAGGACCGCATCCAGGAACTCGCCGACCGGCGGCTGGCCGAGCTGACCGGCGCCCGCTGACGGAGCCGCCCGGGACGAGACTGGTATCGGCTGCATGGATGCCGTCGCGTCACCGGCTGCGGCGCGGGCGCCGGTGTCCGGTGCGGATCACCTTGAGGTCATCAGGCTCCTTCCGTGGATACCCCGGCCTTCAGGTCGGGGAGGAGGTCAAGCCTGGATGCCGTGTGTCTGGCGCCAGAGATCCGGGATCACGTCGTTGCCCCACAGCACTGACCGCCCGGCGCCGGCAGCGATCGTGGCCACGGTGCGCACGAACGACAGGCTCACGTCCTGCCACTCGCGTCTCGTCGGCCCGGCACGTTTCGACAGGTTCGCCATGGCGGCGAACGTGGGCTCGTACCGGGGCAGGTCCAGGTGGCCGAGACGCGCTGCCAGTTCGGCGGTCTCCGCGACCGTCAGCCAGCCGTGGATGCCCTCGGTGACGCCGTACTGGTAGCCCAGCGCCGCACCGCGCCTGGCGAGTGCGGCGAGCAGCGCCCGCAGTGGGTCGTCGGCGGGCACGCCCTGACGTTCCAGCACCGGCAGGTAGTAGTCCGGGGTTACGGTGCGGCCGACGAACTGGGACGGCCCCAGGCAGCACACCGCGACCAGCGCCTCGTGCAGCGCGTTCAGTTCCTCGACGGCGTGCCGGTCACCGTCCTGGTGGAATGGACACCGCAGGCGCTCGGGGCAGGTGAGCGACGGACAGGTGAGCTGCTCGCGGGTGGCGCGGTTCACCCGGTCTTCCCCGACGTATCGCAGGTCGGGGCCGAGCCATGTGCAGTACCGCGCGAGATCCGTGGGTCGCTCCCGCAGTTGTGAGGCCAACCGCGGCCACAGCACGTCGTAGCCCTGCCCGTCCATCGGTGTCGCGGCCCGGAACACGTCGTCGAGCCACGGCACGACCTCACCGGTGCGCAGCAGCTCCAGCAGCGCCGGCACGACGTCGTTGCGGTAGCGTCCGTAGTCGAACACGAAGATCTCGGCGTCCGCGCCCATGATCACCCCTCCGGAAAATCTTCCAGGCGCGGCGGTGGGCTTGCTCCCCGGCCGGTCACCGCGCGGCCGAATCGTTCGGCGACGTCCTGGATCAGCAGGTTCGAGGGGGTGCGGAAGTCGTCGAAGCGACCGTCGATCGACCGGTCGAGCAGCGGCTTGTGCCGCTCGGAGGGTAGGCCCGCCAAGCCGAGGAACCAGCCGAGCACCTGCCGGCAGTGCCACTCCCAGGCGCCGTCGGCGCAGGTCCGGTCGACCACGACGGTGACCAGGTGCGTCACCGCCCGTTCCCAGGCGGCCGGGTCGGCGCCGTCGGCGGCGATCAGCGGCAGGAACCGGTCGAAGCGCTCGGCCAGCTCCTCCAGCCACCCCCGCCACTCGACCAGCGCCTCGGTGACCACGCCGAGCGTCTGCTCGGGGTCACCCATGCTGTCGGCGGGGCAGCACCAGGCGTGGACGGGGCCGCCGCCGAAGTCCGCCTCGCCGACACCCCACCGCCAGCCCGATGCCCAGTGCCCGTATTGACCGACGATCGCGAAGCTCATCTCGTCGGCCCACCGGGTGCCCTGCCGCTGCCCCCATTCGTACACCTCGGATCGGCCCGACCGGCCGGGTGGCCGGGTGGGGACAGCGGCGGCCGGCGGCAGCGACCGGACGACGGCCGGGGCGGAGACCGGATCGAACGGCTGCCGGGCCGGGTCCACCTCCGCCCAGGTCAGGTGCCAGGGCACGATCTTCGGATCGAAGCTGGGGAGGTACGGCTCGGCGGACGGCGCGTCGGACAAAGAAGCGTCCTCCGGTGGCTCGGCGACCTGACCGGCCCACCGTAGTGGAGCCGGTCGAAGCACGCCGTCCCGTCACAGCCCGCCTCCGGTCGGGTGGCACCCCGCCCGGCCCCCGGCGCGCCCGGCCGGACCTGCGGGAGGTGTCGGGCCGGCGCGACCCGCCACGACATCGCGTGGGGCGCAGGATGATGCGCGTGCCGGCCGGATCGGTCAGGATGACCTGCGCGAGGACATCGCCGGGGCGCGTGGCACAGCGGCGCGCCCGCGGACGGAAGGAGACCCGTGTCGTCCACTCTGCTCTCCCGTCGCGACCTGCGGTTCCTGCTGCACGACTGGCTGGAGGTGACCCGGCTGACCGAGCGGCCCCGCTATGCGGAGCACTCCCGGGAGACCTTCGACGCCGTGCTGGACCTCGCCGAGCGGGTGGCCACCGAGCGGTTCGCCCCGCACAACCGGGCCGCCGACCTCACCGAGCCCAGCTTCGACGGCCGGCGGGTGCACATCATTCCGCAGGTCAAGAAGGCCCTCGACGTCTTCGCCGAGACCGGTCTGCTGGCCGCCGGCATGGACGCCTCGATCGGCGGGATGCAGTTGCCGCACGTCGTGCAGGCCGCCTGCTTCGCCTGGTTCCAGGCCGCCAACATCGGCACCTCGGCCTACCCGTTTCTGACCCTCGGCAACGCCAACCTGTTGCTGGCGCACGGCAGCGCGGAGCAGATCGACACCTGGGTCCGGCCGATGGTGCAGGGCCGGTTCTTCGGCACCATGTGCCTGTCCGAGCCGCAGGCCGGCAGCTCGCTGGCCGACATCACCACCCGCGCGGAGCCGCAGGACGACGGGACGTACCGGCTGCACGGCACCAAGATGTGGATCTCCGGCGGGGACCACGAGCTGTCGGAGAACATCGTCCACCTGGTGCTCGCCCGGATCCCGGGCGGGCCGCCCGGGGTGAAGGGCATCTCGCTGTTCATCGTCCCGAAGGTGCTGCTCGACGCCGACGGCGCCCTCGACGCGCGCAACGACGTGGTGCTGGTCGGCCTCAACCACAAGATGGGCTACCGGGGCACCACCAACACGCTGCTGAACTTCGGCGAGGGCGTGCACCGGCCGGGCGGGCGCCCCGGCGCGGTCGGCTACCTGGTCGGCGAGCCGCACCAGGGCCTGCCGCAGATGTTCCACATGATGAACGAGGCCCGGATCGGGGTGGGCGCGGGCGCCACCGCCCTCGGCTACACCGGCTACCTGAAGTCGCTCGCGTACGCCCGCCAGCGGCCGCAGGGCCGCCCGGCCGCCGACAAGGACCCCACCGCGCCGCAGGTGCCGATCGTCGCCCACCCCGACGTGCGGCGGATGCTGCTGGCGCAGAAGAGCTACGTGGAGGGCGCGCTGGCGCTCGTCCTCTACTGCGGACGGCTGCTCGACGAGGAGAAGACCGCGCCGGAGGCGGCGGACCGGGAACGCGCGCGCCTGCTGCTGGACGTGCTCACCCCGATCGCGAAGAGCTGGCCGTCGCAGTGGTGCCTGGCCGCCAACGACCTGGCCATCCAGGTGCACGGGGGCTACGGCTATACCCGCGACTACGACGTCGAGCAGCACTGGCGCGACAACCGGCTCAACCCGATCCACGAGGGCACCCACGGCATCCAGGCGCTGGACCTGCTGGGCCGCAAGGTGACCATGCGCGGCGGGGACGGGCTCGCGCTGCTGGTCGAGACGGTCCGCGCCACGGTCACCCGGGCGTGGAAGGCCGAGGGCGAGGCCGCCGAGCTGGCCGGCCCGCTCGGCGCGGCCCTGGACCGGATCACCCTGGTCACCCGGCGGCTGTGGAGCACCGGCGACCCGGCGGCGGCGCTGGCCAACGCGAGCGTCTACCTGGAGGCGGTCGGCCACGTGGTGATCGCCTGGATGTGGCTGGAGCAGCTGCTCGTCGTCGAGGCGGCCGGCGGCCCGGGCGACGGGCCGGACGCCGACCTGCACGCCGGCAAGCGGCAGGCCGCCCGGTACTTCTTCCGCTACGAGCTGCCCCGCACCGGGCCGCAGTTCGACCTGCTGGACAGCCTCGACCGGACCACGTTGGAGATGCGCGACGACTGGTTCTGACCGCCCGCCGCAACCGGCCCGCGTGGCGGTGCGGGGTGGCCCGCCTGACCGGGACGCGCCCGTCTCAGCCGTCGGCGAACCGCCGGTCGCGGGCCTCGTGACCCACCGTCGCGTCGGTGTCCGTCGGGGTCCCCGGCGGCCGGACGGCGGCCGTAGACTCCGACGATGCGGAATCGGCGGGTGGCGGTGCTCTGGTCGGTTTTCGTCATCGTCGCCGCGGGGTCGTCCGCGCTCGTGACGCTTCGCCCGGACCGCCTCTCCGACCTGCACATCTACCGGGGCGCGCTGCTGCACCTGCACGCCGGCCGACCGCTGTACGACTTCGTCGCCGAGAACGGCGGGCCGTTCACCTACCCGCCGTTCGCGGCGCTGGTGCTCTGGCCGGTCGCCGCCGTCCCCGAGGGAGTCGCGCAGGGCGTCTGGCTGGCGCTGACCTGCCTCGCGGTGGTCGCCATCGCGGTGCCGGTGGGCCGCCTGCTCGCCGGCCCCGGGCCCCGGCGGGCCCTCGTCGTGCCGGCCGTCGCCTGCGCCCTGATGCTCTCCGCGCCGGTGCAGAGCAACCTCCGCTTCGGCCAGGTCAGCATCTTCATCGTGCTGCTTGCGCTGCTGGACGGCATGGGCGTCGTCCCGGCCCGACTCCGGGGCGTGCTCGTCGGGGTGGCCGCCGCGATCAAACTGACTCCGCTGCTGTTTGTCGTCTACTTCCTCGCCACCGGACGCTACCGGGACGCCGGGCGGTCCGTGGTCACCTTCCTGGGCTGCGCCGCGCTGGGGGCGGCGGTCCTGCCGGCGGCGAGCTGGACGTACTGGACCGAGGCGATGCGCGACACGGCGCGGATCGGCAACCTCGCCTCGCTCGGCAACCAGTCGGTGCACGGCATGCTGCTGCGGATCGGGCTCGACGAGGCGTCCCTGCCGCTGCTCTGGGCGGCCCTGGTGGCCGTTCTCTGCGGGGTGGCCCTGCTGCGGGCGCGGCACCTCGCCGGGCACGGGCGGCCTGGGCACGCCGCCGTGCTCGTCGGGTGCGCCACCGTCGCCGCGTCCCCGGTGTCCTGGACCCACCACCAGATCTGGCCGGTGCTGGCGGCGATGCTGCTGATCGGCGCCGAGGGGATCGCCCGGCGGGTGGCCGGCGGCGCGCTGCTGGTGGCGATGGTGGTCTCGCTGGGGGTGGTGCTGGCCCCGGTCTCGACGACCCCCGGGATCCAGTTCCTCTTCGAGAACGCCCGGGCGCTCGGCGTCGGGGTGCTCTGCCTGGCCGGGTTCGGCGGGGCGGCACTGGCCGTGGCGGGCGCGGGCCGGCGGCCCCGGGCGGCCCGCGGCTGGTTGCGGGTGGGCACCACCGCCGCGCTGGCCGTGGCGTTCTTCGCCGTGCAGCCGCTGCCGGCCGGCGCCGATCCGACGTTCAAGGCGTACACGCTGTCCGACGTGGACAATCCGCGTTACTTCTTCGTCTGCCGGGGCCCGGTGCAGTGCGCCGCGTACGGCACCGACGCCCCGGTGACCTTCGGCACCCGGCGCGAGAAGACCAAGGTCCGGGTCAACGGGGTGGTGTCGCCGGCGGTGGCCCGGCTGGAATACCACTCCGCCCCCGGCGGCGCGCCCCGGGTCATCCCGCTGCTGGCGGCCCATCCGGGGCCCCGGACGTTCTCGTTCCGGTCGGCGACCATGGCCCACGGCCGGCTCGTCGCCTACGCCGCCGACGGGCGACCGATCGCGACCTACGACGAGGAGCTGGCCGCCGCGCTCGACGTCACCGGCGCCCGGCGGAGTGGTGCATCGCCTGTCGCCCCTTGACCGCCGCCAGCACGACGACCGCGAGCAGCGCCACCGCGCCGATGACCACCAGCCAGCGCACCGCCTCGAGGAGCAGCCCGAGCAGGACGAGCGCGCCGGCGATGACGGCGACGACCCAGAGCATGGCCCGCATGTCCACCTCCCGTGACTCCGGCCGCGCCGCGCGGCCCCCGCCCGCCTTCCCGGCCCGGCCCGCACCATGCGGCGCGAACGGCCCGAAAACGCCTGGTCAGGTGGCCTGTCAGAGCTGGGCGACGTACACGGTGTTGGTCGACTCCCCGCCGGTCAGCGGGTTGGCGAACGGGACGACGTGTGCCCGCGCGGTACGGAACACCGCGGCGAGCGCCTCCTCGAACGCGGCGTCGGGCGGGTCGTCCGACCAGAGGGCGAAGACCCCGTCCGGGTGCAGGTGGGCGGCGAGCCGGCGCAGGCCGTCCGGGGTGTAGAAGGCGGCGTGGGTGGGGTGCAGCACGTTGCGCGGCGAGTGGTCGACGTCGAGGAGCACGGCGTGGAACCGCCGTCCCGGCGCCTGCGGGTCGAAGCCGGTGCCGTCGGTGACGGCGGCGAAGAAGTCGGCCCGCACGAAACGGGTCCGCGGGTCGGCGGCCAGCCCGACGGCGAACGGCAGCAACTCGCGGCGGTGCCAGTCGATGACGTCCTCGATCGCCTCCACCACCAGCAGCGAGCCGACCCGCTCGTCGGAGAGCGCCGTGCGGGCGGTGTAACCGAGGCCGAGGCCGCCGACGACCACGTCGAGGTCGCGCCCGGCCAACGGTGCCAGCCCCAGCCGGGCCAGCTCGATCTCCGCGACGGGGAAGAGGCTGGACATCAGGAACTCGTCGTCGAGCTTGACCTCGTACACCTCGACGTCGAGCGACGGGTCGCGGCGCCGACGCAGGCTGATGAGGCCGATCGGGGTGTCCCGCCAGGCCAGTTCCTCGAATCGCACGCCCACGGGCCCGGATGCTACCGGGTGGCGCCCCGAGGGCCGGCCACCGGCGCGCATTCCTTCCGTCCAGCCGGGTATGCGCGCTCGTCGAGGGCCGCCGACCGGGGGCCGGACAGGGAGCGCGCACTGTGGCGGACATGCTGGCCGGACGGCTGCACGTGGCGGACCGGGTGCTGCGGTTGGAGTCGGTGCCGGTGCCGGAGCCGGAGCGTGGGCAGGTGCGGATCAGGGTCGAGGCGGCGGGTGTCTGCCTGTCGGACGTGCACCTGATCGACGGCACCCTCACGCCGCTCTACCTGCCCGGCGACGTGGTGACGCTCGGCCACGAGGTCGCCGGGGTGGTCGACGCGTTCGGCGACGACGTCGAGGGGTGGGAGCCGGGCCAGCGGGTGCTGCTCCAGGCGGGGGAGCGGGACCGGCGCGGCACGGTGTTCACCCGGGGCGTGGACTACGACGGCGGTTGGGCCGAGTACGCCGTGGCCCGCGAGGACACGGTGGTGCCGATCCCGGACGACCTGCCGTTCGAGCAGGCCTGCATCATCCCGGACGCGGTCTCCACCCCCTGGGCGGCGGTGATGGACACCGGGCGCACCCGACCCGGGGAGGCGGTCGCGGTGTGGGGCGTGGGCGGTCTGGGCGCGCACGCCGTCCAACTGCTGCGTCTGGTGGGTGCGGCCCCGGTGATCGCGGTGGAGCCGCTGGCGGCGGCGCGGGACCGGGCGACGGCGCTGGGTGCCGACGCGGCGCTCGACCCGGCCGACCCCGGGCTCCGCGACGCCGTGCTGGAGTTGACCGGCGGGCGGGGTCTCGACGTCGCGTTCGACTTCGCCGGGGTGACCCCGGTCCGTGAGCAGGCGCTGACCGTGCTCGCCCGCCGGGGCCGGCTGGTGCTCGCCGGGATCGCCAACAAGCCGGTCACGATCGCGTCGGACAGCCCGTTCAACTACTTCCAACAGGCGCTGCTCGGCCACTACGGCTCGGAGTCCGAGCACGTCGAGCAACTGGTGTCCCTGGCCCGGCAGAAGCGGCTCGACCTGAGCGCGTCGATCAGTGACGTGCTGCCGCTGGCCGAGGCGGAGGAGGCGGTGCGGCGGGTGCACACCAAGGAGGGCAACCCCATCCGGCTGATCCTGCGTCCCTGAGTGGCGCCGGCCCGCTGGGTCGCCCCGCGACTCCGCCCGCCGCTGGAGCTGGCGTCACGGCCGCACCGCCGCCCGGCCGGGTCGGTCTGCCCGGCCGCGCCGGTCGTGCCGGTCGCGCCGGTCTGCCCGGTCGTGCCGGTCGTGCCGGTCGCGTCGCCGGCGACGGCGCGGCACACCGGCACCCGCCGTCCGGTCGGGTCGGGCGCGGCGCCGGCGGTCGCGCAGCAGCGCGCCGACCGCGGCGGCGGCCACCGCTCCCGCCACGACCCAGAGCAGCGGACTGGTCCGCACCTGCCCGGGGAGCTGCTGGCCGAGGACGAAGAGGCCCATCGCCGCCACGAACCACCCGAACGCCTTGCGCAGCACGTCCTCGGGGACGTGCCCGGCGAGCCGGCCGCCGGCGAGGCTGCCGACCACGGCGGCGGCGGTGACCGCGGCGGCCAGGCCCCAGTCGACGTCGACGGTGGACAGGTAGCCGGCCAGGCCGGCGAGGGACTTCATCGCGATGACCACGAGCGAGGTGCCGACCGCGGCCGGCATCGGCAGGCCGCCGAGCAGGGCGAGGGCGGGGACGACCAGGAAGCCGCCGCCGGCGCCGACCAGGCCGGTGACCAGGCCGACCACGGCGCCGTCGAGCACCACCCGCAGCACCGGCAGCTCGTGCGGCACGGGCCGGCCGCCGCCGCGGTCGCGCTGGCCGCGGATCATGGCCGTCGCGGTGGCGAGCATCATCAGGGCGAAGCCGGCGAGCAGGACCGCGGCCGGGACGAACGCGGCGAGGCGGCCTCCGGCGTACGCGCCGGCCATGCCCGCGGCCCCGAAGACCAGGCCGGTCCGCCACCGGACGCGGCCCGCGCGGGCGTGGGGCAGCACGCCCACGGCGCTGGTCACCCCGACGACCAGCAGCGAGGTGGCGATCGCCTCCTTCGGCGGCAGGTCGGCGATGTAGACCAGCAGCGGTACGGCGAGGATGGAGCCGCCGCCGCCGAGCAGGCCGAGGCTGACCCCGATGAGGACGGCCAGCCCGACGGTCAGCGCGAGGCCGCCGGTCACGACCGCCGCCTGGTTGTCGACCCCTCACGCAGCTGGCCGACGACGGTGTCCAGGTCGCAGCTGGCGCCCCGGTTGTAGGGCAGCTTGCCGAGCAGCATGCCCATGGCGCAGGTGTTGGTGACGGCGGCGACGGTGAGCCCGGCGCCGATGAAGCCGGCCACCCACTTCAGGCCGGGCACGAACACCGAGCCCAGGATGCTGACCAGGACGATCGACCCGGCGACGAGCCGCACCTGTCGCTCCAGGTCCCAGCGCGGGGCGCCCTGCGTGATCGGCGCGTGGGCGGCCTGCCAGGCCGTCATGCCGCCGCTGAGGACCTTGAGGCGGGGCAGCCCGGCCCCGGAGAGGGCCTGCTCGGCCTGGGTGGCGCGGACGCCGGAGCGGCAGATCAGCACCACGTCCTCGTCGAGGTGGTGGCGCAGTTCCTCGCGGTGCTCCTTGAGCAGGTCGAGCGGGACGTTGTAGGCGCCGGGGATGTGTGCGGTCTCGAACTCCGCCGGGGTGCGTACGTCCAGCAGGCGGGGCGCGCGGCCGGAGTCGATCAGCTCGCGCAGGGCGGCGGCGTCGAGGACGGCGGGGCGGGCGTTCTCCGAAGTACTCATTCTTCCTCATTCGGGGTGTGTCGCGCGGAATCTGGGCAGGGCCCGGCCGGCCACGGCGTTCTCGCGGCGGCCGACTCGGACAGGGGGTGGCCGGCCGAAGCCGCTTCGCGGGGGCCGACCGGCGCAGGGGGCTGGCCGGGCGCCCCCGGTGGGGGCGGCCGGCGGCCACGTTAAGGTGAGGGGGCGCCGCCCAAGGGGACGCCGGCGGCCGCGGCCCGGGCGAACGCCGGGGCGAGGACCACGACCAC
>NZ_JBEYTP010000052.1:0-41339 GCF_040643125.1 Micromonospora sp. NPDC047465
GGTACTCCTCTCGTGGAGGCTTACCGACGTTTGCGCAGGTGGTGGTGTATTGGAGCCCCCGGCCGGGATCGAACCGGCGACATCTCGCTTACAAGGCGAGTGCTCTGGCCAGCTGAGCTACAGGGGCGCGTGGTGTCGACGTCAGCATAGCGACTGACGTCCGGATTTCCCGCTCGGCAGGCCCTGCGAGCACCGGAAACGTCCACGCGTCGGCCCGACACTCGAAAGAGCGGGGGCGATTGATGTCCGCCCGTGCCCGAGTGCCCGGAATGTGTATGCCATCCGTCCCATCCGATGCTCCGCGCCTTGGCAGGTCGGGGAAAGCCGTTTACCGTGCAGTGACACGGATGACACCTCGATCATCGGCGCGTCGCCCGTGGGCCGGTGCACACACGCGCCGGCCGCTCCTTCCACTCGGATCGTCCGGCACGTTCCTGCCGGTGAAAGGAAGCACCTGACCATGGCTACGGTCACCTACGCCAAGGCGTCCCGGATCTACCCGGGCACCGAGCGTCCCGCCGTCAACCAGCTCGACCTGGAGATCGGCGACGGCGAGTTCCTCGTCCTGGTCGGCCCCTCCGGTTGCGGCAAGTCCACCAGCCTGCGCATGCTCGCCGGCCTGGAGGACGTCGACCAGGGTTCGATCCACATCGACGACCGGGACGTCACCCACCTGCCGCCGAAGGCCCGCGACATCGCGATGGTCTTCCAGAACTACGCCCTCTACCCGCACATGACGGTGTACGAGAACATGGCGTTCGCGCTGAAGCTGCGCAAGACCTCCAAGGCCGAGATCGACCGGCGGGTCAAGGAGGCGGCGGCGCTGCTCCAGCTCGAGGAGTTCCTGGGCCGCAAGCCGAAGGCCCTCTCCGGCGGTCAGCGCCAGCGGGTGGCCATGGGCCGGGCGATCGTCCGCGAGCCGCAGGTCTTCCTCATGGACGAGCCGCTGTCGAACCTCGACGCGAAGCTGCGTGTGCAGACCCGTACCCAGATCGCGTCGCTGCAGGCCAAGCTGGGTGTCACCACCGTCTACGTCACCCACGACCAGGTCGAGGCCATGACCATGGGCCACCGGGTGGCGGTCATGCTCGACGGCGTCCTCCAGCAGGTGGACACCCCGCGGGCGCTCTACGACACCCCGGCCAACGTCTTCGTCGCTGGCTTCATGGGCTCCCCCGCCATGAACATCAAGACCGTGCCGCTGAGCGAGCGGGGCGCCTCGTTCGCCGACCTGACCATCCCGCTCACCCGTGAGCAGGTCGAGGCGGCCCGCGCCGACGGCGGCGAGAGCAAGGTGACCGTCGGCTTCCGGCCGGAGGACTGCGACCTGGTCAGCCCGACCGAGGGCGGCATGCCGGTCGTCGTCGAGCTGGTCGAGGACCTCGGCTCGGACGCCAACGTCTACGGCCACGCCGCGCTGGAGGGCAACAACGAGCGCTTCGTGGTCCGTACCGACCGGCGCACCATGCCGAACATGGGCGACACCGTGTTCGTCAAGCCGCGCGAGGGCCGCAGCCACGTGTTCAACGCGGCCACCGGCAACCGCATCTGACGTACGGCGCTGAGCTGACGTAAGCGAAAACGGGCGGCCCGCCATCGGCGGGCCGCCCGTTCCGTGTCTGCGGGCTCAGCCCTCGGCGGCCCGGCGGCGGGCCACCTCGGCGAGGGTGACCGCGGCGGCGACGCTGGCGTTGAGCGACTCGACGTCGGACACCATCGGGATGCTCACCGTGAGGTCACAGGTCTCGCCGACCAGCCGGGACAGCCCCCGGCCCTCGGAGCCGACCACGACCACCAGTGGGCCGACCGCGGCCTCCAGGTCGTAGAGGTCGGTCTCGCCGTCGGCGTCCAGGCCGACCACCACGAAGCCGGCGTCCTGGCAGGCCTTCAGCGACCGGGTCAGGTTGGTGACCTGGGCGACGGGCACCCGCGCGGCCGCGCCGGCGCTGGTCCGCCAGGCGGTCGCGGTGATCCCGGCCGCCCGCCGCTCCGGTACGAAGACACCCTGCGCGCCGAAGGCGGCGGCGGACCGGATCACCGCGCCGAGGTTGCGCGGGTCGGTCACGCCGTCCAGCGCCACCAGCAGCGGGGCGGTCTGCTCCAGCGCCGCCGCGACGAGGTCCTCGAAGGGCTCGTACGCGAACGACGGCACCTGGAGCCCGATGCCCTGGTGCAGCACCCCGCCGGTCATCCGGTCCAGCTCGGCGCGGCTGATCTCCAGGATGGCGATGCCCCGGTCGGCGGCCGTCCGGACGATCTCGTTGACCCGGTCGTCCATGTCGATGCCCTGCGCGGTGTAGAGCGCGGTCGCCGGCACCTGGGCACGCAGCGACTCCAGCACCGGGTTCCGCCCGACCAGCAGCTCCGGGGCGTCCTTGGCCGGGTTGGACTTGCGGCCCGGGGCCACCCGGGGGCCTCCACGGCCGGCGGGGCGGGCACCCCGGCCGGCGGTGCCACGACCGCCGCCGCCCGGCGTGCCACGACCGCCGCCCTTGCCCCAGGTGGTGTCCTTGGTGCCGGGCTGGCCGACCTTGGGGGCGCGCCCCTCCTCGGCCGCCACCCGGCGCTCCTTGTCCTGCTTCCAGGCGGTGCGCTGGGGCAGCTTCTCGGTGCCCGAGTAGGCCTTGTGCCAGGGCCGCTCGTCGGCGGGCAGGGTCCTGCCCCGCCCGGCGAGGGCGTCCTTGTTCTTGCCGCCGGAGCCCTTCGGGGCTCCCGCCTTCGGCGTCAGTCGCCGGCCACGGCGCTGCGAGTTGCCGGCCATCAGTCCTGCTCTCCAATAGTCCAACGGGGGCCCTGGGGGGTGTCCTCGACCACCACGCCGGCCTGCTTGAGCTGGTCGCGTACCGCGTCGGCGGCGGCCCAGTCCTTGCGACCGCGGGCCTGCGCGCGCTGCTCCAGGGCCAGCGCGATCAGGGAGTCCACCACGCCGCGCAGGTCGTCCGCGCGGCCGCCACCGGTCCACGCCGGGTCGAGGGGGTCGACCCCGAGGATATCCAGCATGGCGCGGGCGGAGGCCAGCGCCGTGCGGACGGTCACATCGTCGCCGCCGGTCAGCGCGGTGTTGCCGTCGCGGACCACCTCGTGCAGGACGGCGAGCGCGGCGGAGGTGTTCAGGTCGTCGTCCATCGCCGCCGCGAAGGCACCCGGCAGCTCGCCGAGCTGGCCGGCGCCGACGCGCTCGGCGGCCCGCTGCACGAAGCCCTCGATCCGGCGGTACGCGACGGCCGCCTCGCGCAGCGCGTCCTCCGAGTAGTCGATGCGGGAGCGGTAGTGCGCGGCGGCGTAGTAGTAGCGCAGCTCCACCGGGCGCACCCCGAGCGAGTCGACGTACGCCAGGTCGAGGGCGTTGCCGAGCGACTTGCCCATCTTGGCGCCGGCGATGCTGAGCAGCCCGTGGTGCACCCAGTAGCGGGCGAACGGCAGCCCGGCCGCCTGCGACTGGGCGATCTCGTTCTCGTGGTGCGGGAAGGTGAGGTCCAGCCCGCCGCCGTGGATGTCGAACTCGGCGCCGAGGTAGCGCCAGCACATCGCCGAGCACTCGATGTGCCAGCCCGGCCGGCCCCGCCCCCACGGCGACGGCCAGTAGGCGTCCGCCGGCTCGTCGGGCTTGGCGCCCTTCCAGAGTGCGAAGTCGCGCGGGTCCCGCTTGCCCCGTTCGGGGGCGTCCCCTGCCGACTGCATGTCGGCGGGTGACTGGTTGGACAGCGACCCGTACGCCGGCCAGGAGCAGACGTCGAAGTAGACGTCGCCGGAGCCGTCGGTGGCCGGGTAGGCGTGCCCGTCGGCGATCAGCTTGGCGATCAGCTCGTGCATCTCCGGGATGTGCCCGGTGGCCCGCGGCTCGTAGGTCGGGGGCAGCACGTTGAGCGCCCGGTAGGACTCGGTGAGGATCAGCTCGTTGGCGTACGCGATCGACCAGAACGGCCGCCCCCGCTCCACCGCCTTGACCAGGATCTTGTCGTCGATGTCGGTCAGGTTGCGGATGAAGGTGACCTCGTAGCCGGCGGCGAGCAGCCAGCGGCGCAGCACGTCGTAGTTGACACCGGAGCGAAGGTGGCCGATGTGCGGCGGGGCTTGGAGGGTGAGACCACACAGGTAGACCCCCACCTTGCCGGCTTCCCGCGGGACGAAGTCCCGCACCGATCGGGTGGCGGTGTCATACAGGCGTAGCGTCACCGTACAAGGGTAGCCGTCCACGCTTTCCCGGGTTGTCCGGAGCCGGGTCGTACGCTGCTGGGCGTGGAGACGACGGCGCGGGGCGGGGAGACGGCGCAGACGCTGGACCGGGGGCTGCGGCTGCTGCACCTGGTCGCCGACGCGCCGGGCGGGCTGACCGTCACCGAGGCGGCGAACCGGCTGGGCATCGGCCGGGCGGCGGTCTACCGGCTGGTGGGCGCGCTGACCGCGCACGGGATGCTGCGCCGCGACGGCGAGGGCCGGCTGCGCCTCGGCGTCGGGGTGCTGCACCTGGCCCGGCGGGCCCAGCCGCTGCTGGCCGAGGGGGCGCTGCCCGCGCTGCGCCGCCTCGCGGAGCAGGCCGGCGCGACCGCCCACCTGACCGTGGTCGAGGGCGGGGAGGGGGTCGCGCTCGCCGTGGTGGAGCCGACCTGGACGGCGTTCCATGTCGCGTACCGGACGGGGGCGCGGCACCCGCTGGAGCGCGGGGCGGCCGGGCGGGCCATCCTCGCCGGCCGAACGGGCGCCGCCGGCCCGGTGAGCACCGCCGGGGAGCTCCAGTCCGGGGCGTACGGGGTGGCCGCTCCGGTGCTCGGCGTGCCGGGGCTGGAGGCGAGCGTCGGGGTGGTGGCGCTGGCACCGCTGGATACCGAGGCGGTCGGCGCCCAGGTCCTCGCCGCCGCCACCGCCATCGCCACCGCCCTGTCCTGACCGTCCCTTACCACATCCGCCGGCCACGCGGACGGTTGTCCACAGGGGACGCCTCGGGGCGCGGCGGCGGTCGTCCACAGGGGTGCCGGAGCGGGGCGGGCGGCGCGCAGGCTGGTGCGTATGCCACCCGCACCCCATCGCCCCAGGGCCCTGGCCTGGCAGGTCTTCCGCGGCTCGGACGCGGTCCGCCAGGCGCTGCTCACCGAGCACCAGTTGCGCAGTTCGGCCTGGCTGCGCCTGCGGCACGACGTCTACGCCGACGCCCGCCTGCCCCGGGACCACGCCCTGGCCTGCCGGGCCGCCATGCTGCGGCTCCCGCCGGACGCGGTCGTCGCCGGTCCCTCGGCGGCCTGCCTGCACGGCGTCGGGCACGCCGCGGCCTTCACCGACGACGTGCACGTGCTCGTCCCGAGGACGACGCGGCTCGGCCCGCAGCGCGGCCTGCGCGTGCACTCCGTGGGCCCGGCCGCGTCGCCGCCGCCCGCACCGGAGGCGGCCCTCAGGACCGCCGGCCCACCCCCGAGGACGGATCCCACCGCGGCGGCGTGGGAGACGGCGGTCTGGTTGGAGCCGTTCCGCGCGGTCGGCATCGTCGACGCGCTGCTCGCTGAGGGGCTCACCAGCCGCGCCGCGCTCGCCGACCTCGCCCGCCGCCACGCCGCCCGGCCCGGCGGTCGGCGGGCGCGCTGGGTGTTCGGCCTGGCGGATCCGGGCGCCCGGTCGCCGGCCGAGTCGGAGCTGCGGGTGCGGCTGGTGCTCGCCGGGCTGCCGCGCCCCGTCGCCCGGCACCCGGTCCGGCTCGCGTCCGGGCTCGGCTGGCACCTCGACCTGGCGTGGCCGGCACTCCGCGTCGCCGTCGCGTTCGACGAGTCGCGGCAGGCCGGGGCCGATCGTGGGCACCTGGACCGGCTCGCCCGGCTCGTCGGCGCGGGCTGGCTCGTGGTGCACCTGACGGGTCGGCGGCTGCGCCACGACTTCCCGGGCGTCCTGCGCGAGGTTCGCGCCGCGCTCGCCGCCCGGGGCTGGCGGCCCTGACCGGACGTGTCATCCCCGGGGACCGGCCAACCGGACGGGCAGTCCGCCACCGTGGGCACGTCGGCGTCCGGCTTCTCCGGCAGGCCGTTCTCGTGCGCGTACAGTTCGAAGCGGACTCGCCCGCGAGCCCGCATCAGGAGAGGGAGGGCTCCGTGGGGCGCGGCTCCGGGCGCTCCTCGGGCCGGGGCGCGCGCAGCTCGTCGACACGCACCAGCGCGACGCCGGCGACGATCAGGGTGCCGCCGAAGAGCTGGACGACGGTCGGCAGCTCGCCCAGCACCAGCCAGGCGATGAGGACGGCGAACATCACCTCGGTCAGCCCGACGAACGACGACAGGCGGGCCCCGAGGATGCGGGTCCCGGCGATCCCGGCGAGGTACGCGACCACGGCGGCGACCAGCGACAGGCCGACGATCGGGAGCAGCCAGCTGGTGCGCTGCCCCGCGAAGGTGACCTCGCCGAAGGTGGCCCGCAGCGGCAGCGCTCCCACCGCCCCGAGCAGCAACAGGACGGCCGCGCCGACGGCCATGCCGCCGCTGGCCATCGCCACCGAGGGCAGGCCCGCGTCGACCCGGCCCGCGAGCACGAAGTAGCCGGCGAGGCCGACGGCCGCCGCCAGCCCCCACAGCACACCCACCGGGTCGAGCCCGGTGGTGCCGGTCAGGTCGAGGACGAAGAACAGGCCGGCGATCGCCGCCACCGAGCCGGCCACGGTCAGCCGGCGGGGGCGGTGCCCGTGGACCAGCCACATCCAGCCCACGACCAGGATGATGCCGAGGTACTCCAGCAGCAGCGCGACGCCGACCGGCAGGTAGCGGACCGCGTTGAAGAAGCAGACCTGCGCGGTGGCGACCCCGAGCAGCCCGAACACGCCGATCGCGGCGAGGTTGCGCCGCAGCACGTCCCACTTCCCGCGCAGGGACAGCGCCGCGGGAATCGCCACCACCAGCGCGGCGATGCCGACCCGGGCCGCCACGGCGGCCTCGGCGGACCACCCCGCGTCGATCAGGGAGCGGGCGAACGTGCCCGACGTGGCGAACGTGATGGCGGAGAGCAGGGCGAGGCCGAGACCGAGCCCGGCGGCGGGTGGTTGGCGCATCGGTCCGCTCCTAGTTGTCATGAGTCAACTGCCGCTATGCTCATGACGCTAGGCCGGCACCCCGACAGGAGTCAAGTTGCCTTTCGCCCATGACACGGACTGCTCCCTGACCGCCGCCGCCGCACTCGTCAACACCGACCGCCCGGACGGCGAGGGGCTGCCCGACATCGCCGCCCTGGATGCCTTCTACGCCGCGCACGGCTACACGGGGCGGCACGAGCACACCGAGGCCGAACTGCGGTCGGTACGCGACCTGCGCCCCCGGCTGCGCCGCCTCTGGTACGCCGACACCGACGAGGTCGTCACCATCCTCAACGGGCTGCTCCGCGAGAACCGCGCGTTGCCGCAGCTCATCACGCACGACGACGAGCCGTACCACTTCCACGCCGTGCCGCGCGACGCGCCGCTGGCGACCCGGATCGCCGTCGAGGCGGCGATGGCGATGGCGGACCTGGTGCGCTACGGCGAGCTGGGCCGGCTGCGGATCTGCGACCACCCCGACTGCGCGAACGTGCTGGTCGACCTGTCAAAGAACCGTTCCCGCCGGTTCTGCGACGCGGGCTGCGGCAACCGCGCCGCCGTCGCCGCCTACCGGGCCCGCAAGGGCCGCCCCCGGCCCTGACGCCTACCGACGCGGTCCCCGGGACCGACCGGGCGGAACCGACCGGTGACGGCGGGGCTCAGGGGTGGGTCATCCGGAGCAGGTCGAGGGCCTCGTCGAGCTGGGTCTCGCTCAGCTTGCCCGAGTCGACGTGCCCCCGGGAGATGACCACCTCCCGGATCGAGACCTGCTTGGCCAGCGCCTCCTTGGCGATCGAGGCGGCCTCGTCGTACCCGAGGTGGCGGTTGAGCGGAGTGACGATCGAGGGCGAGCCCGCCGCGTACGCCAGACAGACCTCGGCGTCCGCGACCAGGCCGACCACCAGTCGGTCGGCGAAGAGGCGGCTCGACGCGGCGAGCAGCCGGACCGACTCCAGCAGGTTGCGACCCATGACCGGGAGCATGACGTTCAGCTCGAAGTCGCCCTGCGAGCCGGCGAAGCCGACGGCGGCGTCGTTGCCGATCACCTGGGCGCAGACCTGCCGCATCGCCTCGGCGACCACCGGGTTGACCTTGCCCGGCATGATCGACGAGCCGGGCTGGAGGTCGGGGATGCGCAGCTCGCGCAGGCCGGCCCGGGGTCCCGAGCCCATCCAGCGGATGTCGTTGGCGATCTTGTAGAGGCCGACGGCGATCGTGCGCAACTGCCCGGAGGTCTCCACCAGGGCGTCCCGGGCGCCCTGCGCCTCGAAGTGGTTGCGCGCCTCGGTCAGCGGCAGCCCGGTCGATCCGCGCAGCTTCTCGATGACCTTCGCCGCGAAGCCGAGCGGGGTGTTGATGCCGGTGCCCACCGCGGTGCCGCCGAGCGGCAGCTCGGCCAGCCGGGGCAGCGCGCCCTCCAGCCGTTCGATGCCGTAGCGGACCTGGGCGGCGTACCCGCCGAACTCCTGCCCGAGGGTCACCGGGGTGGCGTCCATCAGGTGGGTACGCCCGGCCTTGACCACGGTCTCGAACTCCGCCGCCTTGCCCTCCAGCGCCTCCGCCAGATGGGCCAGCGCGGGCAGGAGATCCCGCGCGACGGCCTCGGTGGCGGCCAGGTGGATCGACGACGGGAACACGTCGTTGCTCGACTGCGAGGCGTTCACGTCGTCGTTCGGGTGCACGTCCCGGCCCAGCTCACGGCTGGCCAGCGTGGCGATCACCTCGTTGGTGTTCATGTTGGACGACGTGCCGGATCCGGTCTGGAACACGTCGATCGGGAACTGGTCGTCGTAGCCGCCGTCGGCCACGTGTGCCGCCGCGGCGGCGATCGCCGTGGCCACGTTCGCGTCGATCACGCCCAGCTCGCCGTTGACCTCGGCCGCCGCCCCCTTGATCCGGGCCAGTGCCCGGATCTGGGCCGGCTCGATCCCCCGGCCCGAGATCGGGAAGTTCTGCACCGCGCGCTGCGTCTGGGCCCGCCACAGCGCCTCGGCGGGCACCTCCACCTCGCCCATCGAGTCGCGTTCGATCCGGTAGCCCGTCGCCTCTGGAGTCGTCACGCCTACCATCCTGCCGCGCCGCGCGCCGGCGTGCAGATGATCGCCCGGTCCAGCTCGGCGAGTAGTGGCAGGCCCCCGCGCCGCCGACGACGCGGCCGCGCGGCACAGTGCCAGCCCGGAGGTTCGTCGGTCGGCCGGGCCGGCCGTCTCCGCCGAAAGTCGGGCGCGGGACACCGACTCACGAACTTAAACTCATGGAACTTCTCATCTCTCATGGAGGGTTCCTCTTGCACATCAACGGGGGCTCCACCGGCGTGCCCGTCACACGCCGCCGGCGCGTTCCGCGCCGACTCCTGGCCACCGGCCTCGCCGCCCTGCTCACCACCACCAGCGCCCTGCTCGTGACCGCCGCGCCGGCAACCGCCGGGGGGTACCAGTTCATCCTGCCGGCCAGCGGCAGTTGGACCGACGCCCGTCAGCCGTCGACCGCCGTCCCGGAGACCGACGGCACCGTGCCGGTCGGCACCTGGGAGTCCGACGACGACAAGCACACCTCGCGGGCCTACTTCACCTACGACCTCTCTCCGTTCCAGGGCAAGCGCATCATCCGCGCCCTCGGTGTCACCGAGGAGACGGCGGTCAACGACTGCTCGAAGCCACGCGCAATTGAGCTGTGGCGGACCGACGTACCGACCAGCGCACCGACCTGGCAGACGTCACCCGCGGTTCGAGAGAAGATCGCTGACATCGCGCCGACCGCTCCCTGCCAGGGACAGCTGGAGGTGCTGCTCACCGACGCCGTACGGCAGGCGGTCGAGGCCGGGCAGACCTCGGTCACCTTCATGGCACGGATCGCCGGAGACCACGAGGAAAAGCTGCCCTACGGCCGCTGGATCAGGGAACTCGGCATCTCCATCGAGGCGAACACGCCGCCGGACGTGCCGACCGACCTGGGCGTCAACGGGCTCCCCTGCGCCGACGCGCTGCACATCGGCACGACCACGCCGTACCTGAGCGCGAAGGTCACCGACCCGGACGCGGTGCCGTCGAACACCGAGCCGGTGACCGCCACCTTCGCCTGGTGGCCGGTGAGCGACCCGACTAGGCGGACCGAGCGGACAACCGGGGCCAAGGCCGCCGGGTCGGTCTTCCGGTACGACGTCACGGCCGGTCAGCTGGTCGACGGGACGTACGCCTTCGCCGTCCGCGGCACGGACGGGGCCGGCGGCACCTCCGCCTGGTCACCGGAGTGCCGGTTCACCGTCGACACGCAGCAGCCCGCAGCCCCGACGGTCAGCTCCACCGACTATCCCAACGATCTCGGCTGGTACGGCGGTCCGGGCATCCCGGGTCAGTTCACCTTCTCGGCCGGCGGGGACGCCGACACGGTGAAATTCCGGTACGGCCTGTCCGGGCAGCCGGCGACCGAGGTGCCCGTGGACGCGCCGGGCGGCTCGGCGACCGTCACGATCACCCCGGACCGCGACGGGCCGACGATCCTGACCGTCGAGGCGGTGGACCGCGCGGGCAACCGCTCCCCGGCCACGAGCTACGTGTTCCGGGTGCGCACCACCAGCCCGACGATCACCGACGGCAACCCGACGGCCGCGTACGGCCAGCCGCGCGCCCTGACCTTCGCGCCCCGCATGGAGGACGTCGTCCAGTACACCTACCGGCTCAACGACGGGCCGGAGCAGACCGTCGCCGCGGCGGCCGACGGCACGGCCACGGTCACGATCACGCCGACGAAGCCGGGCTACAACGACGTGTACGTCCGCAGCCGGACGGCCGGCGGCCTGCCGTCGGGCGAGGGCACCTACCGCTTCTACCTGGCGACCAAGCCCACGGTCAGCTCCGTCGAGTACCCGATCAACAAGTTCCAGGGGGCGGTCGCCGGCACGCCGGGGACGTTCGTCTTCCAGGCCGGCATGCCCGGGGTGACGGAGTTCGTCTACTCCTTCGACGGGCTCCCCGCCCAGACGGTCGCGGCGGGCGCCGACGGCTCGGCGTCGGTGGGCTACACCCCGACGACCGCCGGGCTGCACCGGATCACCGTGTACACCCGAACCGCCGACGGGATCGCGTCGGAGACCTTCAGCGGCGCGTTCTACGCCAACCGGGCGAGCTGACGTACGAAGACGACGAGGGGCGCCGGGCTGCTGCCCGGCGCCCCTCGTCGCGTACGCGAAGTCAGCGGCGGCCGACCGTCAGCACCGGCTTGGTGACCTCGGCGAAGAAGTCGTTGCCCTTGTCGTCGACCACGATGAAGGCCGGGAAGTCCTCCACCTCGATCTTCCAGACCGCCTCCATGCCCAGCTCCGGGTACTCCAGGACCTCCACGTGCTTGATGCAGTCCTGGGCGAGCCGGGCGGCGGGGCCGCCGATCGAGCCGAGGTAGAAGCCGCCGTGCTGCTGGCAGGAGCGGGTGACCTGGGCCGACCGGTTGCCCTTGGCGAGCATCACCTGGGAGCCGCCGGCGGCCTGGAACTTCTCCACGTACGCGTCCATCCGGCCGGCCGTGGTCGGGCCGAACGAACCGGACGCGTAGCCCTCCGGGGTCTTGGCCGGGCCGGCGTAGTAGACCGCGTGGTCGCGCAGGTACTGCGGCATGGGCTCGCCGGCGTCCAACCGCTCGGCGATCTTGGCGTGCGCAATGTCGCGGGCCACGACCAGCGGACCGGTCAGGGACAGCCGGGTCTTCACCGGGTACTTCGACAGCTCGGCGCGGATCTCGTCCATCGGCCGGTTCAGGTCGACCCGGACCACCTCGGAGGCGTCGAGCTGCGCCTCGGTGACGTCGGGCAGGTACCGCGCCGGGTCGGTTTCGAGACGCTCCAGCCACACGCCCGACGGGGTGATCTTGGCGACCGCCTGCCGGTCCGCGGAGCACGAGACGGCGATCGCCACCGGGCAGGAGGCACCGTGCCGGGGCAGCCGGACCACCCGCACGTCGTGGCAGAAGTAGCGCCCGCCGAACTGCGCCCCGATGCCGAAGTTGCGGGTCAGCTCCAGCACCTCGGCCTCCAGCTCCAGATCGCGGAAGCCGTGCGCGGTCATCGAGCCGGAGGTGGGCAGCGCGTCGAGGTACTTGGCGCTGGCGTACTTGGCGGTCTTCAGCGCGTACTCGGCCGACGTGCCGCCGATGACGATGGCCAGGTGGTAGGGCGGGCAGGCCGAGGTGCCGATCAGCCGCAGCTTCTCCTCCAGGAACTGCATCATCCGCGTCGGGTTCAGCAGCGCCTTGGTCTCCTGGTAGAGGTACGACTTGTTGGCCGAGCCGCCGCCCTTGGCCATGAAGAGGAACTTGTACGCGTCGGGGTGGCCGTCCGGGTCCTCGGCGTAGATCTCCACCTGCGCCGGCAGGTTGCTGCCGGTGTTGCGCTCCTCCCACATGGTGAGCGGGGCGAGCTGCGAGTAGCGCAGGTTGAGCCGGGTGTAGGCCTGGTAGACGCCGCGCGAGACGGCCTCGGCGTCGCTGCCGTCGGTGAGCACGTGCCGGCCGCGCTTGCCCATCACGATCGCGGTGCCGGTGTCCTGGCACATGGGCAGGACGCCGCCGGCCGCGATGTTGGCGTTGCGCAGCAGGTCGAGCGCGACGAACCGGTCGTTCGGCGAGGCCGCCGGATCGTCGATGATCGACCGCAGCTGGGCCAGGTGCGCGGGGCGCAGGAAGTGTGCGATGTCGTGCATCGCCTCCGCGGTGAGGGCGGTGAGCGCCGTCGGCTCCACGGTGAGGAACCGGCGGCCTCCCGGGCCGTTGACGACGTCGACGCCCTCGTCGGTGACCAGGCGGTATTCCGTCTGGTCCGGACCGGTCGGCAGCAAGGGAGCGTACGAGAACGCGGCGGCACTGCTCATGAGCGGAAAGCCTAGGGCAGAAGGGTCGATCAGTTGCACCCGCCGGGTCGGTCCTGGGACGCCGCTCTCATCCGGGGCAGAGTTCCCGCTTCGGGCCGCAGCTGTCCGCCGGCCCGGGAACCCCCGCCGTGCTGCCCGGGACGCCGCCGGGACCGGGTACGCCGCCGTCGCCGGGCCCCGCCGGGGCGCCGGCCGCGCCGCCGAAGCGGACGTACCCGATCTCCCGTCCCTCGCCGATGACCATGCCGTTCGGGCCGACCGCGAGGGCGTTCGCCGCGGTCCGCAGGCTCGCCAACTCCCGCCCGGTACGCGGGTCGAGCGCCACCAGCCGGGACGGCTTCTCGTCGGCGAGCACGGCCGCGTACGGAGTGAGCGCGGCGCCCGCCTTCGCACTGGCGGGACGGGTCCACCGGACCCGTCCGGTGCCCAGCTCGTGGCTGACCACCGCCCGCTTGTCGGCGGGGCGGACCAGGGCGTGGCGGTCGTCGACGGCGAGCAGCCGCTCCCCGGCGGCGGCCACCAGCAGCAGCCGCCCGTCGTACCCGTCGAGGACCGCCTCGCGGGCGTCCGGGGCGACGCCGATCAGCACGTTCCGCGCCCCCTGCGGGTCCTCCCGCTGCACGCAGCCGGCGTTGTCGGCGGTGCGCAGGTTGACCCCGGCCCGCTGCCAGGTCTCCCGGCCCGTCGCCGGGTCTCGGCCGGAGATGGCGAAGTAGCAGGTGCCGTCCTGGGATCGGGCGGTGATCCGCAGGAGCCGGCCGCCGACCACCGACAGCCGCTCGTCCCGGCCGGGCTCGACGTTCTGGAGCACCCGCCCGGTGGCGGTGTCGAGCACGTGCACCCGGCCGTCGATGGGGAAACCGAGCAGCGGCGGCACCGCCTCCGGCCCCGCCACCTCCTCGTCGATCCGGACGGCGTCGAGCCGGCGGGTGCCGAGCAGCCCCGGGTTGTCGCCGAGCAGCCCGCTGCGCACCCCGGGCACGAAGGCCGTCCACACCGGGGCGGTGCCGCGCGGCTCCCAGGCGCTGATCGTGCAGTCGGTGGCGTCGACGCAGCGGGCGTCGAGCAGCAGGTTGCGGTACGTCCAGACGGCCACCGCGTCGCCGTCGCGCCGCCGCGTGGCGCCGGTGGTCGGGTCGAGCACCTCGTACCCCTTGACCAGGAGCTTGCCCACGACGACGACCGCGTCCCGGTCGCCGCCGGCCACCGCGGACCAGTCGGCCTTGCGCTCCCACAGCTGGTCGCCGGTGGCGAGGCTGCGCGCCTCCACCCGGGTGCGCTGCTCGACCACCACGGTGTCGCCCGCGATGGTCACGCTGCGCGGGGTGCCGCCGACCCGCTGCTGCCAGACCACGTCCGGCTCGGAGATCGGCTCGCTGCGGTCGACCCAGTCCCACACGCCGGGGAACGGGTTCCACACTCCGGTCGCGGCGAGCGCGACGACCACGATCAGCGCGAGCAGCAGCCCGCCACGCCATCCGAGGCCGCCCGCCTTCGCCACACGCACACCGTAGCGACGACCGCCGCGCTCCCGCCGTCCCGCACCGCCGTGTCGCCGCCCTTTCTCCGCGCGGGTGCGGTAGGGAAGGACCCGCTGCCATCGCTCCCGGGCACAGGTGGGGCGCCTTCCTCACCCCCGGGCGGCGGAGCGAACCAGGGGGAGGGTGCGGTACGGGATCTGTTCGGCCAGCGCGATGATCGTCGAGGCGCGGCGGATGCCCTCGTACGAGACGATCTGGTCGATCACGCGCTGGAGGTCGGTGTTCGAGCGGGCCACGATCCGGCAGAGCAGGTCGCTGGAGCCGGTGATGGTGTGCGCCTCCAGCACCTCCGGGATCGCGGCCAGGTGCGCGGCCACCCGGTCGTGCCCGTGCCGCTGGCTGATCTCCAGCGTGACGAAGCTGGTCACCCCGAACCCGATCGCCGCCGGGGAGATCTCCGGACCGAACCCGCCGACGACCCCCCGCTCGACCAGCTTGTCGAGCCGGGCCTGCACGGTGCCCCGGGCGACCCCGAGGCGCCGGGAGCACTCCAGGACCCCGATCCGCGGCTCCTCGGCGAGCAGTTCGATCAACCGCGCGTCGAGGGCGTCGAGCTGTACAGCCTGACCAGCGTTCATGGCTGAATACCCTACTGAATGCGCAACCTGACCAGCTTCCATGCCGACAGTTGCCCAGTGCGCCGGTCACCGCGATCCTCGCCACAGAACCAGCAGAACGACCCGCACCGACCACGGCGGCGGCCACGAGGCCGACCGGTACTTGAGGGAGACCGCGATGACCCAGGCGATCGACCGACCCCACGGGACCGACGACGTCGACATCGACGTGCTCGTCGGCGCCGTCGACCACGACATCAGCCGCGACCCGTTCCCCGTCAAGGGCCTCGACCACGTGCACTTCCTGGTGGGCAACGCCAAGCAGGCGGCGCACTACTACTCCACCGCGTTCGGGATGACGTGCGTGGCGTACCGGGGGCCGGAGCAGGGCTACCGCGACCACGCCCAGTACGTGCTGACCAGCGGCTCGGCCCGGTTCGTGCTGACCGGCGCGGTCCGCCCGGACGCCGAGGGCGCCGAGCACGTCGCGAAGCACAGCGACGGCGTCTCCGACATCGCGCTGGAGGTCCCGGACGTCGACGCCGCGTACGCGCACGCCACCGCGCAGGGCGCGACCGGCCTCGTCGAGCCGCACGACGTCAGCGACGAGCACGGCACCGTCCGGCTGGCCGCCATCGCCGCGTACGGCGACACCCGGCACACGCTGGTCGACCGGTCCCGCTACACCGGCCCGTTCCTGCCCGGCTTCGTGGCCCGCAAGCCGATCGTGGACCGGCAGCCGATGATCGACGCTGGCGTCCAGCCGAAGCGCTTCTTCCAGGCCGTCGACCACGTGGTCGGCAACGTCGAGCTCGGCCGGATGGACGAGTGGGTCGAGTTCTACAAGCGCGTCATGGGCTTCTCGAACATGGCCGAGTTCGTCGGCGACGACATCGCCACCGACTACTCGGCGCTGATGAGCAAGGTCGTCGCCAGCGGCACCCGCAAGGTGAAGTTCCCGCTCAACGAGCCGGCGATCGCCCGCAAGAAGTCGCAGATCGACGAGTACCTGGAGTTCTACCAGGGCCCGGGCGCCCAGCACATCGCCGTGGCCACCAACGACATCCTGGCCAGCGTCGACGCGATGCGCGCCGCCGGCGTCGAGTTCCTGGACACCCCGGACTCGTACTACGACGACCCGGAGCTGCGCGCCCGGATCGGCCAGGTGCGGGTGCCGATCGAGGAGCTGAAGGCCCGCAAGATCCTGGTGGACCGGGACGAGGACGGCTACCTGCTGCAGATCTTCACCAAGCCGGTGCAGGACCGTCCGACCGTCTTCTTCGAGCTGATCGAGCGGCACGGCTCGCTCGGCTTCGGCAAGGGCAACTTCAAGGCGCTCTTCGAGGCCATCGAGCGCGAGCAGGAGAAGCGCGGCAACCTGTAACACTGTCGAGCGTGACGCAGCCTCCGTCGTACCCGACGCCGCCGGCCGGTGGGCCCACGCCCGCCGCCGGCGGCTTCGCGCCGCCCTCCGGCCCGACCAGCCAGGGGTACGCGGTGCCGCCGCAGTACGCCCCACCCGGGCACGTCCCGCCGGGCTGGGCCCCGCCACCCGGCTGGACCCCGCACCCCGCGCCGACCGGCCCCGGCGGTCAGCCGCTCGCCAGCTTCGCCGACCGGCTGCTCGCCGCGCTGATCGACGTCGGGCTGAGCACGCTGGTGGCGATGGTCCTCTTCCTGCCGGCGTTCCTGCTGCTCTGGTGGAACATGATGGCCGAGCTGACCCGGACCAACCCGGACGGCACCTTCGTCGAGCCGGACCCCGGGTCCTTCATGACCGACTTCATGCTGCCGATACTCCTGCTCGAACTGGGCCTGTTCGTGCTCATGCTCGGGCTCTACTGGCTCTACCACGTGGAGTACATGAAGCGCACGGGGCAGACCTTCGGCAAGCGGGTGATGAAGCTGCGGGTCGTGCCGCTCGACCCGGCCGCCACGCTGGACCGGCGGATGGCCGGCAAGCGGTACGCCGTGCAGCACGTCGCCGCGGTGTTCCTCCCCGGCCTCAGCTACCTCGACGGACTCTGGCAACTGTGGGACAAGCCCTGGCAGCAGTGCCTCCACGACAAGTTCGCCGGCACCGTCGTCGTTAAGGTGTCTGCGTGAGCGAGCGCAACGAGGCCAGGCCGTGAGCATCGAACCGGGCTGGTACGTCGACCCGGCCGATCCGGACACCCGACGCTGGTGGGACGGCGAGGGCTGGATCGGCGCGCCGATCCCCGTCGATGCCACCCCGCCCGAGGGACCACCGCCGCCGGAGCCGCCGCCCGCGCCCGCCCCGACGCCGCCCGCGGCACCGGTCTCCGCGCCGGGCGCGCCCGCGGGCCGGCAACCCCACCCCGGGCAGCCGTACCCCGGGCAGCCGTACCCCGGGCAGCCTCATCCCTGGCAGCCGCCGCGGGGCCACGGTCACCCGCAGGGGCCGCCGCCCGGCTGGTCGCCGGGGAACTGGCCGGGACGGCCGCCGGAGCCCCGCCCGCACGGGCTCCCGCTGGCCGGGTTCGGCGCCCGGCTGATCGCCCGGATGATCGACTTCGCCATCGTGCTCGCCCTGAACGCCGTGGTGAACGGTTGGTTCGTGTGGCGGCTGGTCGAGGAGGTCACCCCGTACTGGCGGGAGGTGTTCCGGCGGGCGCTGGCCGGCGACACCTCCACCGAGGGGCTGCCGCAGCCCAGCGAGCAGGCCGGCGGCCTCCAGGTCGTCATCCTGCTGATCGCCACCGCGCTCTGGCTCGCGTACGAGGTGCCGACGACGGCCGCCGGCGGGCAGACCTTCGGCAAGCGGGTGGTGGGCATCAAGGTGCTCCCGGTGGCCGCCGACGAGCCGCTCGGCTTCGGCCGGGCGCTGCGCCGGTGGAACACCCTCGGCCTGCCCACCCTGCTGTGGTACTGCTGCGGCCTCGGCCTGCTGCTCCAGCTCGTCGACGCGATCTCCCCGCTCTTCGACCACCCGCTGCGCCAGGCCCTGCACGACAAGCGGGCGCAGACCGTGGTGGTCCAGCTCCCCCGCACCCGCCGGACCAACCCGGACGACCGAACCGACCCCTCGGGAGACACCCCATGACCGACACCGGACGCCACCAGCCGGCGCTGCGGCTGACCCGCGCCGACCTGGACGCGCTGCCCAACTACGTGCCCGGCCGCAGCCCGGCCGACCTGGCCCGCGAGCTGGGGCTCCCCGAGGCGATCAAGCTGGCCAGCAACGAGGTCCCGTACGGGCCGCTGCCCGGCGTGGTGGAGGCCGTCGCCGAGGCCGTCGCCGGGGTGCACCGCTACCCGGACATGGGCGTGGTCGCGCTGCGCGAGGCGCTGGCCGAGCGGTACGGCGTGGACGCCGACCGGATCGCCACCGGCTGCGGTTCGGTGGCGCTGGCCGAGCACCTCGTCCGGGCCACCTGCCTGCCCGGGGACGAGCTGCTCTACTCGTGGCGCTCCTTCGAGGCGTACCCGATCATCGCGGCGACCAGCGGCGCGACCAGCGTACGGGTGCCCAACGACGCCGGGCACGGGCACGACCTGGCCGCGATGGCGGAGGCGGTGACCGACCGCACCCGGATGATCCTGGTCTGCAACCCGAACAACCCGACCGGGACGTCCGTCCGCCGGGCCGAGCTGGACCGGTTCCTCGACGCGGTCGGCGAGGACGTGCTCGTGGTCATCGACGAGGCGTACCGGGAGTTCGTCACCGACCCCGAGGTGCCGGACGGCCTCACCTACCTCGACCGGCCGAACGTGGTCGTGCTGCGGACGCTCTCCAAGGCCTGGGGCCTGGCCGGCCTGCGGATCGGCTTCCTGGTCGCCCAGCCGGCGGTGGCGGCGGCCGTGCGCAAGGTCGTCACGCCGTTCTCCACCAGCATGGCCGCGCAGGCGGGCGCGCTCGCCGCGCTCGGCCAGGCCGACGAGGTTCGGCGGCGGTGCGGCCTCGTCGTGGCGGAGCGCGACCGGGTGACCGAGGCGCTGCGCAAGCTCGTCCCGGACGTGCCGGGCAGCCAGGCGAACTTCGTCTGGCTGCCGCTGGGCGACCGGGCGGTGGACTTCGGCAAGGCGTGCGAGGCCCGGGGCGTGATCGTCCGGCCGTTCCCCGGCGACGGGGTCCGGGTCACCATCGGCACCCCGGCCGAGAACGACGCCTTCCTCGCCGTCGCCGAGGCGGCGCTGGCCTGAGCCGGGTCGCCCCGATCCGGCCGGCCGACGGGCGCCCCGCGGCCGGCCGGGTCGGGCGCCCGGCGGTGACCGGGCCGGTCCGCCATCCCCCCGCGGACCGACCCGGACGTCTCAGGCGGCCGGAACCGGCGGCCGGAACCGGGCCCGCCGGCGGTACGCGTAGACCGCGAAGAGCGCCACCACCAGAGCCGAGGTGACCAGTCCCCCGGTGAGCACCTCGTCGGAGCCGTCGACGGCGCTGGCCGCGGCGGGGACCGCGCCGAAGCTGACCGTGCCGGTGGCGGTCCGCTTGGTCCAGCCGCCGGCCAGGGCCAGCTTCACCGGCCCGCGCGAGTCGCGCACCTCCACGACACCCAACTGGCCGGTCAGGGTGCCGCCGATGAACCCGACGCCGAGGTTCACGGCGGGGGGCACCGTGATGTCCACCCCGGCGGTCCGGGCGAGCCGGACCGTCCGGCCGGACGGCGCGGCGTCGGCGGGCGACGCGGTGACCAGGATCAGGATCGCGCCCAACAGGGCGGCCAGGAGGCGCACAGGTGGGACTATAGGTAACTTATGTCCGTTTTGTCGAGCAGCCGGGCGGGTGGCGTCTTCACGTCGCGGCGAGGATCACCGGTTCCGAGGTGAGGTAGTAGCGCTGGTCGTCCCCCGTCGGATCGACCGGCTCCCGGAGCCGCTCCACGGCCACGAAGCCGCCCGCCGCGTACGCCGCGCCGGGTGCCCAGCCGATCCCGTCCGAACCCGCGTTCAACGCGAACCAGGACCGCTGCGCCCCCGTCACCGGGTCCAGCGTCACCAGGTCGTTCGTCTCGGTCAGCAGGTGCACCCGGCCGGGCTGGACGGCGAGCAGCCGTGCCGCCGGCAGGTCGGGACGGCGCCACAGCTCCGCGCCGGTACGGGCCGAACGGGCGACCGGCACCCCGTCGACCACCGCCACCGCCGTCCCGTCGACGAGTTCGGCGTCCGGCCGGTCCAGGGCGGGGGCGGGGACCGGCTCCCCGTCGCCGACCAGCCACCCCCGGCCCGCGTCCTCCCCCGGCGCGGCGGTCCGCAGGGCGGCGCACCCGACCCGACCGGTCCCGCAGCCCACCGGCGTCGCCACCAGCTCGTCGCCGGCCCCGGGCGGCCGCCACCGGACGCCGACCACGCCGGTCGCGGCGTCGCGGAACTCCACCACGGCCGGACCCGCGCAGGCGTCCACGGTGATCAGCTGCCCCGACGCCGTCGTGCCGACCGCCTCCCGGCAGCCGGGATCCGCGTCGGCCCGCCAGAGTTCACGGCCGTCGGCCAGGTCGATGCCGCGGGCGCCCGCGCCCGTCGCCACCACCACCTGCCGGCCGTCGGCGGCACGGGCGACGAAGACACCCTGGGGGTCCCAGACCGTGGCCGCGCCGGTGCGCCGAACCGCCCGCTCCCCGACCGGCGCCGGCCCCGCCGCCTCCCAGGCCACCCGGCCGGTACGCGCGTCCAACGCCACGAGCCGCCCGTCCGACCAACGGCTGACCACCGTCGTCCCGCTCGCCACCACCCCGTCCAGCTCCGCCGGCCAACGCCGGTACGACCAGTACGGGGTGGTCCGGTGCCGGCCGTCGACCGGTCGGTCGGCGTAGATCTGGCGGTGGGCGGCGTAGACCCTCAGCCGGCCGTCCACGATCAGCGGGGCGACCGGGAGCCGGCCGACCACGCCGACGGCCGCGGCGGCGGCCGGCGGGTACGCGCCCCGGGCGGGCGTGCTGACCTCGGCGGGGGCGAGCACCCGGTGGACCGTCGCCGCGACGGCGGCGGTGGCGAGCAGCGCCGCGACCGCCACCACGATCCGTCGCCGGCCCTTCGGGAACCCCATGCGCACCTCCGCCCGGCACCCTACCCAGCGGGGCCGGTCAGGGCCCTGTCAGGTCGCCGCGCGCCCTGTCAGGCCGCCTCGGCGGTGCCGGTGGCCGCCGCCGCGGCCAGGTCGGCGAGATCCTGCCGCAGGGCGCGCTCGACCGCCCGGGCGGCCAGCCCGCCGAGCAGCAGCGCGACCACCCGGCCGTACGGGGCGGTCGGCACCGCCTCCTGCTCGACGGTGACGGCGGTGCAGCCGCGGCGACGCCGCTCGACCGGGCGCAGCGTCCAGGTGATCCGGTAGTCCACCCCGGCGCCCCGCGAGCCGAGCACCAACCGCCGGGGCGGCTCGGCCTCGATGACGACGAACTCCTCGACCAGCGCCGTGCCGTCGGGCTGGGAACGGGCCTCCCGCCAGGCGGTGCCCGGGCCGAACGCGCCGGGGGTGAGCACCTCCACCGGGCCGGTGAAGCGCCGGGTGCGGGTGGTCAGGTCGGTCAGCAGTCGCCAGAGGTCGGCGTCGTGCGCCTCCACGAACTCCGTGACCGCCACCGTCGACATGCCACCTCCCGTGGCGTCGACGGTACGCCGGGTGAGCGCGGAACGGGGCCCCCGGGAGCGGAATTTCCACCACCGGAGGCCCCGAGCCCGAGCCGGCGCCCGGTCAGCGGCCGAACTGACCGGCCCGTATCCCGCCCACGAAGGCCGCCCACCCCGGCGGGCTGACCGCCAGCGTGGGGCCGGCCTGGTCCTTGGAGTCGCGTACGCCCACCACACCGAGGACGTCGACCAGGTTGTCCGCCACCTCCACGCAGAGGCCCTGGTCGTTCGAGCGGCTGCTGGTACGCCAGACCGCGCCCGGGAGATCGTTCATCGTCGTCACCTTGTTCCTGTCGTCGGGACGCCCGCCGGCGACCGGGACCGGGGCCGGAAAGGGAGCGTCCGGCCCGGCCCGGCGCGGCATGGCGACGGAATCCGCGACGATCAACGGCGCAAGGACGGACGCCGGTCGCACCATCTGTGCGACCGGGGTCCGTCGTGCGCGGAGGTGGGCGGGACGGGCCGGCGGAGGTGACGCCGGCCGTTCGCGCGGCTCCACCCGGCCCGTCGGTGGGGAGGTCAGCGCGCGGCGACGATCGTCCCGGTCACCTCGCCCAGGGCGATGGTGGTGCCGTCCGGGCCGGGCGCGGTGGCCGTGATGCTCACCGTGTCGCCGTCCTCCAGGAACGTGCGGGTCTCGCCCCCGGCGAACTTCACCGGCTCGGCCCCACCCCACGTCAGCTCCAGGAACGAGCCGACCTGCCCCCGCTCAGGCCCGGAGACGGTGCCCGAGGCGTAGAGGTCGCCGGTACGCAGCGAGGCGCCGTTGACGGTCAGGTGCGCCAACTGCTGCGCCGGCGTCCAGTACATGGTGGCGAACGGCGGCTCGCTGACGCGCTCACCGTTCCACTCCACCGAGAGGCGCAGGTCCAGCCCGAGGTGCGGCACGTCGCGCAGGTAGTCGGCGACCGGCGGGTCCTGGTCGGGCGCGGGGACGAAGGCGTCGCCGAGCGCGTCCAGCGGGGTCACCCAGGCGGACACCGAGGTGGCGAAGGACTTGCCCAGGAACGGGCCGAGCGGCTGGTACTCCCAGGCCTGGATGTCCCGGGCCGACCAGTCGTTGACCAGCACCACGCCGAACACGTGGTCGGCGAAGTCGTCGGCGGGGACCCGCGTGCCCAGCCGGCTGGGCACGCCGACCACGAAGCCGACCTCGGCCTCGATGTCGAGGCGTACGGACGGGCCGGTGACCGGGCCCTGCGCGGTGGCCCGCTGCCCGCTGGGCCGCACGACCGGGGTGCCGGAGACGACCACCGTGCCGGCCCGGCCGTGGTAGCCGATCGGCAGGTGCTTCCAGTTCGGCAGCAGGGGCGGTTGACCGGGGCGGAAGATCTGCCCCACGTTGCCCGCGTGGTGCTCGGAGGAGTAGAAGTCGACGTAGTCGGCCACCTCGAACGGCAGCACCATCCGCACCTCGTCCAGCGGCACCAGCAGCGGCTCCACCGCCGGCCGGTGGGCGGCGTCGGTGAGCAGCTCGGTCACCCGCTGCCGGACGGCCGTCCACTGCGGGCGCCCGAGGGCCATGAAGTCGTTGAGGGTGGGCCGGCCCAGCGTGCCGGCCGCCAGCACCAGGCCGGCCGCCTCCGCGCCGGCCAGGTCGAGCACGAAGTCGGCGATGCGTACGCCGACGCGCGGCTCGCGCTCCCCCTGGCGGAACACCCCGTACGGCAGGTTGGCCACCCCGTACGACGATCCGTCGGCACCCGTCACCCAGCTCATGCCGGCCCTCCGCTGCGCTCCGGGCCGCCCTGAGGCGTCACCGGCCTGCAATGATGATTCGCTCGCTGACGCTCGCTCATGCGTCGAAGCCCCCGTTCACCAGCCCCAGCCGGATCAGATCGGTCAGTGGTTCCAGGATGCTGCACGAGCCGAAGCCGACCCACAGCGGGCGCGGGGCGGCCAGCGCGCCCTCGACGCGCTGCACCAGCGGGCGCGGGTCGGTCGCGGTGAGCAGCTCGGCGACCCGCTCCACCCCGGCGCCTTCGGCGGCGGCCAGCGTCGCGGCCAGCACGTTGGCGAAGCCGTGGTGGGTGAAGCCGGTCTCCGGGTCGAGGTGCCGGACCGCCTCGTGCAGCCCGGCGGTCAGCTTGAACGGCAGGCCCCGGTCCCGGCAGCCGCAGATCACCGCGGCCAGCTCGGCTGGGGTCGGGAAGAGCTCGGCGGCCAGCCCGCCGGTGCGGAACTTCGCCGCGACCGGCAGCCCCTCGGCGCGGGCCGCGGCGAGCGCGTCCAGCGCCCCCATCAGCCCGAACGTCAACGGCACCTCGGCGTAGACGGCGAGGCCGCCGGCGGCGGGAGCGCCGGCCCGGTTCGCCCGCCGGGCCAGCCCCACCAGCTCGGGCAGGCCCGGCAGCGGGTCCTCGCCGCGCTTCGCGACCGCCGCCTCGGCCTGCCGGACACGGATGCGCGGGTCGACCCCGGCCAGCGCCTCGTCGAGCCGGGCGACCGGCACGTCGCCGATGACGCCGACCTCGATCTCCTCCCCCGCGTCGAGCAGCGCGGCCAGCTCGGGCAGCCGCGAGGCGGGGACCAGGAGCGGGCCGACGAGGTCGGCGTACCAGGAGGCGCGGTGCCGCCGGTGCGCGGCGACGGCGTCGGGCAGCGGCGCGCTGCCGGGCGGGAAGACGGCGGCGTCGTCGACGAGGCCGTCGAGAAGCGCGGGCACCTGCGTTGACACGAGACAAGAATGTACGGGACGCTACAAGGAACGGACAACAGCGTCCGATTATCGGACACCGTTGGATCGGTGAACGGGACGAACCGGGAGGCGAGATGCCGTACTACCGCAGCGTCGGCGAGGTGCCACGCAAGCGCCACACCCAGTTCCGTCAGCCCGACGGCAGCCTCTACGCCGAGGAGCTGATGGGTCAGGAGGGCTTCTCCTCCGACTCGTCCCTGCTCTACCACCGGCACGCGCCGACCGCGATCGTGGCGGCCGAGGAGTTCGCCCCGCCGGCGTTCACCCGGGTGCCCAACCTGCCGCTCAAGCCCCGCCACCTGCGCACCCACAAGCTCGACGGGGCCGGCGCGGACCCGGTGCTCGGCCGGCAGTACCTGCTCGCCAACGACGACGTGCGGATCGCGTACGTGCTGGCGGACCGGCCGTCGCCACTGTTCCGCGACGCGACCGGCGACCACTGCCTGTACGTCGAGTCGGGCACCCTGCGGGTCGAGTCGACGTTCGGCGTGCTCGACGCGGTGGCCGGCGACTACGTGGTCATCCCCACCTCGACCATCCACCGGCTGGTGCCCACCGGCGACGAGCCGGTCCGGCTGCTCGCCGTCGAGGCGGCCGGCCACATCGGCCCGCCCAAGCGCTACCTCTCCGTCCGGGGCCAGTTCCTCGAGCACTCGCCGTACTGTGAGCGGGACGTGCGCGGGCCGGACGCGCCGCTGCTGGTGGACGAGACCGACGTGGAGGTGCTGGTCCGGCACCGCCGCGGCTGGACCCGCTACGTCTACGCCCACCACCCGTTCGACGTGGTCGGCTGGGACGGCCACATGTACCCGTGGGCCTTCTCCATCCACGACTTCGAGCCGATCACCGGCCGGATCCACCAGCCGCCGCCCGTGCACCAGACGTTCCAGGGCCCGAACTTCGTGATCTGCTCGTTCGTGCCGCGCAAGGTCGACTACCACCCGGACGCCATCCCGGTGCCGTACAACCACCACAACGTCGACTCCGACGAGATGCTCTTCTACACCGGCGGCAACTACGAGGCCCGGCGCGGCTCCGGCATCGAGCAGGGCTCGATCTCGCTGCACCCGTCCGGCTTCACCCACGGCCCCCAGCCGGGCGCCGCCGAGCGCTCGATCGGCGCCGACTTCTTCGACGAGCTGGCCGTCATGGTCGACACCTTCCGCCCGCTCGACCTCTGCGACGCCGCGACCGCGTGTGAGGACGACGGCTACGCCTGGACCTGGGCGCGCCGCCCCTAGACCGTCGTACGCGACAGGACGGCGAGCTCGGCGGCGGCAGCCGTGGCGATGGCGAGGACCAGCGGCCACGGGGTGCCGACCAGGGCGTAGAGCAGGATCAGCGTGGGCGCGGCGGCCGCCGCGTAGACGGCCAGCGCCAGCGTGCGGTCGGAGCGCAGCAGGCCGGGCAGGATGCTCCGGGTCAGGCCGGGCAACTTGGCGGCGAAGCGCCAGACCACGAGGGCCCCGCCGAGCGCCGCGAACGCCGCCGCGACCCGGGACAGCCCGGCGCTGCCCGGTGCCATGCAGGCGATCAGCACGGCGGTGATCATCGTCCAGCCCGCGCCGTAGACCACGAGCTGGCGCAGGCCCGTCGAGATGGTGCGGCCGGAGTCGACCCGGCCGGGGCTCATCGCGGCGGCCTCGGCCAGGTGTTCCAGCGCCTCGCTCCAGCGCCGCTGCTCCAGCCGGAGCACCCCGATGTCGTGCCGGGCCTCGGCGAGCTGCGGGTCCAGCCGCAGCGCCTCGCGGTAGGCCCGCTCGGCCAGGTCGAACAGCTGCATGTTGGCGGCGACCAGCCCCAGCACCAGGTGCGCCTCCGGCTCCTCGGGGGCCAGCTCGACCCCGCGCCAGGCCGCGTTCAGCGCCGGCTGCCCATTGCGCGCGCCGGCCAGGATCGCCGCGGCGCTGCGCTGGGCGTACGCATCGTCGGGCCCCAACGCGAGGATCTGGTCGGCCGTGCGGGCCGCCTCGGCGTACTCCTCCAGGTCGGTCAGGGCGAGGGCGCGGGCGAGCAGCGCCGGCACGGCGTCCGGCGCGGCGGCGACAGCGGCGTCGGCGGCGGTGCGCGCCTCCGTCGGCCGGCCGGCCGCGAGGTGCACCCGGGACAGCATGGTCAGCGCCCCGGCGTTGGCCGGCTCCAGGGCGACGGCGTAGGAGACCTCGGCCGCGGCCTCGTCGTAGCGGCCCAGCTCGGCGAGGAGCTGGGCACGCTGGAGGTAGCCGTGGAAGGCGGAGCGGTCGGAGGTGGCGTCGCTGGACATCGCGGCGAGCCTAGGCGGCCGGAGCGTCGTACACCAGGGCCACCGCGATGCCGGTGAGGCCCTCGCCGCGTCCGGGGAAGCCGAGGCCGTCGGTGGTGGCCGCGGAGACGGTGACCGGCGCGCCGACCGCCTCGGAGAGCACCCGCTGGGCCTCCTCGCGGCGCGGGCCGATCTTGGGCCGATTGCCGATCACCTGCACCGACACGTTGCCGATCGCGAAGCCGGCGGCCCGCACCCGGCGGGCGCTCTCGGCCAGCAGCGCGACGCCCGACGCGCCGGCCCACTCCGGCTGCCCCACCCCGAAGTTGGCGCCCAGGTCCCCGAGGCCGGCCGCGGAGAGCAGCGCGTTGCAGGCGGCGTGCGCGGCCACGTCCGCGTCCGAGTGCCCGGCCAGGCCGTCCTGGTCGGGCCAGAGCAGACCGGCCACCCAGCACGGCCGGCCCGCCTCGAAGGCGTGCACGTCGGTGCCGATGGCCACCCGGGGAACGATCATGCGACGAGGGTACGCGTCAACCGCCGGCGGCCAGCAGGTGCTCGGCCAGCGCCAGGTCGAACGGGCGGGTGACCTTCAGCGCGTACTCCGAGCCGGGGACGCAGAGCACCGGGACGCCCTGCTTCTCGACCAGGCCGGCGTCGTCGGTGAGCGGGTCACCGGCGGCGGCGTGCGCGGCGGCCAGCACCGCCCGGCGGAAGCCCTGCGGGGTCTGCACCGCCCGCAGGGCGGAACGGTCGACGGTGCCGAGGACGACCTCGCCGGCGCCGACCTCCTTGATCGTGTCGACCACGGGGAGCACCGGGATCACCGCGTCGTGCCCGGCGCGGACGGCCGCCGCGACGGATTCCACCAGGTCGGGCGGGGTCAGCGCCCGGGCGGCGTCGTGCACGAGGACGATCTCCGGGCCGGCTGGCACGGCGGCGAGGGCGGCGGCCACGGAGGCCTGCCGCTCGGCGCCGCCGGGCACCACGGTCACCGGGGCGACCGGGCCGAGCAGGTCGCGGACGGCCGTCACCTCGGCGGCCGGAGCGGCCACGACGATGGTGTGCACCGAGGGCGCGGCGGCGAGCCGGCGGACGGCGTGCACCAGCAGCGGTTCCCCCGCCAGCAGGCGGAGGGCTTTGGGCCGGCCGGGCCCGAGGCGTACGCCGGCACCGGCCGCAGGCACGAGGACCGCGACGTCACCGCACGGATTGAGCTGCGCGGTCACGTCGCGGTCCTCGGTGGTTTCTTCGCTACGAATCGGGTACGACGATGCTGTGGGACTAGGCCTCGGTGAGCACCTTGTCGAGCAGCGTCTCCGCCTCGTCCTTGGTGCTCTTCTCGGCCAGCGCGACCTCGCCGACGAGAATGTCGCGGGCCTTGGCGAGCATGCGCTTCTCGCCCGCGGAAAGGCCCCGCTCCCGCTCCCGGCGCCACAGGTCGCGGACGACCTCGGCGACCTTCAGCGGGTTGCCCGAGGCCAGCTTCTCCAGATTCGCCTTGTAACGCCGCGACCAGTTGGTCGGCTCCTCGGTGTGCGGTGCACGGAGCACGTCGAAGACCTTGCCGAGGCCCTCTTCGCCGACCACCTCGCGCACACCCACGATCTCGGCGTTCTCGGCGGGCACCCGGACCGTCAGGTCACCCTGCGCGACCCTCAGGACGAGGTATTGCTTAGGCTCGCCCTTGATGACCCGAGTCTCGATTGCCTCGATGAGTGCGGCCCCGTGGTGGGGGTAAACAACGGTCTCGCCGACACTGAAAACCATAGGTTCGAAACCCCTTTCGCTGTGTCTAGGGTAACACGCTCAGGCACCGATGTCTCACCGCTGTCCTGACCGTTGGCGCAGCTCAGGGGCCCTGTGAGAGGTATTTCTTCGGCTTGACAGACCATCAAACCGATGATTCGAACACGCTCCGTAACCTGTGGATGACGGGCCGGTACGAGTGACGCGAACGTCGAGATCAAGGGCTATGCGCTCCTCCCATGGTATCCCGCCGCCCGCATATGCGCCCAGGTGTAGCGGTACGAGGGCCCGTGCGGGACGCTGGAGGTCAAGCCGCTGTCCGCTCACCGAGACGTCCTGGGGGGTCCGATGGGCAAGCCCGACGCAGACGGCCCCGAACTGCCCGACCTGCCGCCGGAGTGGGGCCGGGTGGTCGTGCCGGACGACGCCTCCGCCCTGGCGGCCGAGGCCGAACAGGTCCGCCGCGAGCTGCGTGCGCGAGCCGGTCAGGGCGGCCCCCGCCGGGTCACCCGGTCCCCGCTCGCCCTGCCCCTGCTGATCCTGCTGGTGGCGGTGCTGGCCACGGTCGCCGGCCTGATGACGGTCACCTGGCCCCGCTCCGGCCGGACCGCCCCGGGGCCCACCCCCGCGCCGTACGCCCCGCCGACCGGGATGACCGGACGGCCGCTGCCGGCGCTGGACCTGGTCGACGCGGGGCAGTCACCGGTGCCGCTGCGCGGGCTGCTGCCCGCGATGATCATCCTGGTCGACGGGTGCACCTGCCCGGACGACGTGGCCACCGCCGCCGCCCTGGCGCCCGCCGGGGTCACGGTCGTCACCGTCGCCGGGGACCGGCCCTTACGCGTCTCGCCGCCACCCGCCGGGGCGACCGTACGACCGCTGGCCGACCCGGCGGGCGGGCTGCGCGCGTTCCTGCACCTGCCGCCCCGCCCCGGGGTCGCCGCCGCGCTGCTGGTCGACCGGGCCGGGACGCTGGTCACGGTGGTGCCCGAGGTGCGCTCCGCCGAGGACTACCGCACCGACCTGGCCGGCCTCGCCGCCTGATCCGGCGCCCGGCGTCTCCCCGGCAGCCCGGCGACCCGGGGGCCCCGCGCGGGGCGCCGGCGCGTCAGGGCAGGCCGACCAGCTGCGCGTCCACGCGGAGCGGTTCGGCGTCGGCGGTCGACAGCGAGACCCGGAACGGCCCGCCCACGGCGGTCAGCTCGATCGACACCACCGTCCCGTCGCACCCGACGGTCGGGAAGGGGACGGCGGCCCTGATCCGCTCGAGTACGACCAGCAGCTCACCCGGCCCCGTACAGCGGTACTGGAGCAGGAAACGGGTGGCGGCCTCACCGGCGGCCTGTTTGACCACCCGGCTGTTCTCCCGGCCGAGCGTCGCCCGCTCCCGCCAGATCGTGTTCGGAAGACGGCCGAGCCGACGCGCCTCGGGATCGACCCGGACGCCGGCCCGCCCCCCGGAGTCGACCCGGAACGCCGCACCGGTGAGCGGGTCGACCCGGAACGCGGCACCGGTGCGCGGGTCGACCCCGACGGTGGCTCCGCCGTCGCTGTCGCCGGGCAGGGACCAGACGGAGACGACCCCCTCACCGTCGACGGTCACCCTCGACGAGACGATGGGGTCACCGGTGCCGGGCACGTACCCGGACCGGCTCTGCGCGGACGGGGCCGGCGCGCCGGCCGCCGGGCCGGTGGCCGGCGCGCCGGTCTGCCACCACCAGCCCCCGGCGACCAGGGCCGTCAGGGCCGACCCGGCCAGCACCGCCGCGCGCAGCCGGCCGCCGGCCGCCACGGCTCCCCGGACCGCCCCGGCGTGCGGGCCGTCCGCCACTGCCCCCGGCCGGTCTGCCGCCTCCGCGTCCATTACCAGAGGGTAACCGTGGCACGCCCGCCGCGTCGCTGTCAGTCCTGCCGTTCGAGAAGCGCGGCGTAGAGGGTCAGGCCCGGCCCGAACGCCAGCATCACCACCCGCCCCGGCGGCGACGCGGCCCGGCGCAGCCGGTCGAGGATCAGCAGCACCGTCGGCGACGAGCAGTTGCCGTGCTCGGCCAGCGTCGCCCGGGACGCCGCCAGCCCCTCCGGCGGCAGCGCCAGTTCCCGCTCGACGACGTTGAGGATGCGCGGGCCGCCCGGGTGCACGGCCCATCCGTCCACCCCGGACAGCGTCGCGCCGTGCCGGGCCAGCAGGTCGTCGACCAGGCCCCGGACGTGCCGGGAGAGCACCTGCGGCACCTTCGGCGACAGCCCCATCCGGAAGCCGGTGTCGGTGACGTCCCAGGTCATGTGGTCGGCGGTGGAGGTGTCCGTGACGGAGGTGACCTCACGCAGGGCGTACCCCCGGCCGCCGGGGACGACCACGGTGGCGACCGCGGCGTCCGAGAAGAGCGCGTGGGAGACGATCTGCTGGGTGTCCACCCGGGCGCCGGACGGCTGGATGTGCAGGCTGGTCAGCTCCGCGCAGAGCAGCAGCGCCGGCCGGCCGCGGGCGGTCACGAAGTCGCTCGCCGCGCCCAGCCCGGGCAGGGCCGCGTAGCAGCCCATGTGGCCGACGAACATGCGCTGCGTGTCCGGGGCCATGCCCAGGTCCCGGGCGAGCAGGATGTCCAGCCCCGGGGTGGCGTACCCGGTGCACGAGCAGACCACGAAGAGCCCGACGTCCCCCGCGGCGAGGCCGGCGGCCGTCAACGCCCGACCCACCGCCTCCTTGCCCAACGGCAGCGCCTCGACCTGGTAGCGGCGCATCCGCCGCTCCGTCGGCCAGTCGGAGACGTCCTCCAGCAGCGGGTTGACCGCGGCCTGGCGGCGGGTGACCCCCGAGTGGGCGAAGATCCGCTGCGCCAGCGCGCGCGTGCTGCCGGAGAAGTGCTTCGAGAAGAAGCCGTCCCACAACTCGTCCTGCGCCGCCGACGGCGGGTGTGCCGTCCCCAGCCCCGCGATCACCGGTACGGCCACGATGCCCACCTCTCGTCCGGCCCTGCGCGCCGGGCGGCCCGCCCCGCCGCCGTCCCCCGTGCCGGGGGCAGCTCCGTCCGCCGCCCCGGCGGACCTCCCACGCTCACCAACGAGGGACCGATCCGTCGCGGTCCGGGTCGCCGCCCAACGCGGCGATGCCCAGCCAGTCGGCGCAGACGTCCGAGGTGGCCGGGTGCAGCGAACCGCAGCGGGCATCCCGGTAGAGCCGCTCCAGCGGATGCCCCCGCCGGGTGGCGGAGGTGCCGGCCGCCTCCAGCATCGACGCCGCCACGTCGGCGGCGGTCGTGCCGGCGAGCAGCTTGGCCCGCCACACCCAGCGGTTGGTCTCCGCGTCCCCAGGCGCCTCGTCCACCCGCCGGGCGGCCTCCGCGACCACCAGGTGGGCGGCCGCCACGGCGGCGTCGGCCCGGCCGAGGCGGGACCGGACGGCCGGCAGGCCGGCGAGGTTGCGGGCGTTCAGGTGCTCGGCCGCCGCGTCGACCGCCGCCCGGGCCACCCCGACGTAGACGGCGGCGTAGCTGGCCACCAGCCAGTGCGGCATGAGCTGGGCGACGACCAGGGCCAGGCCCTCCACGCCGCCGAGCAGCCGGTCGGCCGGCACGGTCACGTCCAGGTGCAGGTCGTGCGAGGAGGTCGCCCGCATGCCGAGCGAGTCCCAGGTGGGCTCGACGGTCAGCCCGTCCCCGGCCGGCACCAGGAACTGGGAGACCACCGACTGGTCGGCGGCGCTGCGGGCGGCCACCAGGTAGCCGTCGGCGTGCCCCGCCCCCGAGCAGAACGTCTTGCTGCCCTTGAGGTGGTATCCGCCGTCGACCGGCTCGTAGACGGTACTGAGCTGGGACAGCCGCGCGCCGGCGCCGCGCTCGCTCATCGCCACCGCGTACCAGGAACCCTGGGCGGCGGCGGTGAGGAGCCGGTCCCGGGCGGCCAGCGCCTCGTCCGGCACGCCGAGCGCCTCGGCCAGTTCCTCGGTCACCGCGCCGAGGGCGCCGGTGACCGAGGCGTGCATGTTGAACACCAGGGCCGTCGCCCCGTTGCCCCGGGCCAGCTCGGTGGCGACCGCCGCGTACTCCGCGAAGGTGGCGCCCGCCCCGCCCAGCTCGGTGGGGACCATCAGGCCGAACAGCCCGGCCTCGCGCAGATCCCGGAAGTCCTCGACCGGGAACGAGCCGTCGCGGTCGTGCCCGGCCGCCCGGGCGGCCAGCCTCGGTGCCAGGCGGCGAGCCGCCTCCAGCGCGTGCAGCGTCATACAGCCCCCTCCTCGGCCCTGTCCTACCCAGGGACCCGTTCCGCTATCCGCTCCGCGTGCCCCGCCCCTGGTAGAGCACGGCGGTCGACCAGGTCGGCACGATCCGGGGCGCCGCACCGGCCACCGTCGACCGCGGATGGCCGGGAACCGGCGCGCCCGCACGACCGACCACAGTCCCGCCCGGGTGGACGGCGGCGGGCGCGGCAGGCCGGTCGGTGACGGTCGTGCCCGGACGGTCGGCGTCGGCGCGGTGGGCACGACCGGTGGCCCGGAGCCGGCGGGCCAGCCAGCCGAGCAGCCCGGGCACGCCCGGCCGGATCCCCCGCAGCCGTAGCCGGACGCCGTGCCGGGCGCACTCGGCGACGAGCGCCCGGGCGTCCACGAACAACCGTGGGTCGTGGATGCCCCTCGGCACGGTCGGCAGCCGCTCGGCGACCCGGACGGCCAGCAGCCGGCTCAACGCCGTGTCGTTCAGCGTGTCCAGCACGAGCAGACCACCGGGGCGGAGCAGCCGGCACGCCTCGGCCACCGCGCGCCGCCAGTCCGGCACGTGCTCCAGGATCTCGCCCGCGGCGACCACGTCGGCGCAGCCGTCGGCCAGCGGGACGGCGGTGACGTCGCCGTTGACGGCGGTCACCCCGTGCGCGGCGGCCTGCGCCAGGGCCGACCGGGTGAGGTCGACGCCGACGTGCCGGTAGCCCTTGCCGGCCAGGTGCGGGGCGAGCAGCCCGGCGCCGCAGCCGAGGTCGACCAGGAGGGCGCCGGGGCGGGACGCCGGCGGCACGAGTGCGGCGCGCGCCTCGGCCAACCAGTGCAGCATCGCGAACGCGCCGTCCGGACGCCACCACTCGCCGGCCAGGTCGTCGTACTGGCGCGGATCGTTGCGCGGCAGGGTGCGGCCCGCGTCTCGCATGAACCGAGCGTGGCACGACTGCCCGGTAACGACCAGACTTTCCTCATGTCGTCAACGGTGCTAGGGCTGGTCAGGGCGAGCCACCCGGAGCCGGCCGCCGCGGTCACCACCGTGGCCGGGCTGCTCGCCTGGGGCGCCGGGCACCGGCCGGCCGGCGTCCTGGCCGTGGCGCTGACCGTGGCGGCCAGCCAGCTCGCCGTCGGCTGGGCCAACGACGCGCTCGACGCGGACCGCGACGCCACGGTGGGGCGTACCGACAAACCGGTCGCCACCGGCGCGGTGGGCCGGCGCACCACGGCCGTGGCCGCGGCGGTGGCCGTGCTCGCCACCCCGGCGCTGGCGCTGTTCACGGGCCCGGCCGCCGCGCTCTGTGCCACCGTCGGGCTGGTCTCCGCGCTGCTCTACGACTGGCCGCTGAAGTCGACCCCGGTGTCGGTGCTGCCCTACGCGGTGTCCTTCGGGTCGCTGCCCGCCTTCGTCGTGCTGGCGCTGCCCGGGGCGCCGGCCCCGCCGGTCTGGCTGGTCGCCGCCGCGGCCTGCCTGGGCGCGGGGGCGCACTTCGCCAACGTCCTGCCCGACCTGGCCGACGACGCCCGGACGGGGGTCCGCGGGCTGCCGCACCGGCTCGGCCCGGCCGGCAGCCGCGCCGCCGCCGCCGGCCTGCTGCTCGCGGCGACCGCCACGCTGGTCGTCGGGCCGCCCGGACGGCCGTCGGGCGTCGGCGTGGCCGCGGTCGCCGCCGCTGTCGTGGTGCCGCCCCTGAGCTGGTACGGCGGGCGCGGCGCCGCCCGGGCCGGAGGTCGGCCCGTGGCCGCGTTCCGGGCCGTCATGCTGATCGCCCTCATCGACGTCGTCCTGCTGGTCACGAGCGGCCGGCTGGTCTGAGGTCCGCCCCGGGGAGTGGCATTCCCGGGTCGGCGTGCGGGGGCGGATCAGGCCCAACTACCCTGGAGCGCGGTCTGCGCGGGCATGGCCACCGTGCCCGGCGTGAGCACCGGGTGGGATCGTGACGAGGAGGACCGACGTGACGCGCTCGATCAGGGGTTCCCGGCGGGCGGCCCTGCTGCTGTCCGGGCTGGCCGCGGCGACCGGGCTGCTGCTGTCCGGCTGCGGCGCCGGCCAGATCGCCGAGACCGCCAACAAGGAGCCGTCGGTCCAGGGCGTCAACCTGAATGTCACCCTGCCGGCCGGCGAAGGTTCCTACGCGGTCCGTGGCCTGCTGGTCGAGTTCCCGGGCGTCGAGGGCTACAAGGCGGGCGCCAACGCCGTCCTCAACGCCGTGATCTACAACGACTCGAAGAAGCCGGTCACCGTGACCGTGACCACCGACAGCGCCCGCGAGGTCGTGATCACCGGTAAGGGGGCCGCGACCAGCCCGTCGGCGTCGCCGTCCGAGTCCCCGTCGCCCACCCCGTCGGAGTCGGAGTCGGCCAGCCCGGGCGCCTCGGCGAGCCCGTCGGAGTCGGTCAGCCCCGGCGCCCCGGAGAGCCCGTCGGCCCCGGCGAGCCCCGCCGCGCCCGCCGGCGAGCCGGCCCGGATCGAGATCCCGCCGCTGAGCTACGTGCAGCTCAACACCGAGGCCGACCGTGTCCTCCAGCTCATCGGCCTGAACGAGGCGCTGCGCTCCGGGCAGAACGTCATCCTGACCTTCGACTTCGGCAACGGCGACACGGTCACCGGCCCGGCGCCGGTCGCCGTGCCGCTCACCCCGGCCGCGCCTCCGTCGCAGATCGTCGAGCGCCTGGGCGGCTACGACGAGAACGAGGGCGGCGGCCACTGACCCTCCGCCCGCTGTTTCCGAAGACACCGTCGGCGTGGTGACCGCCACGCCGACGGTGTCTTCGTCGTACGCGGGGACTAACGTCCCCATGTGACCACCTCCCGATCGACGTCCCCGCGCGCCGCCGGCGGGCGCGGCCGGGCGTCCAGCCGCGAGCCCCGACCGGCCTACGAGTGCGACGCCTGCGGGCACCAGCCGCCCAAGTGGGTCGGGCGCTGCCCCGAGTGCGGCGAGTGGGGCTCGGTGGTCGAGTGCACCGTCACCGGCCCGACCGTCTCCGGCAAGGTGGTCAGCTCGCGGATGCCGGCCGAGCCGGCCCGGCCGATCGCCACCATCAGCGCCGCCCCGGCGCGGGCCCGGCCCACCGGGGTCAGCGAGCTCGACCGGGTGCTCGGCGGCGGCCTGGTCCCCGGCGCGGTGGTGCTGCTCGCCGGCGAGCCGGGCGTCGGCAAGTCCACCCTGCTGCTCGACGTGGCCCAGCAGTGGGCCGCCGGGGCCGGCAGCCCGTCGCTGGTGGTCAGCGGCGAGGAGTCGGTCAGCCAGGTCCGGCTGCGCGCCGAGCGGATGGGCACCCTGCACGACCAGCTCTACCTCGCCGCCGAGAGCGACCTCGCCGCGGTGCTCGGCCACCTCGACGCGGTCAAGCCGGGCCTGCTGGTGCTCGACTCGGTGCAGACCATCTCCACCACCGGCGCCGAGGGCGTGTCGGGCGGGGTGACCCAGGTGCGGGCGGTCACCGCCGCGCTGGTCGCGGTCGCCAAGGAGCGCGGCATCGCCACCGTGCTGGTCGGCCACGTCACCAAGGACGGCCAGGTCGCCGGCCCCCGGGTGCTGGAGCACCTGGTCGACGTGGTGCTGCACTTCGAGGGCGACAAGCACTCCTCCCTGCGCATGGTGCGCGGCGTGAAGAACCGCTTCGGCGCCGCCGACGAGGTGGGCTGCTTCGAGATGCACGAGGGCGGCATCAGCAGCCTGGCCGACCCGTCCGGGCTGTTCCTGACCCGCTACGCGGAGCCGGTCCCGGGCACCTGTGTCACGGTGGCGATGGAGGGCCGCCGGGCGCTGGTCACCGAGGTGCAGGCCCTGATCGGCGCGACGGTGGCCGGGTCGCCCCGGCGCACCGTCTCCGGGCTCGACTCGGCCCGGCTCGCGATGGTGCTGGCCGTGCTCCAGCGCCGCACCGAGCGGCTGACCCTGCACGACCGGGAGGTCTTCGCGGCCACCGTCGGCGGCATCCGGGTGGTGGAGCCGGCGGCCGACCTGGCGGTCGCCCTGGCCGTCGCCTCGGGCGGGCTCAACCTCGCCATCGCGCCCCACCTGGTGGCGATCGGCGAGGTCGGGCTCACCGGCGAGGTGCGCCGGGTCGGCGCGGTGCCGCGCCGGCTGGCCGAGGCGGCGCGGCTCGGGTTCCGGCTCGCGCTGGTGCCGACCGGGTGCGGGCCCGAGAGCACCGGCGTGACCCCCGGGGGCATGCGCGTGATCGAGGTCACCGACGTGCGCTCGGCGCTCCAGGCCGTCGCCCGCGCGTCGGCGGAGTGAGCGGCGATGGCCGGGCGACGGGACCGCCGGGGCGATACCGGACAGCCGGGCCGCCGGCTCCCGGTCCGGGCGACCTGGGGCATCGCGACACATCACAGTAACCACGACAGCACCCACCGCAGGGCAGTCCGTAGACTGTGCCCGTGCCGATCGACCGCGATACCACCAAGCCTGCCGGCGCGACGCCCCACGCCCGCACCGGCGCCGTGGGCTCGCCCGCCCGCCCGATCAGCGTGAGCGTGACCGGCGGCGCCGGGGGTGCCGGCGACCCGCTGCGGGCCAACCTGGCACTGATGGCCCCGGGCACGGCGCTGCGCGACGGCCTCGAGCGGATCCTGCGCGGCCGCACGGGCGCGCTGATCGTCCTCGGCTACGACAAGGTCGTCGAGGGGCTCTGCACCGGCGGGTTCCCGCTCGACGTCGAGTTCTCCGCCACCCGCGTCCGCGAGCTGTGCAAGATGGACGGCGCGGTCGTGCTCTCCAGCGACGGCACCCGCATCGTCCGGGCGGCCGTGCATCTGATGCCCGACCCGAGCATCCCCACCGAGGAGTCCGGCACCCGGCACCGCACCGCCGAGCGGGTCGCCCGGCAGACCGGCTACCCGGTGATCTCGGTGAGCCAGTCCATGCGGATCATCAGCCTCTACGTGAACGGCCAGCGGCACGTGCTGGACGACTCGGCGGCGATCCTGTCCCGCGCCAACCAGGCGCTCGCCACGCTGGAGCGCTACAAGCTCCGGCTGGACGAGGTCTCCGGCACCCTCTCCGCGTTGGAGATCGAGGACCTGGTCACCGTACGGGACGCGGTCGCGGTGGTGCAGCGGCTGGAGATGGTCCGCCGGATCGCCGACGAGATCGCGGGCTACGTGGTGGAGCTGGGCACCGACGGTCGCCTGCTGGCCCTCCAGCTCGACGAGCTGATGGCCGGCGTCGACGCCGACCGCACCCTGGTCATCCGGGACTACCTCCCGGCCGGCCGGAAGTCCCGCACCCTCGACGAGGCGCTGGTCGAGCTGGACCTGCTCGGCGCGACCGAGCTGATCGACCTGGTCTCCGTCGCCAAGGCGATCGGCTACCCGGCCGCCTCCGACGCGCTGGACGCGGCGGTCAGCCCGCGCGGCTTCCGGCTGCTCGCCAAGGTGCCCCGGCTGCCGGTGGCCGTGGTCGACCGCCTCGTCGTGCACTTCGGCAGCCTCCAGCGCCTGCTCGGCGCCACGGTGGAGGACCTCCAGGCCGTCGAGGGGGTCGGCGACGCCCGCGCCCGCGGCGTCCGGGAGGGGCTGTCCCGGCTCGCCGAGGCGTCCATCCTGGAGCGCTACGTCTGACCCGGCCGGCTCGGGCGGCTCGGGGCCGCTCAGCCGTCGGTGACGGTGAGCTTCACCGGCTCGCTGAGCTTGGTGCCCACCCGGGCGAAGACCTGGTACGTCCCGGCCGGCGGGTTCGGGCCCGCCGCCACTCCGTTGTTGCACTTGCTGCTGTCGCGGCCGTTCCAGCCCACCTGGTAGGAGCGCTCGAAGCCCGGCGTGAAGGACTGCACGTCGGAGCCCTTGCCGGTGCCGCAGGTGTCGGACGACCAGATCTTCTCGGCCCCCGACTTGATGAACAGCTCCTGCTCGTCGGCGCCGACGTCGCGGCTGCACGTCCGCTCGGACCGGTTCTTCACCTTCAGCTGGAGGTCCACCACGGCCCCGCGGACCACCGACGCGGGCAGCGCCACCGGCGTCACGGTGATCTCGGCGTCCGTGCAGGCGCCGTCGCCGGCGGCCGGCACGACCGGCGCCGCCGGCGGCGTGTCGGTGGTGGTCGGGCCGCCCGACGGGTCGGCGCCGCCCGGGTCGCCCGACGCTCCCGGCGAGGGCCCGCCGGTCTGCGGGCTCAGCACAGGGCCGGTGGGTCCCGGTGTCGAACCGGGCGACGTCGTGCCCGACGCGGGCTGCGCGTCGCCGCTGTCGTCGGCCTTCCGGTCCGAACCGGTGCACGAATAGAGCAGGACAATCAGGAAGAGAAGCCCCGCTCCGAGCACGACGGCGCGACGCCGCCAGTAAACGGCGGGTGGCAGGGGGCCGACCGTCAGACGCATGATGCCCCCACCGTAGCGGCGCGGGGCTCGGCAGCCCGGCGCGACGCGCCGAGGTGTCCGCAGCTCACCGTTCCCACCCTCCACATGCGACGATCATGCCTGCCGACGGTGTTCCGCCGGCGACACAGGGTCGCGGGTCAGAGATACACCTTGCGCTGGTAGATGGCGTGGGCGCCGGCGACCCGGTCCAGGAAGAGCAGCCCTGCGCAGTGGTCGATCTCGTGCTGCAGGGCCCGCGCCTCGAACCCGTCGGTCACCAGCCGTACGGGCTTGCCGCTGCCGGGCAGCACGCCCTCCACCACAAGCCGGCTGGCCCGCTTGACGTCGCCGGTGAGGTCGGGCACCGACATGCACCCCTCCCGGGCCACCTTCCACCGGCTCGCCTCGACGACCCGGGCGTTGCACAGCACGAAGGTGCCGTGCACGGTGACCGCCTTCGGATGGCCGGTCACGTCGACCGCGAAGACCTGCGCGCCCACGCCGATCTGCGGGGCGGCCAGCCCGACGCAGCCCGGCGACACCCGCATGGTGGCGACCAGGTCGGCCGCCAGGCGTACGGTCTCCTCGGCCGTCGGGTCGACCTCGCCGCCGTGCCGGCTGAGCACCTGGTCGGGGGCGGACACCACCGGCCGCACCTCCCCCGGCGCGTCCAGGGACTCCGGGGTCCAGTCGCCGAGGCCGGCGTACGCCTCGCTCTCCGGGGCGCGCTCGTCGCCGGTCACAGCAGATCCGGGTCGGCCGGGCGGAGGGTCACCCCGACACCCAGGTCGGCGGCGGTCGACGCGAGCCGGCCGGCCACCTCGTCGGCCGTGCCGGGCGGCAGCTCCACCTCGGCGACCACCACGTAGAGCGACCCGGTCAGCCGGGTGCTCAGGTCGGTGACGTTGCCGCCGGCGTCGGCGAGCACGCGGGTCATCGCCGCGACGATGCCCATCCGGTCCGCGCCGTGCACCGCCATCACGTACGGCTCGCCGGCCGGAGCCGTCTCGCCGTCGGGGGTGACCTCGCGTACGGTCGCCAGCAGCTGGCCGTCGGCGGAGAGCGGCGCGAGCGCGGCCTCGACGTCGGCGGCGGCCGGGCCCACGCAGACCAGGGTCATCGCGAAGTGCCCCCGCAGCCGGGTCATCGTGCTGTCGGTGAGGTTCGCGCCGAGCCGGGCGAGCACCTCGGCGACGTCGGCCACGATGCCCGGCCGGTCCCGGCCGATGACGGTGATCGCGAGCTCGTTCATCCGGGCATTCTGCCCGATCCGCCGGGCGCCGCCGCAGCGCCCCGCCCAGGTCGCCCAGCCAGCGGGACGGCGGCCGAGCCGCGAGACCGCCGCCCGCGCCGCGTCGGGGGCACGCCGCGTGACATCATCGGCGGCGCGATGTCTGAGCCCACTTTCGCCACCCTGGTCAGCCGGTGGTACGAGGAGAACGCCCGCGACCTACCGTGGCGGAAGCCCGACGTCACCCCGTGGGCGATCCTGGTCAGCGAGGTCATGCTGCAGCAGACGCCCGTCGTGCGGGTGCTGCCCGCCTGGGCGGCGTGGCTGGACCGCTGGCCCGACCCGGCCGCGCTCGCGGCGGACAGCCCCGCGGAGGCGATCCGGATGTGGGGACGGCTCGGCTACCCGCGCCGGGCGGTACGGCTACGGGAGTGCGCCGTCGCGATCGTCGAGCGGCACGGCGGTCAGGTCCCGGACCGGCTGGACCAGTTGCTGGCCCTGCCGGGCGTCGGGACGTACACGGCCCGGGCGGTGGCCGCGTTCGCGTACGGTCAGCGGCACCCGGTGGTCGACACCAACGTACGGCGGGTGGTCTGCCGGGCGATCGCCGGCGAGCCGGACGCCGGCCCGGCCACCCGCCCGGCCGATCTCGTGGCCACCGAGGAACTGCTTCCCGTCGAGCCGGCCGCCGCCGCGCTGGCCAGCGCGGCCTTCATGGAGCTGGGCGCGGTGATCTGCACCGCCCGCTCACCCCGCTGCGGAAGCTGCCCCGTCGAGGCGGTCTGCGCCTGGCGGGCGTCCGGCCAGGAGGCCCCCGCCGGCCCGAGCCGACGCCCCCAGCGGTACGCCGGCACGGACCGCCAGGTGCGCGGGCTGCTGCTCGGCGTGCTCCGGGAGGCGACCGGCCCGGTGCCGCACCAGCGTCTCGACCAGGTGTGGGCCGACGACGTGCAGCGGGCCCGGGCGCTCACCGGGCTGGTGCGGGACGGCCTCGTGGAGCCGGTGGGCGAGTCGTCGTTCCGCCTCGTCGGTGACGGCCCACCGGTCCCCGTCGCGCGCCTCCCGGCATGACGAAAGGGCCGGCCCCGTTCGGGGCCGGCCCTTGTCGTTGGTGGTGTCTGGATCAGGCGGCGTAGCCGCGGGTGGCGATCCAGTCGGCGAGGGCCTCGGTGGTGATCCAGTAGGAGGCCTGGGCCGGGTTGGCGGAGTCGGCGATCTTCACCGTCTGGCCGTTGTCGCGGTAGCCGACGACGCTGATGTAGTGGCCGCCCTCGAAGGAGTGGACGCCGCCGTCGGTGTCGGTGGCGGTGCCGGCGATGTTGG
>NZ_JBEYTP010000053.1:0-38028 GCF_040643125.1 Micromonospora sp. NPDC047465
GACCGTGAGGGTGGCTTCCGCGGCGGTGACCGCCGTGAGGGTGGCGACAGGCCCGGCGGTGGCTTCCGTGGTGGTGACCGCGAGGGCGGTTTCCGTGGCGGTGAGCGTCGTGAGGGCGGCTTCCGTGGTGGTGACCGCGAGGGCGGCTTCCGCGGTGGCGAGCGTCGCGAGGGCGGCTTCCGCGGCGGCGACCGCCGTGAGGGTGGCGACAGGCCCGGCGGTGGCTTCCGTGGTGGTGGCCGCGAGGGCGGCTTCCGTGGCGGTGAGCGTCGTGAGGGCGGCTTCCGTGGCGGTGACCGCGAGGGCGGCTTCCGTGGCGGTGAGCGTCGCGAGGGCGGCTTCCGTGGCGGTGACCGCGAGGGCGGCTTCCGCGGTGGCGAGCGTCGCGAGGGCGGCTTCCGTGGCGGTGACCGCGAGGGCGGCTTCCGCGGTGGCGAGCGTCGCGAGGGCGGCTTCCGTGGCGGCGAGCGTCGCGAGGGCGGCTTCCGCGGCGGTGAGCGTCGCGAAGGTGGCTTCCGTGGCGGTGACCGCGAGGGCGGGTTCCGTCGTGAGGGCGGCGAGCGCCAGGGCGGCGGCTTCCGGGGCGGCGACCGTGAGGGTGGTTTCCGTGGCGGTGACCGCGAGGGCGGTTTCCGTGGCGGTGAGCGTCGTGAGGGTGGCTTCCGTGGCGGCGAGCGCCGCGACGAGCGGCGGGAGCGACCGGAGGCGGAGGGGGAGCGCACCCAGGCTCCCGCGCTGCCTGACGAGATCGTCGCCACCGACCTCGACAAGGACGTCCGGGCCGAGCTGCTGTCGCTGGCCAAGCCGGTCGCCGAGACGGTCGCCCGTCACCTGGTGGCCACGGGTCAGCTGATCGACGAGGACCCGGCGGAGGCGCTGGCGCACGCGCTGGCCGCCCGTCGGCTGGCGTCCCGGATCGCCGCCGTCCGCGAGGCGGTGGGCCTGGCCGCGTACCACGCGGGGGAGTGGCAGACCGCGATCGCGGAGCTGCGCACGTACCACCGGATGACCGGGCTGCAGAGCCACCTGGCGGTGCTCGCGGACTGCGAGCGGGCGCTGGGCCGGGCGGAGCGGGCGATCGACCTGTTCCGTGGCGCGGACCGGGAGAAGCTGGACCAGGCCGTGGCGATCGAGCTGCTGATCGTGGCGGCCGGCGCGCGCGGCGACCTCGGCCAGAAGGACGCCGCGGTGGCCATGCTCCAGGTTCCCGAGCTGACCGTCGAGGCGGCCGAGCCGTGGACGGCGCGGCTGCGCTACGCGTACGCCGACGCGCTGCTCGCGGTCGGTCGCCGCGAGGAGGCCCGCGAGTGGTTCTCTCGGGCGGCCGACGCGGACACCGAGGGCGAGACCGACGCCGCCGAGCGCCTGCTGGAGCTCGACGGTGTGGTGATCGAGGGCGACGAGGAGGACGAGGAGTCCGCCGAGGCGATCGCCGCCGGTCCTGGCGCTCCGGGTGCGGTGCCGGCCCGTCCGGATGCCGACCTCACCGGCGACGCCGAGCCCACCGAACCCGCCGAGCGCGATGACGACGGGCGACGGGACCAGGCCGGGACCGCCGACGAGCGGGACGAGACCGGGAGCGCGGACGTGCCGACGGACGACCTGGCCGACGACGAGCTGACCGACGACGAGGCGCGCGCTGTCGCGGCCGGCCCCACCGCCGACGGCACCGGGACCGACGGCACCGGGACCGCCGCCCGTGGCGAGTCGGCCGGTACCGGCGAGTCGGACGCCCCGCAGCGATGACGGCGGACGCCGGGGAGCGGCTGGTCGACGGGTACGCCCTGGTCGTGTTCGACCTGGACGGGGTGATCTATCTGATCGACCGGCCGATCCCCGGCGCCGTCGAGGCGGTCGGCCAACTGCACGCCGAGGGGCGTCGCGTCGCGTTCGCGACCAACAACGCCTCACGCCGTTCCAGCGAGGTGGCCGCCCTGCTCACCGGGATCGGCGTTCCCGCCCGGCCGGAGGAGGTGCTCACCTCCGCGGCGGCCGCCGCCGAGTTGCTCCGCGACCGGCTTCCCCCCGGCGCCGCGGTGCTGGTGGTCGGCGCCGAGGCACTGCGGGCCGAGGTCCGCGCCGCCGGGCTGACGCCGGTGTCCCGGGCCGACGAGTCGCCGGTCGCCGTCGTGCAGGGGTACGGGCCGCAGGTCGGCTGGGTGGACCTGGCCGAGGCGTCGGTGGCCGTACGTGGCGGGGCGACCTGGATCGCCACCAACACCGACCGGACGCTGCCCAGCGGTCGGGGACCGCTACCGGGCAACGGCGCGCTGGTCGCCGCGCTGCGGACCGCGCTCGGGCGGGATCCCGACGTGGTCGTCGGCAAGCCCGAGCCGGCGCTGTTCGCCACCGCGGCCCGCCGCGCCGGCGAGGGCCGGGCGCTGGTGGTCGGCGACCGGCTGGACACCGACATCGAGGGCGCCCGGCGGGCGGGCCTGGACAGCCTGCTGGTGTTCACTGGTGTCAGCGACGTGGCCGAGCTGCTCGCCGCCCCGCCGGAGCACCGGCCGACGTACGTTGCGATGGACCTCGCCGGGCTCTTCGACCCGGCGGCGGTGGTGCGGGTCCCGGGCCCGGCGGACGGGTGGTCGGTGACGTCGCGGGACGGCGCGCTGGAGTTGTCCGGGGCGGGCCGCCCGCTGGACGCCGTGGCGGCGCTGTGCGCGGCGGCCTGGACCGGGGACGCGACGCGGGTGCGTGCCGGCTCGGCGGCGGCCGGGCAGGTGCTGACCGCGTTCGGCCTGTCCGCCTGAACGGTCCCGCCCTCCCGGCCCGAACACCCCCGGCCCGGTTCTACCCCGGCGGTCGGGCTGCCCCGGCCGGGGCTCGGAGCAGGCTGCCTCGGCCGCGGCTCAGAGCAGCTTGCGCAGCTTCATCAGGTCGAGCGGGTTCGCCTTGATCGACACTCGGCGGGACGTGACCGCGCGGGTGATGTCGAGTTCACCGCGGACCAACGCGAGCAGGTCGTCGCTGCTCGTGCTCAGCGCGATCTTCGCCTTCGGGTCGTCGCCGTCGACCAGGTCGACCAGGCGGCCGTCGGCGAGCCGGCCGTGGAAGGCCGTGTCCAGGTCCGTGATCCGGCAGGCCAGCGTGCGGTCCAGGTCGATCCGTTCCCGCACCGTCTCCGCGTTACGGTCCAGCCGGGCGGCCAGCTCCTGCAACGCCTGCCGGCACTCGTCCACGCTGGCCACTGTCGCCCCCTCGCCGTTCGCCACGCCGTCCCCGGCACCGTACCGCACGGGGCGTCGCGGGGTGCCCGGTAGCGTGACACCTGCACACCCCCGCCCCGCGGAAGGACTCAGGCATGCAGGACGCGTGGCGCGCCTACCTCGAGCTGGCCATGGGCCTGACGGAGGCGCCCCGGAAGAAGGCCCAGGACGCGGTGCGCCGCCTCGTCGGCTCGGGCGGGGCGACCGCCGGCCAGTTGCAGGCGCTCGCCGAGGAACTCGTCTCCACCGGCGCGGCGAACCGGGAGGCGCTGACCAAGCTGGTCCGGTTCGAGGTCGACCGGGCCCTCGGCGCGGTGGGGCTCGCCACCGCCGACGAGGTCGCCGAGCTGACCCGCCGGGTGCACGAGCTGGAGCGCCAGCTCCGGGAGGCCAGGACGACCCCCGCGGCCCCCACCACCCCGTCGCCGGCCCCGGGCGCCGCCGAGCCGGCCGCGCCCGTCGCGACGCAGGCGGTGGCCAGGAAGGCCGTGGCCAAGAAGGCGGTCGCGAAGAAGGCCGTGGCCAAGAAGGCGGTGGCGAAGCGGGCGCCGTCGGCCGTCGCCCCGGCCGAGGGCGGCAACGTCGAGCAGGTCCCGACGCCGAAGTCCCAGGGCGCCGACGTCGAGCAGGTCCAGCCGGCGAAGGCCCAGGGCGCCGACGCCGGGCCGGCCCGGCCGGTGAAGAAGGCGTCCGCCCGCAGGCAACAGCCGGGCGGCGAGGCGTGATCCGCCCCGCGGCCGGGAGCGGGTCGTGACCGGCCCCCACCGTCCCGGCCCGCCGCCGGGTGCCCGTCCCGGCCCGCCGCCCGCTGTCCGGCCGGGCCCCACGTCCGGACCGCGCCCCGGGCCGCCGCGACCCGAGCCGCTCGACGACCTCGACGAGGCGCGCCACCCCGCCGTCGACGCCGCCGTGCGTGCGATGGCCAACGCCGCGACGCTCGCCCCGGCCGACCAGATCGCGCAGTACGAGGCGGCGTACGAGACGCTGCGGGAAACCCTCGCCACCATCGACCAGGCCTGACCGGACCGGAGAAGAACCACGCATGGCACGTCGTAACCGGCTGGACGCCGAACTCGTCCGCCGCGGCCTGGCCCGCTCCCGGGAGCAGGCCGCCGCGCTGGTGGAGGCCGGCCGGGTCCAGCTGCGCGGGGTGCCCGCCCGCAAGCCCGCCGCGATGGTCGACCCCGCCGACCCGCTGCTGGTCACGGGCGAGGACCCCAGCTCGGAGTACGTCTCCCGGGGCGGGCACAAACTGGCCGGCGCGCTGACCGCCTTCGCCCCCGGCGGGTTGACCGTTGCCGGCCGGCGCTGCCTCGACGCGGGCGCCTCCACCGGCGGCTTCACCGACGTGCTGCTGCGCGCCGACGCGGCCGAGGTGGTGGCCGTCGACGTCGGCTACGGGCAGCTCGCCTGGCCGCTGCGCAACGATCCCCGGGTGCGGGTCTTCGAGCGCACCAACGTCCGTACGCTCACTCCGGAGGCCATCGGGGGGCCGGTCGACCTCACGGTCGCCGACCTGTCGTTCATCTCGCTGCGGCTGGTGCTGCCGGCGCTGGCCGGCTGCACCCGGCCCGACGGCGACCTCGCGCTGATGGTGAAGCCGCAGTTCGAGGTCGGCAAGGAGCGGGTCGGCGCCGGCGGGGTGGTCCGCGATCCGGCGCTGCGCGCCGAGGCGGTGCTCGACGTCGCCGCCGCGGCGGCGCGGCTCGACCTCGGTCTGGCCGACGTGGCCGCGAGCCCGCTGCCGGGGCCCAGCGGCAACGTCGAGTTCTTCGTATGGTTACGCCGGGACGCACCGCCGGCCGACCCGGATCGGGTGCGTGCCGTGGTGACCGCCGGGCCGCAGGGCCCGGTGCCGTCCGGCGACCTGCCGGACACGGCGACGGAGGAGGTGGCCGGGTGAGCGAGCAGGCGAGCCCCGCGGTCGTGGCTGGGCCGCGTGGGTGCGGGTGCCGGGCGGGCGCGACGGGACGGCCGTTCCGGTGAGCCGCACGGCCCTGCTGGTGACCCACACCGGCCGCCGCCGCAGCACCGAGCACGCGCGGGCGGTGGCCGCCGACCTCATCGCGGCCGGTTTCGAGGTACGGGTCGTCGCCGAGGAGGCCGACGACCTCGACCTGCCCGGTGTGGTGCCGGTGACCGGCCTGGAGGCGGCCGAGGGCGCGGAGATCGTCTTCGCGCTCGGCGGGGACGGCACGTTCCTGCGCGCGGCCGAGCTGGCCCGGCCGGCGAAGGCGCCGCTGCTCGGCATCAACCTCGGCAAGGTCGGCTTCCTCGCCGAGGCGGAGATCGACGACCTGGACAGCGCGGTGCGGGACGTGGTGGGCCGCAACTACACCGTGGACGAGCGGCTCACGCTGGACGTGACCGCCGAGTTCGACGGCGGCCCGACCATCGAGTCCTGGGCGCTCAACGAGATCAGCGTCGAGAAGGGCGAGCGCGCCCAGATGCTGGAGCTGCTCGTCGACGTGGACGGCCGCCCGCTGTCCCGCTACGGCTGCGACGGCGTGGTCTGCGCGACCCCCACCGGCTCGACGGCGTACGCGTTCTCCGGCGGCGGGCCGGTGGTGTGGCCCGAGGTGGAGGCCCTGCTGCTGGTGCCGATCAGCGCGCACGCGCTGTTCAGCCGGCCGCTGGTCACCGCGCCCACCTCCACGTTCGCCATCACCGTCGACCCGTTCACCACCCTCGCGGTGTTGTCCTGCGACGGCCGGCGCGTCTACGACCTGCCGCCCGGGGCCCGCGTCACCGTGCGGCGCGGCGCGTTGCCCGTGCGCATCGTGCGGCTGCGGGACCGCCCGTTCACCGACCGGCTGGTGGCGAAGTTCGACCTGCCCGTGCACGGCTGGCGCGGCAACCGCCGCTGACGGCGCGTCCGAGGCGCGTTCCGCACCGGCGGTGACCGGCCTCACCGGGGCGCCCCGGCCGGTGGTGGGGCGGGGCGCGACGCCCCGGTACGCCCGCGCCGGCTGGTCAACTGTCGGGGGCCGCGTCTACTGTCGGTTGCTGTGCTGGAAGAGCTGCGCATCACCGGACTGGGCGTCATCGAGGACACCACGCTGCCGTTGACCGGCGGCATGAACGTCATCACCGGCGAGACCGGTGCGGGCAAGACGATGGTGGTCACCGGCCTCGGCCTGCTCTTCGGTGGCCGTGCCGACGCGGGGCGGGTCCGGGCCCAGCCCGGCCGGGCGGTGGTCGAGGGGCGGCTGCGGCTCGACGGCCGGGTGGCCGCCGCCGTGCACACCCGGGTCGTCGACGCCGGTGGCGAGCCCGACGAGGACGGTTCGGTGCTGCTCAGCCGCACGGTCACGGTGGAGGGCCGGTCCCGGGCGCACCTGGGTGGGCGCAGCATGCCGGTGGCCATGCTCGGCGAGGTGGGCGAGCAGGTGGTCGCCGTGCACGGCCAGTCCGACCAGCTGCGGCTGCTGCGTCCGGCCGAGCAGCGGGCCGCGCTGGACCGGTTCGCCGGCCCGGAGCACGAGAAGCTGCTCGACGCGCTGCGCGAGGCGTACGCCCGCTGGCGCGCCGTGGTCGACGACCTGGCCGACCGGCGGCGCAACGTCCGCGAGCGCAGCCAGGAGGCCGACCTGCTGCGGCTCGGCCTGGACGAGATCACCCGGGTCGACCCGCAGCCCGGCGAGGACGACGAGCTGAAGGCGGAGGCGCAGCGGCTGGAGCACGCCGAGGGGCTGCGCACCGCGGCGCAGCTGGCCCACCTGTGCGTGGCCGGCGGCGTGGAGGCGGCCGACGAGACCCCCGACGCCACGGCGCTGCTCGGCACCGCCCGGCGCACCCTGGAGGCGCAGGCCGGCACGGATCCGGCGCTCGGCGAGCTGGCGGGGCGGCTGGAGGAGGCGGCGACGCTGGTGGCGGATGTCTCCGCCGAGCTGTCGGCCTACCTCGCCGCGCTCGACGCCGACCCGGCCCGGTTGCAGGCCCTCTACGAGCGCCGGGCGGCGCTGCGCGCCCTGACCCGCAAGTACGCCGACGACGTCGACGGCGTGATCGCCTGGGCGGAACGGGCCCGGACCCGGCTGTCCGACCTGGACACCTCCGACGAGCTTCTCGACGAGCTGGAGCGGGAGTCGGCGCGGCTGGCCGGCGAGGTCGCCGACCTGGCCGGCCGGGTATCGACGTCCCGGCAGGAGGCGGCGGCCCGCTTCGCCGAGCAGGTCACCGTCGAGCTGGCCGGCCTGGCCATGCCGCACGCCCGGATCGAGGTGGCGGTGCTGCCGCGGCCGGCCGGCCGGGCGGAGCCGAGCCTGCCGGTCAACGGCGCCGAGGTCGGCGTCGGCCCGGACGGCGGCGACGAGGTCGAGCTGCGCCTGCTGGCCCACCCCGGCGCGCCCGCGCTGCCGCTGCAGCGCGGCGCCTCCGGCGGTGAGCTGTCCCGGGTGATGCTCGCCATCGAGGTCGTCTTCGCCGGCTCGGGCGGGCCGCCCACGCTGGTCTTCGACGAGGTGGACGCCGGGGTCGGCGGCCAGGCGGCGGTGGAGATCGGCCGGCGGCTGGCCCGGCTGGCTCGTAGCCACCAGGTGCTCGTGGTCACCCACCTGCCGCAGGTCGCCGCGTTCGCCGACCGGCACCTGGTGGTGGCGAAGGACACGGGCGGGGCGGTCACCACGAGCGGGGTCCGCGTGGTGGAGGACACGGAGCGGGCCCGGGAGTTGGCCCGGATGCTCGCGGGTTTGCCCGATTCCGACCTGGGTATCGCCCACGCCGAGGAGCTTCTTGCCGTGGCGGCCCGGGAAAGGCGTCCGTGAGGGCAGCGATTGTGAGCACAGGCACACCGGCCTGCGCGCTAGTGTGCTTCCCTGGGTAGGCGGCCCTGCTCAGGCATGTCGCGACAGAAATGCCTGCCTCACATGCCAGGATGGTCACGATGCGTCTACCCACGTTGCGCCGGACCCGGAACGCGGAACCGGGCAGAATCCTCGGCACCGCGCGCCTGGACCGCCGGACGAAACGCCTGGTCGGCCGGCTCCGCCCCGGTGACATCGCGGTCATCGACCACGTCGACGTGGACCGGGTCGCCGCCGACTCGCTCGTCGCGGTCGGTGTCGCCGCCGTGCTCAACGCGAAGCCGTCGGTCTCCGGTCGCTACCCCAACCTCGGGCCGGAGGTGCTGATCGGCGCCGGCATCCCGCTCCTCGACGACCTGGGGGAGGGGATCTTCGAGCAGATCCGCGAGGGCGACAGGGTCCGGATCGAGGGCAACACCGTCTACGTCGGCGACGAGCCGGTGGCGCACGGCAGCCTCCAGGACGCCGAGACGGTGGCCAAGGCGATGGCCGACGCCCGGGAGGGCCTGTCGGTCCAGCTCGAGGCGTTCGCCGCCAACACGATGGACTACCTCAAGCAGGAGCGCGCCCTGCTCCTCGACGGCGTCGGCGTGCCGGAGATCCAGACCGAGATCCAGGGGCGGCACTGCCTGATCGTGGTGCGCGGCTACGACTACAAGGCCGACCTGGACGTGCTGCGCCCCTACATCCGCGAGTTCAAGCCGGTGCTGATCGGCGTCGACGGCGGCGCGGACGCGCTGGTGGAGGCCGGCTACACGCCGGACATGATCATCGGTGACATGGATTCGGTCACCGACGACGTGTTGCGCTGCGGCGCCGAGGTGATCGTGCACGCCTACCCGGACGGGCGGGCACCCGGCCTGGCCCGGGTCACCGGGCTCGGCGTACCGGCGGTGACCTTCCCGGCCGCGGCCACCAGCGAGGACCTGGCCATGCTGCTGGCCGACGAGAAGGGCGCCTCGCTGCTGGTCGCCGTCGGCACCCACGCCACGCTGGTGGAGTTCCTGGACAAGGGCCGCGGCGGCATGGCCTCCACGTTCCTGACCCGGCTCAAGGTCGGCGGCAAGCTCGTCGACGCCAAGGGTGTGAGCCGGCTCTACCGGCAGAGCATCTCCGGGTCCTCGCTGCTGCTGCTGGTGCTCTCCGCGATCGCGGCGATGGCCTCCGCCGTGGCGGTCTCCACCGTCGGCAAGGCGTATTTGGGTGTGGTTTCCGAGTGGTGGAACAATTTCGTGTTCCAGCTTGAACAGCTTTTCTAGCGTCCGACCGATCAAGAGGCTGCAGGTGTGATCAACTTCCGGTACCACGTGGTGTCCCTGACCGCGGTCTTCCTCGCGTTGGCGATCGGTCTGGTGGTCGGCACCGCCGCACTGAACGGCCCGGTCGCCGACTCGCTCAAGGAGAACGTCAACGGGCTGCGCAAGGACAACCAGCTGATGCGCCAGCAGGTCCAGAGCATGGAGAAGGAACTGGAGCTGGAGGAGGACTTCGCGGCCCAGATGGCGGAGTTGTTCCTGCCGGGCAAGCTCGCCGGCAAGCGGGTGGTGGTGGTCACCCTGCCCACCGGGCGGGACCACACCGAGGGCGTGGTCAAGATGCTCCAGCTCGGCGGGGCCGAGATGACGGGCCGCATCGACCTGCAGGACAAGTTCATCAATCCGGACAACAACAACGACCTGCTGGAACTGGCGGTCACCGCCGCGCGCCCCACCAGCGCGCCGACCGCCGACCTGCCGGGCAACGGCAACGGGGTGGAGACGTCCAGCGCGCTGCTGGCCAGCGTCCTGCTGGACCGGGCGACCGGCGCCACCCCGGTCACCGAGGCCGACCGGCGGGCGGTGCTGGCCGCGTACACCAACGCCAACTACCTGACCACGGAGGAGCGGGTCAGCGCGTCGGCGGAGGCCGTCGTCGTGGTCAGCGGGCAGCCGTACGTGGACAAGGACTCGGCGAAGAAGGACGAATCGGTGCTCAAGGTCGCCGAGCAGTTCGACCGCGTCGGGACGATCGTCGTCGCCGGCAACGGCTCGACCGGCGGCAACCTGGTCGCGGCCGTCCGCAGCGACCCGGTGCTGGTGCAGAGCATCTCCACCGTCGACAACGCCAACACCGTCCAGGGCCAGCTGGTCACCGCCCTCGCGATGGTGCAGCAGGTGACCGAGAAGAAGGCCGGGCAGTACGGCGTCGGCGACAACGCCACCCTGCTGCCTAGACTGCCCCAGTGAGCGAGCGACGTACCCCGGTGTCCGGATCCAGCCGTACGCACGAGCGGGAGGGGGCCGCGTGAGTCTGCTCGGTCGACTGTTGATCGCCGGGGCGGGCGCCGCCGCCGCCCGGTACGCGCTGCGCGAGGTGCGCACCTCGCCGGCCGGCCCCGCCCTGGACCGGACGAACTTCCGCGGCCGCACGGTGACCCTGGCCGCTGGGCCGGCGCTCGCCGCCGGGGCCGCCGGCGCGGGCGCGTTCGGCGCCTCCAGCGCGTCCTCGGGGGCCGCGGCCCTGGTCGCCGGGGTGGGCGCCGGGGCCGTCGGGCTCTACGACGACGTGGTGGGGGCGCGGCCGGAGCAGAAGGCGGCCAAGGGCTTCGCCGGTCACCTGGCCGCGCTGCGCGAGGGCCGGGTCACCGCCGGGCTCGTCAAGGTCGTCGGGGTGGGCGCGGCAGGGCTCGGCGCCGCCGCGCTGCTCGCCACCGACCCCCGGGTGGCCGGGCACCGCCGGCGCCAGCGGCAGGGCACGCTGGGCCGGGGCATCGACGTGCTGCTCGGCGCGGGCGTCATCGCCGGCACCGCGAACCTGCTGAACCTGCTCGACCTGCGACCCGGCCGGGCGCTGAAGTCCGGCATCCTGCTCGGCGCCCCGCTGGCCGCTGGCCCGCACGGCGGGATCGCCGCGGGCGCGGTCGGCGCCGCCGCCGGGATGCTCCCCGACGACCTCGGCGAGGACGTGATGCTCGGCGACAGCGGCGCGAACGCGCTCGGCGCGCTGCTGGGCGTGGCGCTGGCCGCGCGTACCGGGCCGGTCGGGCGGGCCGGGCTGCTCGCCGTGCTCGCCGGTCTCACCGCGGCCAGCGAGAAGGTCAGCTTCACCCAGGTCATCCAGCGCACCCCCGGGCTGCGCGAACTCGACGCGCTGGGCCGTCGCGCCGACTGACGTGACGACCCCGGCACCCCTCGCCGGCGCCGGCCGCGTCGCCGGAGCGGCCGCGCTCATCGCCGTCCTCACCGTGCTCAGCCGGCTCGCCGGGTTCGGCCGCACCGCCGTCTTCACCTGGGTCGTGCAGAAGAGCGACCTCGGCGGCATGTACGTGATCGCCAACACGGTCCCGAACATCATCTTCGAGATCGTCGCGGGTGGCGCGCTGGCGAGTCTGGTCGTACCGCTGCTGGCCGGGCCGGTCGCGGCCGGGGACCGGCGCGCGGTGGCCGCCACCACCGGCGCCCTGCTCACCTGGACGGTCACCCTGCTGGTGCCGCTGGCCGTGCTGGTCGCGGTGGCGGCCGACCCGGTCGTGTCGCTGATCAGCGAGGGGCGCTCCGAGGCGGAGGTGGCCGCCGGCGCGCGGATGCTGCGGGTCTTCGCCCCGCAGTTGCCGCTCTACGGCATCGGCATCGTGCTGACCGGCGTGCTCCAGGCGCACCGCCGGTTCGCCTGGCCGGTGATCGCGCCGCTGCTGTCCAGCCTCACCGTGATCGTGGTCTACCTCGCCTTCGGCGGCGCCGAGGGACGTGGCGCGAGCGTCGCGCAGGTGAGCCGCGGCGGCGAGCTGATCCTGTCGGGCGGCACCACGGCCGGCGTGGTGGTGCTGTCGCTGTCGCTGCTGATTCCGCTGCGCAGGCTGGGGCTGCGGCTGCGCCCCGGGTACGCGTTCCCCGCCGACGCCCGGGCGCGGGTGAAGGGGCTGGCGCTGGCCGGCGCCGTCACCGTCACCGCCCAGCAGATCGCGCTGCTGGTGCTGCTCAACCGGGTCTCCGGCGGCCCGACCGGCTCGCCGCAGGTGTTCAACCTGGCCCAGACCATGTACCTGCTGCCCTGGGCGGTGCTGGCGGTGCCGCTGGCCGTGGCGGCGTACCCGACGCTGGCGACCGCGGCGGCCGCCGGGGACGACGGGGACTACCGGCGCACGCTCTCCTCGACCGCGCGCGGCGTGCTGCTGTTCAGCTGCCTCGGCGCGGCGGCCCTGGTCGGCACCGCCGCGCCGGTCGCCTCGTTGTTCTACCCGGACGATCCCGGGTCCACGGCCGCCGGGATCGCCGGCTTCGCCCCGGGGCTGCTCGGTTACGGCCTCTTCGCGGTGCTCTCCCGGGCCCTCTACGCCCGCGGCGACACCCGCCCCGCCACCGTGGCGATCACCGCCGGCTGGCTGGCCGTGCCGGTGGCGGCGGTGCCGCTGGCGGCCCTGCTCCCGGTGGCGGACCGGGTGCTGGCGGTCACCCTGGCCAACTCGGCCGGGATGCTGCTGCTTGGCGGCCTGCTGCTCGCCGCCGTGCTGCGCTCGGCCGGGGCCGCCGCGCTCGCCGGCGTCGGCCGGGCCGGCGCCGCCGGGCTGCTCGCCGGTGCCCTGGCGGCGCTCGCCGGGGCGGCCGCCGCCCGCTGGCTGGACGCGGCCGGCGACGGCACCCCGACGACACCGGCCGCACTCGTGCAGGGCATGCTGTCCGGAGTCCTGGTCGGCGTCGTGTTCCTCGCCGTCGTCTGGCTGGTCGACCGGCGGGACGTGCGACCGCTGCTGGCCGGGGTGCTCCGGCGGGTGAGCCGGGGCCGGCGCGGGCCGGCGGCTCCCGCCGAACGGACGGGTGAGGGTGAGATCCCCCCGGAACGGGGTGACGGGAAGGAGACGGTGTCCCGGTGAGCGGGTGCAGGACGGGTGACCGGCCGGCGGCGACCGACGAGCGGGGGTGGTCCCGGTGACGGAACCGACACCGGACACCAGCTGGCGCGGCACCGTGGCCCTGCTGCTCGCCTCCAGCACCGGCGGGGTCGGGCAGCACGTCCGTTCCCTCGCCCAGGGGCTGACCGCCGCGGGCGCCGCCGTGTTGGTCTGCGGGCCCGCCGCGACGCAGGAGCAGTTCGACTTCACCGGCGTCGGCGCCCGGTTCCGGCCGGTGGAGATCCCGGCCAGCCCGACCCCTGCCGACGCCCGTGCCGTGGCTGCGCTGCGCCGGGCCCTCGCCGCCGAGCCGGTCGACGTGCTGCACGCCCACGGGCTGCGGGCCGGGCTGGTCGCCGTCCTCGCCCGGCCGGCCGTGCCCCTCGTGGTCACCTGGCACAACGCGGTGCTCGCCGGCGGGTTGCGCGGTGGCGTGTCCCGCCTCGTCGAGCGGGTCGTCGCCCGGGGCGCCCGGGTGGCCCTCGGCGCCTCCGCCGACCTCGTCGAGCGGGCCGCCGCGCTGGGCGCGACGGACGCCCGGCTCGCCCCGGTCGCCGCGCCGGCGCTGCCCGCGCCGCGCCGCCGCCGGGCCGCCGTTCGCGCCGAGTTCGGCGTCGGCCCGGACCAGCCGCTGATCCTCTCGGTCGGCCGGCTGCACCCGCAGAAGCGGTACGACGTGCTGGTCGACGCGGCCGCCCGGTGGCGCACCCGGACCCCGGCGCCGGTCGTGGTGATCGCCGGCAGCGGCCCGGCCTACCTGCCGCTGGCCGCCCGGATCTCCGCCGCCCGGGCCCCGGTGACCCTGCTCGGGCACCGCACCGACGTGGCCGACCTGCTCGCCGGGGCCGACCTGGCGCTGGTGACCAGCGACTGGGAGGCCCGCCAGCTCTTCGCACAGGAGGCGATGCGGGCCGGCGTACCGCTGGTGGCGACCGCCGTCGGCGGCCTGCCGGAGCTGGTCGGCGACGCCGCGGCGCTGGTGCCGCCCGGGGACGTGGACGCGGTCGACGTGGCCGTGCGTACCCTGCTCGACGACGAGGCCGGGCGGATCGATCTGGGCCGGCGGGGCGCCGCCCGGGCCGCGACCTGGCCCACCGAGGCGGACACCCTCGCCCAGCTCGCGGCGCTCTACGCCGAGCTGGGCCCGGACGCGGCAGGATCCGCGCTCCCCGGCACCGACGGCGGGCCCGCCGAACCCGGACGTGACGGTCACGCCCCGTCGACGGGACGCCGGTGATGTTGCGCAGACTCGCCCCGGCCCTGCTGACCCTGGTCGTGGTGGTGCTCGGCATCGCGGCGCTGACCGCCCGGCCGGACCGGGAGGCGCCCGAGCGCACCGCCGACTTCGTCGTGCTTGCCGGGGTGGCCGGGCTGCGCTGGGAGGACGTCGACCCGGAGACCACCCCGACGCTGTGGCGGATGGCCCGCGACGGCTCCATCGGCTCCCTCTCGGTGCGCTCCGCGCACCGGCCGACCTGCCCCGTGGACGGCTGGCTGACCCTCGGGGCGGGCAGCTACGCCGCCTGGAACGGCAGCAGGCAGGTCGGGGGCTGCCCCCCGACGGCGGTGACCGTGGAGCAACCCGACGGTATCGGCGCGAACCTGCCCGACCAGGAGAGCGTCGTCCTGCACAACCAGGAGCGGCTGCCGTGGGGCGCGGTGCCCGGCGCGCTGTCGGAGTCGGTGCGCTGCTCGGTGGCGGTCGGGCCCGGTGCGGCGGTGGCCGCCGCCCGGCCGTTCGGCCGGGTCGACCGGTACGCGGCCGCCCTGCCCGAGGACCCCGCCGAGCTGCTCGGCTCGTGCGTGCTGAGCATCGTCGACCTCGGCACGGTCGCCGGCGAGGACCCGACGGCCCGGGCCGCGGCGGCCCGCGAGGCCGACTCCCGGCTGGCCCGGGTGCTCGCCGCCCGGCCGCCCCGCTCGCTGGTGATCGTCGCCGGGGTGTCCGACACCGAGGTGCCGTCCCGGCTGCACGTGGCCGTCGCCGACGGGCCGGGCTGGGAGCGCGGGTGGCTCACCTCGGCCAGCACCGGCCGGGAGGGCTACCTGCAACTGGTCGACCTCGCACCAACCGCGCTCACCGCGCTGGGCCGGCCGATGCCCGAGCGGCTCTTCCTCGGTCGGCCGGCCGAATCGGTCGGCGGGCGGCCGGCGGACCTGGCCGCCGCGATCGCGCAGCCCGCCGACGCCGACCGGGAGGCGGCCGCCCAACGGCGGGTGGCGGACTGGTTCTTCGCCCTGCTCGCCGGCGTCCAGGTGCTCCTGGCAGTGGCGGTGCTGCCGTTGCTGCGCCGGGCCCGCCGGCACGCCGGCCCGTACGGCCCGGAGCCGGTGTCGCGGCGGGTCGTGTCGGTCGTCGAGCTGCTGCTGATCGGGGCCGCCCTGGCCGTGCCGGCGGCCCTGCTCGCCGACGCGGTGCCGTGGTGGCGCGGCGACCATGCCGGCGTCTACTTCGCCGGGGTGACCGTGCTGCTGCTGGTTGCCGCGACCGCAGTGGTCCGGCTGGCGCCGGGGTACGCGAGCACCCTCGGCCCGCTCGGCGCGGTGGCGGGGCTGACCACGCTGGCCGTCGGGGTGGACGTGCTCACCGGCGCCCGCCTCCAGCTCAACGGGGTGGTCGGCTACTCGGCCCTGGAGGGCGGCCGGTACGCCGGGCTGGGCACCGTCGGGCTCGGCGTGTTCCTGGCCGGCGCCCTGCTGAGCGCGGGGTGGCTGGCCCAGCGGGTCCGCCGGTCCTGGCGGCCGACCGTCATGGTGCTCGTCGGCGGCGCGGCCGTGGTGGTCGTCGGCAGCCCGTACCTGGGGTCCGACCCGGTCGGCGCGATCGCGCTGACCGCCGGGCTGAGCGTCGCCGCCGCGATCAGCGCCGGCGGCTGGCTGACGATCAGCCGGCTGGCCTGGGCGACCATGGCCGGGCTGGCGCTGACCATCGGCTTCGCGGTGCTGGACCTGCGCCGGCCCGCCGCCGAGCGGGGCAGCCTCGGCCGGTTCCTGGCCGCCGTCGGCGACGGCACCGGCGGGCTCACCGTGCACCGCTCCAGCACCGCCAACTTCGAGACCCTGGTCAACAGCCCGCTGACCGTGCTGGCCCTGGCCGGCGCCCTGCTGGTCTGGTTCGCCCTGCTCCAGCCGTGGGGCGGGCTGATGCGGCTGTTCGGCATCTACCCGGCGATGCGGGCGGCGATGGCCGGCACCGCCGTCGCCGCGGTGATCGGCGGGGTGCTGGGCGGCGACGCCCTGGACGTGGCCGGCGCGGCCGGCGCCCTGGTGGTGCCGATGGCGGCGCTGGCCGCGCTGCGGGTGCTCGACCACTCGACCGACCGCACCCAGCCCGACGCGGCCGGCCAGAGCGACGGTGGGCCCGACGCGGCTGGCCAGAGCGACGGTGGGCCGGGCGGGGCCGGCGACGGGCCGGACGGCGGCGGGGGATCGGACGACGGCGGCCCGGACGGCCCGGGGGCGGGCGCCGGGGCGAGCACCGCGGATCCGGTCGCCGGGCCGGACGCGCCGGCCGGCCGGCCATCGAGCGAGGTCACGGCCTCCTGACCGGGTCGGCGACACCCGGACAGCCGGTACGGGTGCGCCGGGCGGCGGGGGCGGGTGAGGTGTTACCGTGGAATCCCGTGGATCGCGTGATCACTTTGCTGATCGGCACGGCGGTCTGCACGACCGCGACAGACGACACGGGAGCAGGCCTTGGCCCCTTCAGCACGGACGACCAGGCACATTTTCGTCACCGGGGGCGTCGCCTCCTCGCTGGGTAAGGGCCTCACCGCCTCCAGCCTCGGCAATCTGCTCACCGCGCGCGGCCTGCGCGTGGTCATGCAGAAGCTCGACCCCTACCTCAACGTCGACCCGGGGACGATGAACCCGTTCCAGCACGGCGAGGTCTTCGTGACCGAGGACGGCGCCGAGACCGACCTCGACGTCGGGCACTACGAGCGCTTCCTGGACCGGGCGCTCTCCGGGAAGGCGAACGTCACCACCGGCCAGATCTACTCGGACGTGATCGCGAAGGAGCGGCGCGGCGAGTACCTGGGCGACACCGTCCAGGTCATCCCGCACATCACCAACGAGATCAAGTCGCGGATCCTGGCCATGGCCGACCCGGACGACGACGGCCAGGTGCCGGACGTCGTGATCACCGAGGTCGGCGGCACGGTCGGCGACATCGAGTCGCTGCCGTTCCTGGAGGCGATCCGGCAGGTCCGCCACGACCTGGGTCGGGACAACTGCTTCTACCTGCACGTCTCGCTGGTGCCGTACCTGGCGCCGTCGGGGGAGCTGAAGACCAAGCCGACCCAGCACTCGGTGGCCCAGCTGCGCAGCATCGGCATCCAGCCCGACGCGCTGGTGCTGCGCTGCGACCGGGAGATCCCCGACAAGGTCAAGCAGAAGCTGTCGCTCTACTGCGACGTCGACCGCGAGGCGGTCACCGCCGCCCCGGACGCGCCGAGCATCTACGACATCCCCAAGGTGCTGCACCGGGAGGGCCTCGACGCGTACGTGGTGCGCCGGCTCGGCCTCTCCTTCCGCGACGTGGACTGGGCCAGCTGGGACGACCTGCTGGACCGGGTGCACCAGCCCCGGCACACCGTCACCGTCGCCGTGGTCGGCAAGTACGTCGACCTGCCCGACGCGTACCTGTCGGTGAGCGAGGCGATCCGGGCCGCCGGCTTCGGCCACCGGGCCCGGGTGCAGCTGCGCTGGGTGCCCAGCGACGAGTGCGTCACCCCGACCGGCGCCGCGGCCGCCCTGGCCGGCGTCGACGGCATCGTCATCCCGGGCGGCTTCGGGGTGCGCGGCATCGAGGGCAAGATCGGCACCGCCCGGTACGCCCGGGAGAACGGCATCCCGCTGCTCGGCCTCTGCCTCGGCCTGCAGTGCATGACCATCGAGGTGGCCCGGCACCTGGCCGGCCTGGAGGGCGCCAACTCGCTGGAGTTCGACGAGGAGGCGAAGCACCCGGTCATCGCCACCATGGCCGACCAGGAGGACATCGTCGCCGGCAGGGGCGACCTGGGCGGCACGATGCGGCTCGGGGCGTACCCGGCGAAGCTGACCGAGGGCTCGCTGGTCGCCGAGGCGTACGGCAGCACCGAGATCAGCGAGCGGCACCGGCACCGGTACGAGGTGAACAACGCCTACCGGGACCAGCTCACCAAGGCGGGCCTGCGCTTCTCCGGCACCTCGCCGGACGGCCGGCTGGTCGAGTTCATCGAGCTGGACCGCGGCCTGCACCCGTTCTTCGTGGCCACCCAGGCGCACCCGGAGCTGAAGAGCCGCCCGACCCGGCCGCACCCGCTCTTCGCCTCCTTCGTCAAGGCGGCCGTGGCGTACTCCGAGGCCGACCAGCTCCCGGTGGACCTGGAGGCGGCGGAGAAGGCGGCGGCGAAGAAGGCCGCCCGCAACGGCGGCGCCGCCGCGAAGGCGGCGTCGGCCTCGTGAGCGAGCGGAGCAGGCGACCCGTCGGGCACAGCAGCGCGGCGCCTCACGCCGCCGTCACGCCGAGCGGGGCGGCGGCGTGAGCGCCGTCGAGCACCGCTACGAGGTGCGCTCCCGCACCGAGCGCTACCGCGGCCGGATCTTCGACGTGGTCAGCGAGGAGGTGACCATGCCGGGCGGCGGGACGGGAGTCCGGGACTTCGTCCGGCACGTCGGCGCGGTGGCCGTGGTGGCACTCGACTCCGCCGGCCAGGTGGTGCTGATCCGCCAGTACCGCCACCCCGTCGGCCGGCACCTGTGGGAGCTGCCCGCCGGGCTGACCGACGTCTCCGGCGAGGACCTGGCCGCCGCCGCGGCCCGGGAGCTGGCCGAGGAGGTCGACCTCGTCGCGGGGCGGCTCGACGTCCTGGTCGACCTGCACAGCTCGCCGGGTTTCACCAACGAGCTGGTCCGGGTGTTCCTGGCCCGGGACCTGACCGACGTGCCGGCCGAGCAGCGCCACGAGCGCAGCGAGGAGGAGGCCGACCTCCAGGTCGTCCGGATCGACCTGGACGAGGCGGTCGGCATGGTCCTCGCGGGGGAGATCACCAACGCGTCCTGCGTGGCCGGCCTGCTCGCCGCAGCCCGGGGCCGCGACGCCGGCTGGTCGGCGCTGCGTCGGGCGGACACGCCGCCACCGCGCTGAGCCGGCCGCGGTACGTGGAAAGGGGCCGTGCGGTTCGCCGCACGGCCCCTTCGTCGTTCCGGTCGGGTCAGTCGCGCAGCGGCCGGCCCTGCCCGTCGACGCCACCGTTGACGAGGATCAGGATGCCGTCGATGAGGCCCCAGATGCTGCCGAAGCCGCAGGTCACGATGCTCACCACGAGCTGGAGGACACCGGTCTTGGTGTCGCCCATGTAGAACCGGCCGGCACCGAAGCCGCCCAGGAAGATGCCGAGGAGACCGGCGACGAGCTTGCTCTTGTCGGAAACGCCCGTCGGGTACCCGGGCTGGTAAGGAGGTGTGGTCATGAGGCGACACCCTAGTGATCCACCCTCGTCGTGTCCGCAGCGGGACCCACTGGATGGGACGATAATGGACGAACACTGTCCTGACGGCTGAGGGGACGTCCCACCGCCGGCCGGGTCGACGCCTGACACTTCGTCAGGGTGGGCGGGCACCGGATGTCACTGTGCTGGCTCATTTCGGGCGGCAGCGCGCCTAGACTGCCGCCGACGGGACCGGTGGACCGCGGCGGCAACGGGGTCGTCGTGGCGCCGAGCAGTCGGGGGAGAGCAGCCCCGGAGAGAGGTGTCTGCATCGTGAAGGTCGGAATCCCCCGCGAGGTCAAGAACCACGAGTACCGCGTGGCGATCACGCCGGCGGGCATCAACGAGTTCGTCCGCAGCGGTCACCAGGTCTTCGTCGAGGCCGGCGCCGGGGTCGGGTCCAGCATCAGCGACGACGACTTCGCCGCCGCCGGGGCCAAGATCCTGGCCACCGCCGACGAGGTGTGGGACACCGCCGAGCTGGTGCTCAAGGTCAAGGAGCCGGTCGCCGAGGAGTACCACCGGATGCGCGAGGGGCAGGTGCTCTTCACCTACCTGCACCTGGCCGCGTCCAAGGAGTGCACCGACGCGCTGCTCGACCGCAAGGTGACCGGCATCGCCTACGAGACCGTGGAGCTGCCCGACCGGTCGCTGCCCCTGCTCGCCCCGATGTCCGAGGTGGCCGGCCGGCTCGCACCGCAGGTCGGCGCGTACCACCTGCAAGCGCAGGGCGGCGGGCGGGGCATCCTGATGGGCGGCGTCTCCGGCGTCTACGCCGCGAAGACCGTGGTCATCGGCGCCGGCGTCTCCGGCATGAACGCCGCCGCGATCGCGCTCGGCCTGCAGGCCGAGGTGCTGCTGCTGGACAAGAACGTCGCCCGGCTGCGCCAGGCCGACGCCATCTACCGCGGCCACCTCCAGACGGTCGCCTCCAACGCGTACGAGATCGAGCGGGCCGTGCTCGACGCGGACCTGGTCATCGGCGCGGTGCTGGTGCCCGGCGCGAAGGCCCCGACCCTGATCTCCAACGAGCTGGTCTCCCGGATGAAGCCGGGCAGCGTTCTGGTCGACATCTCCATCGACCAGGGCGGCTGCTTCGAGGACTCGCGCCCCACCACGCACGCCGACCCGACCTACAAGGTCCACGAGTCGATCTTCTACTGCGTGGCGAACATGCCGGGCGCCGTGCCGCACACCAGCACCTACGCGCTGACCAACGTCACCCTGCCGTACGCCCTGGAGCTGGCCAACCACGGCTGGCGGGAGGCGCTGCGCCGCGACCCGGCGCTGGCGCTGGGCCTGAACACCCACGACGGCCAGGTCACCTACGGCCCGGTCGCCGAGGCGCACGGCATGCGGGCCCTGCCGCTGGCCGACGCGCTGGCCTGAGGGGCGGCGGGCTGACCGGCACACCGGACGGGGCCGGCGCGGGCGCGGAGCCCGCGCCGGCCCTGCGCCGTGCCGTCCGCGGCTACCTGGACCACCTCACCGTCGAACGGGGACTGTCGGCGAACACGCTCTCGTCGTACCGCCGGGACCTGGAGCGCTACCTGGCCACCCTGGCGGCGGCCGGGGTGCCGGACCTGGCAGCGGTCGGCCCCGGCCAGGTCGAGGAACACCTGTCCCGGCTGCGGGCCGGCGACGACGCGCACCCGCCGCTGGCGGTCTCGTCCGCGGCGCGGGCGGCCAGCGCGGTGCGCGGGCTGCACCGCTTCGCGCTTCGCGAGGGGCTGGCCGGCGCCGACCCCAGCCGCGACGTCCGCCCGCCCACCCCACCGCGCCGGCTGCCCCGCGCGCTGCCGGTGGACGACGTGGTCCGGCTGCTGGAGACCGCCGGCGCCGTGACCGCCACCGGCGACGGCGCGCCGCTCGCGCTGCGCGACCGGGCGCTGCTGGAGTTCCTGTACGGCACCGGGGCACGGATCTCCGAGGCGGTCGGCGCGGCTGTCGACGACCTCGACGTCGGCGAGGGCACCGTCGTCCTGCGCGGCAAGGGCGGCCGCACCCGGCTGGTCCCCATCGGCGGGTACGCGGTCGAGGCGCTGAGCGCCTGGCTGGTGCGCGCCCGGCCCGGGCTGGTCGCCGCCGGCCGGGGCACCCCGGCGGTGTTCCTCAACGCCCGTGGCGGCGCGCTGTCCCGGCAGGGGGCCTGGACCATCCTGCGCCGCGCCGCCCAGCGGGCCGGCCTGCCGGTGGACGGGCCGCAGGCGGTCTCCCCGCACACCCTGCGCCACTCCTACGCCACCCACCTGCTCGACGGCGGCGCGGACGTACGGGTGGTGCAGGAACTGCTCGGCCACGCCTCGGTGACCACCACCCAGGTCTACACGCTGGTCACCGTGGAGCGGCTGCGCGAGGTGTACGCCACCGCCCATCCCCGGGCCCGCGGCTGACCCCGTCGACCGTCCGGTCGGTGAGGGTCGGCCGGTCCGCCGGGGGTGGCCTGGTCGGCGGGGCGGCGACACGCCGAGCGGGTGCGACCGGCCCGCTGGCCGGTGGCGTACAGTCGGCATCGGCGCGGACCTCCTGGGGCGAGGCAGACGGGGTGCGCAGCGGCGCCGCGCAGGACGTCGGACGGCTCCGACGCCGGGTGGTCGTCGGGAGGGGGCAACGAGGACATGGCTGGCAACGGTGACCGTGCCGAGACCTGGACGTCGGAGCTCCGCGAGCAGCAGGCCACGCTCGGGGCGGATCTCGGCCCGGCGGATCCGGCGGCCTACACGATGCGTAAGCCGATTCCCGAGCCGATGCCGACCGACCGGCACGGCCCGGCCCGGATCATCGCGATGGCCAACCAGAAGGGCGGCGTCGGCAAGACCACCACGACCATCAACCTGGGCGCCGCGCTGGCCGAGTACGGCCGCAAGGTGCTGCTGGTCGACTTCGACCCGCAGGGCGCCCTCTCGGTCGGGCTGGGGGTCAACCCGCACAACCTCGACCTGTCGGTCTACAACCTCCTCATGCAGGACGACGTCACCGCCGAGGACGTCCTGATCAAGACCGACGTGGCGGGGCTGCACCTGCTGCCGGCCAACATCGACCTCTCCGCGGCCGAGATCCAGCTGGTCAACGAGGTCGCCCGGGAGATGGCCCTGGCCCGGGTGCTCCGGTCGGTCCGCAAGGAGTACGACTACATCCTGATCGACTGCCAGCCCTCGCTGGGCCTGCTGGCGATCAACGCGCTCACGGTCGCGCACGGCGTGCTCATCCCGCTGGAGTGCGAGTTCTTCAGCCTGCGCGGTGTCGCCCTGCTGCTGGACACCATCGACAAGGTGCGCGAGCGGCTCAACTTCGACCTGGAGCTCGAGGGCATCCTCGCCACCATGTACGACAGCCGCACCACCCACTGTCGGCAGGTGCTCCAGCGGGTGGTGGAGGCGTTCGGCGACAAGGTCTACCAGACGGTGATCACCAAGACCGTCAAGTTCCCCGAGTCCACCGTCGCCGGTGCCCCGATCACCACGCTCGACCCGGCCTCGTCCGGCGCCCGCAACTACCGCCAGCTCGCCCGCGAGGTGATCGCCGCCCAGGCGGAGCGGTAGGCCGGGGTGCACCTTCGCGCCGAGGCGTCCGGGGCGTGGACTACGGTCTTCCGGTGACCGCGCCACCCCTCGATCCGCCCGCGACGCCGGAGCAGCCGCCCGTGCGGGCCGCCGAGCCCGCCGCCGCGGTGCCGACGGGTCCCGGGGGCGTGCCCGAGGCGGCGGAGAGCGGCGGCTTCACCGTCCGGCTGGCGAACTTCACCGGCCCGTTCGACCTGCTGCTCCAGCTGATCGGCAAGCACAAGCTCGACGTCACCGAGGTGGCGCTGCACCGGGTCACCGACGAGTTCATCGCGTACATCCGGGCCATGGGCGACCAGTGGGACCTGGACGAGGCCAGCGAGTTCCTGCTCATCGCCGCCACCCTGCTCGACCTCAAGGCCGCCCGGCTGCTGCCCGCCGCCGAGGTCGAGGACGAGGAGGACCTCGCCCTGCTGGAGGCGCGGGACCTGCTCTTCGCCCGGCTGCTGCAGTACAAGGCGTACAAGGAGGCGGCGGCGCACATCGCCGCGCTGGAGGAGGTCGGCGGCCGGCGCTACCCCCGGGCGGTCACCCTGGAGCCCCGGTACGCCGAGGCCCTGCCGGACCTGGTGCTCGGCATCGGCCCGGAGCGGCTGCTGAAGCTGGCGATCAGGGCGATGACGCCGAAGCCGGTGCCGGAGGTGTCGATCGCCCACGTGCACATGGTCCGGGTCAGCGTCCGGGAGCACGCGGCGATCATCACCGAGCGGCTGCGCCGGGCCGGCACCGCCACCTTCTCGCTGCTCTGCGCCGACTGCGACGCCACCCTGGAGGTGGTGGCCCGGTTCCTGGCGCTGCTGGAGCTCTACCGGGAGGGCCTGGTCGCCTTCGTCCAGGAGCAGGCACTGGAGGAGCTGACCGTACGCTGGACCGGCCCCGCCGAGGGCGGCCCGGACCTGCACATCGACGAGTACGCCGGCACCCCCGCCGAACCGGCGGACCAGACACCGCCAGCGGGCCCGCCGGGCGCCGCGAGTGCGGCGGCGCCGGCCCACGAGGCCGGGGCGGGCGCGGCGGCGGGCGGGAACGGGACGGCGACGACGGAGGAGCAGACCGGATGAGCAGCGAGGAGCGCCGGGACTCCCTGGCGGAACAGGCCGCCGCCTGGATCCCACCCTGGCAGCGCCCCACCCCGCCGGCCGAGTCGCCTTCGGGTGGTCCTGGCAGCGACCTGCCCCCGGAGGTGCCGGATCCCTCCGAGATTCCCGCCTCGCCGGCCGACGGCACGGGGGAGACCTTCGGGAACGCCGCGGGGGAGGGCACCGAGCAGGGCGAGACGGCGGCACACGCCGCGGAGCGGACCGACGCGGCGGAGCAGGGCGCGGAGCGGACCGACAGGGCGGCACAGGGCGCGGAGCCGGCGGAGACCGCGGCACAGGACCCGGCTGCGGGCGTACCGACGAAGCCGCCGGCCGGGCGGCGGCGGGCGGCGCCGGCACCCGCGCCGGCGCCGGAACTCGACGACGCGGAGCTGCGCGGGGCGCTGGAGGCGATCCTGCTGGTGGTCGACGAGCCGGTCAGCGAGCTGACGCTCGCCCAGGTCCTGGAGCAGCCCGCCGAGCGGATCGGGCCGATGCTGGACGAGATCGCCGCGGGCTACACCGCCGCCGGGCACGGCTTCGAGCTGCGCCGGGCCGCGGGTGGCTGGCGTCTCTACACCCGGCCGGAATACGCGACCTACGTCGAACGGTTCGTGCTGGACGGGCAGTCCGTGCGGCTGACCCAGGCCGCGCTGGAGACACTGGCCGTGGTCGCCTACAAGCAGCCGGTGACCCGGTCGCGGATCTCCGCCATCCGGGGTGTCAACTGCGACGGGGTGATCCGTACCCTGGTCTCCCGCGGGCTGGTGGAGGAGTGCGGCGCCGAACCGGACAGCGGGGCGTTCCTCTACCGGACCACCACGATGTTCCTGGAGAAGCTCGGGCTGAACAGCGTCGACGACCTCCCGCCGCTGGCCCCGTTCCTTCCCGACGACGTAGAAGAGCTTGCCGATGCCACGCGATGACCGCACCCCCCGCCCCGACGCGCCCGTCTTCGAGGGGGCCGAGCGCCTCCAGAAGGTGCTGGCCGCCGCCGGCGTGGGCTCCCGGCGCGCCTGCGAGGACCTGATCTTCCGCCGCCGGGTCACCGTCAACGGGCGGGTCGCCCAACTCGGCGACAAGGTCGATCCGGCCACCGCCGTCATCCACGTCGACGGCGAGCGTCTCGTCGCCGACACCCGCCTGGTCTACCTGGCCATGAACAAGCCGCGCGGGGTCGTCTCCACCATGGCCGACGAGAAGGGGCGGACGGCGCTCGCCGACTTCCTCGGCAACCGGGTGGAGCAGCGGGTCTACCACGTCGGGCGGCTCGACGCCGACAGCGAGGGCCTGCTGCTGCTCACCAACGACGGCACCCTCGCGCACAAGCTCATGCACCCGTCGTACGGGGTGCAGAAGACCTACCTCTGCGAGGTGTCCGGGCCGATCCCGCGCAACCTCGGCAAGCGGCTGACGGCCGGCGTGGAGCTGGAGGACGGCCCGGCGAAGGTCGACGCCTTCCGGGTGGTGGACACCCTGGGCAGGACCGCCCAGGTGGAGCTGAGCCTGCACGAGGGGCGCAAGCACATCGTCCGGCGGCTGCTCGCCGAGGTGGGCCACCCGGTGAGCCGGCTGGTGCGTACCGCCATCGGGCCGATCCGGCTGGGCGACCTGCGCGCCGGGCGGACCCGGCGGCTGACCAACGCGGAGGTCGCCGCCCTGTTCAAGGCCGTGGGTGACTGACCGGCGGGCTCGCGGGTACGGCTGCCGGTAGGCTCCGTGGCGGCCCGGCGGCCGGCGGCGACCTCGCGCGCCGCCGGGCATGATTGAGGACGTGTGGAAACCGCTCGCGGGACGCGGTGGGCGTTTCGTGGGGTACGGGCTGAGGAGGACAACGGTGGAGGAAAACGTACGGGCCGGGCGCTGCGTGGTCGCTGTGGACGGGCCGTCCGGTTCGGGTAAGTCCACCGTCTCGCGGCGGCTCGCCGTCGGCCTCGGTGCTCGCTACCTCGACACCGGCGCCATGTACCGGGCCATCACCTGGGCCGTGCTGCGCTCCGGTGTCGACCTGACCGACGCCGAGTCGGTGGCCAAGGTCGCCGGCGAGGTGGACCTGCGCATCGGCACCGACCCCACGGGGTACGGCGTGACCGCCGACGGCGTGACCGTCGACGCCGAGATCCGCGGCCCGGAGGTGACCGGGGCGGTCTCCGCCGTGGCCGCCGTGCCGGCGGTGCGCGCGCTCCTGGTCACCCGGCAGCGCGAGATGATCGCCCACGCCGGCCGGATCGTGGTCGAGGGCCGCGACATCGGGTCCGTGGTGGCGCCGGACGCCGACCTGAAGGTCTACCTCACCGCCTCGGAGGCGGCCCGGGCCGCCCGGCGCAGCGCCGAGGACGCCACCGACGTGGCGGCCACCGCCGCCGACCTGGCCCGGCGGGACCGGCTCGACTCGACCCGCAAGGCCGACCCGCTGACCCAGGCCGCCGACGCCGTGGTGCTGGACACGACCGAGTTGGGCATCGACGAGGTCGTCGCGCGCCTGCGTGACCTGCTGACCGAGCGGGGAGTGGCATGACCGACGCCGACGGTTGGGTGGAGCTGCGGGAACCGGACGTCGAGACCGAGGAAGTGACCGGCCCGCAGCCGGTCGTGGCCGTGGTCGGCCGTCCCAACGTGGGCAAGTCGACCCTGGTCAACCGGATCATCGGCCGCCGGCAGGCGGTCGTCGAGGACATCCCCGGGGTGACCCGGGACCGTGTCCCGTACGACGCGCAGTGGGCCGGCCGGCAGTTCACCGTGGTGGACACCGGCGGGTGGGAGCCCGACGCCAAGGACCGGGCGGCCGCGATCGCGGCCCAGGCCGAGGCGGCGGTCGCCACGGCCGACGTGGTGCTGTTCGTGGTCGACGCGATGGTCGGCTCGACCGATGTGGACGAGGCGGCGGTACGCATGCTGCGCCGCAGCGCCAAGCCGGTGATCCTGGTCGCGAACAAGGCCGACAACACCTCCATCGAGATGGAGGCGACCTCGCTGTGGTCGCTCGGCCTCGGCGAGCCGTACGCGGTGTCGGCGCTGCACGGCCGCGGCTCGGGCGAGCTGCTCGACGCCATCATGGACGCGCTGCCGGAGGCCCCGAAGATCGTCGAGCACCGCCCGCGCGGCCCGCGCCGGGTGGCCCTCGTCGGCCGGCCGAACGTCGGCAAGTCCAGCCTGCTGAACCGCTTCTCGGGCGAGGAGCGGGCGGTCGTGGACTCGGTGGCGGGCACCACGGTGGACCCGGTGGACAGCCTCGTCGAGATCGGCGGGGAGACCTGGCAGCTGGTGGACACGGCGGGCCTGCGCAAGCGGGTGGGCAAGGCCAGCGGCACCGAGTACTACGCCAGCCTGCGGACCGCGTCGGCGATCGAGGCCGCCGAGGTCGCGGTGGTGCTGCTCGACTCCAGCGAGGTCATCAGCGAGCAGGACCAGCGGATCCTGTCCATGGTCACCGAGGCCGGCCGGGCGCTGGTGATCGCCTTCAACAAGTGGGACCTGGTCGACGCCGACCGCCGGTACTACCTGGACAAGGAGATCGAGCGCGAGCTGCGCCGGATCCCGTGGGCGATCCGGCTCAACCTGTCGGCGCGGACCGGCCGGGCGGTCGACAAGCTCGCGCCGGCGCTGCGCAAGGCCCTGGCGAGCTGGGAGACCCGGGTGCCGACGGCGCAGCTCAACTCGTGGCTGACCGCCCTGGTGCAGGCCACCCCGCACCCGGTGCGCGGCGGTCGGGCGCCGAAGATCCTCTTCGCCACCCAGGCCGGCGTGGCCCCGCCGCGCTTCGTGCTGTTCACCACCGGTCCGCTGGACGCGGGCTACCAGCGCTTCGTCGAGCGCAAGCTGCGCGAGGAGTTCGGCTTCGAGGGCAGCCCGATCGAGATCTCCGTACGCCCCCGCAAGAAGCTCGGCCCGGGCGGCCGCGGTAAGGCGCACGGCTGACCCCTGGCCGGACCTGATGCCGGATGGGAGCACCGCTCCCATCCGGCATTTTCCGCTCCCATTCTCTTACCTATCCTCCTAGGACGCCCTACGCATGGTGAGGTGGGCGACGCGGCTCGGGGGCGGGAGGGGCCAGTGCGGACGACGGGATGATCGTGCGCTAAGCTGTACCGGCTGTCGCGGGGAGAACCGCGCGGGGGCATCGGGACGTGGCGCAGCTTGGTAGCGCACTTGACTGGGGGTCAAGGGGTCGTCGGTTCGAATCCGGCCGTCCCGACACTGTTCAGAGGGCATATCTCATCGATGGATATGCCCTCTCGTCGTATCTGAGTGACTAACTGAGTGACTACGCCTCAGCGCCGAAGATCCGATCCATGGCGACCGCGCCGCTCAGGAGCACCGGCCGGAGTTGATGCCGGTAGACGCTCTCGGTGACGGTCGTGCCGGAGTGCCGCGCAGAGGTCGGCGATCTGCTCGATGCTGACGCCGCTGTCCGACAGCAGGGACACGAAGCTGTGTCGCAGCTCGCGAGGGGTCCAGTCGCGCGGGTCAAGGCCCGCTTTGGCGACGACCGGGCGGAACGCCCGAAGCACGTTGTGCCGGTCGAGGGCAGTGCCGGCGGCGGAGGTGAAGACGAGGCGGCCGGCGGAAGGCTCGCCCTGGCGCTCGCGGTGGGTGGTGAGCGCGGTGACGCACCGGGCCGGTAGGGCCAGGGTGCGACGCGACTTCCGGGTCTTGGTGTCACCGTCGGCGCGGACCGAGCGCCACACCTGGATGGAGGGTGGCACGGGCGGGTCATCGTGCGGCTTGCCGTTGAGGTCGACGAGTGCCCACGTGAGGGCGCGCAGTTCCTCGGTACGCGCGCCGGTCAGCAACGAAACCACGATGTAGGCGTGCAACGAGCTGCCCTCGGCAGCGGTCAGGAGTGCCTTTGCGTGGTCGAGGGTCAGGGACTTGGATGGACGTCCGACGCGACCGGTGGGGACGGCGCAGAGGGCTACGACGTTGCGCTTGACCTTGTCCCGCGCCATGGCTCGATTGACCGCGCGGTTCAGCAAGGAGTGAAGGAGCCGCAGCGTGCGGCTGCTCAGGTGCTGGGACTTGTCCAGTAGCCAGCGGTCGATGTCGCTAGCGCTGAGGTCCCGCAGCTTCCTCGCGCCGAGGTCGCTGACAATGTGGGAGCGCACGAGGGTTTCGTAGTTCGCCTTGGTGCTCTCGGACTGTTTGCTCAGGCCGTAGGCCAGCCAGTCAGTGAGAGCGTCGGCCACAGTCTGCCCGTCCTGGACGAGGGCGAGGCCGTCTTCGTCGTCCCGAATCTTCTCGCGCAGCTTGGCGCGTGCTTCGGTTTTGGTCTTGCCGCTGCCTTTGCGCACGATGCGCTTGCCGGCCGGGGTGTAGCCGACGGTGACGGTGGCGATCCAACGTTGCCGGGACTCGTCCCAGTGCAGGCCGCCCTCTCCTCGGGCGCGGCGGGTGGTCATCGGGTACCTCCTTTCTGGGCTTCCTGTTCGAGCAGGTCAACGTAGTCGGTGATGGCGGCGGCGGGGACGAGGCGGGCGCGGCCCTGCCGGACGGTGCGCAGCCGGCCGACGCGGATCTGTTCGTAGATCACGGACCGGGAGAGGCTGAGCAGTCGCATGGCTTCGGGAATTCGGTAGAGCGCCCTGGTGGGTGCGTCGAGGGCCGGTGCGGTCAAATGGTGCTCCTTCCGTGCGGGGACAGGTTGACCGTCAAGGCTGTCTTGACGGTGGATCGGCGGCCGGGTCAGGCGGCAGCGAGCAGTTCGTCTCGGGCCGTCTCGTGTCTCTCGCGGGCCATGGCGGCGGCGGTGTTGGCTAGTAGGGCGTCTCCGGTGGTGCGCCAGCCGGAGCCGGCGTAGGTGAGCAGGCCGATGATGAGGGTGGTGTCGTCGTCGGGTTGGTCGGCGTACTCGTGGCCGGTTTCGGTGCGTCGCCAGATGACTCGGGCGTCGCGCAGGAGGCGGAAGGTGACGGAGTAGCGGCGGCTTTTGGTGAGGAAGTGGCCGCCGAAGCCGAGCATGTGCGCCCACCGCCGAAGCATCTGCCAGTCCCGGTGGCCGCCGAGGACCCAGCAGGCGTCAATGAGCCGTTCCGGATGGGTGCCGTGCTCGTTGGCGTAGAGGTCGATGACCTCGCCGTCGAGGCGGCGGGAGACGTGGCCGGTGGCTTCGGTGCTCTTGGTGGCGTACTTGGCGAGGTAACCGGCGACCTTGCCGTCGGTGATGTCGCCGTCGGCGCTGATCGGACGGATGTCGACCTGCTCGCCCCAGGCGATGCGCCAGCCGACCGGCTGGGCGGGGTGGGGGCGGGTGGTGAAGGCGACCGTGGCGGCAGCGTGCTCGACGGCGGCCAGGAGGTCGTCGACGCCGAGCCCGGCCGGCGGCGGCACGATGGCGTCCGGGTCCTGGTCGACGCCGTCGAGGCGGACGATGGCGTGGTTGTGCACGACGGCGCGGCGCTGCATCTCGGCCACCTTGCCGAAGGACGGCTTGACCGGCGGCACCCGGCGGACCCGGCCAGAGGCGGTGACCTGCTCGACCCAGGGCAGGCCGAGGGCACGAGCCCGAGCGCGCAGGTGCCGGGTGATGGCGATGGTGCTGCGGCGCCACAGTTCCGGCGCGGAGTGGTTCCACACGACCTGGGCGTCGTAGTCGTAGCAGTCCAGGCACAGCGGCTGCCCGAGCCGGGGATCGTTCTCCTCGTGGCGTGCCCAGCAGACGGTTGGCTGGCCGTGCTCGCACGGTCGGGCGGTGGGGTCGCTGGCGCGGCGGGGGTGGCAGGGTTCGGGCCGGCAGTCGCAGCGGCGGCGGTTGCCGCAGGTGTGCCGCTTCACGACCCGGGTGTGCACGGTGCCGAACGACGGGGCGGTGAACGTGACGAACACCGCCGGATGCCGGGCGACCGTGGCGGGGATGCCCTTGCCGCCAGCGAGGCCAGCGCGCAGGAGCTGGTAGGCGTCGCGTTGGTAGGTGCGGGCGCAGGAGGGGCAGACGGCGTGGCGGCGGTTGCCGCACGGCTTGTAGATCTCCCCGTCCGGCATGTCCTCGGTCCGGGCAGCGGACAGGAGTTGGCCGGTGTCCCGGTCGATTGTGGCGACCTCACCGGAGAGGCGGATGGGGTGGGAGCAGCCCGCGGCTGCCTTGACGTGGTCGAGCCAATCGAACACGCGCGGGTCGCAGGCGCGGGCGAAAGCGGACTCATCACGGCCAACGAACGAGCCGGCGGCGGTGATGGTGGGGGTGGGCCGGAGCCCCGGACCAGACGGGTAAGCCTGGTCCGGGACAACGGTGGTGATATCAGCGGCCACGGGTGCGGGCCGCCTTCATCGGAAGGTGCTGGATCGGGCCGGTGCCGAACGGGTTCGGGCTGTCGAAGATCCGGCCGAGTAGGGACTGTCGAAGATCCGGCCGAGTAGGGAGCGGTAGTAGGTGGGCAGGGCGGCCCGGTGCTGCTCCCAGAGGAAGAGTTGACGCACCATGACGTACGTCTTGGGCAGGGTGATGCCGTCGCGGCCGGCGAGGATCTTCATGCGGCCGATGAGTTGGACGGGTTCCCAGCCACGGGCGAGACGGCGTTGCCGGTCAGGGTGCATCACAGTCCGACCTCCCGCAGCAGCCGCAGGTCAGTGGGGTAGATGCAGTCCTCGGGACGTGGGTGCCCGAAGACCCGGCGCAGCACTTCGGCATAGAACGGTGACGGGTTGCGGGTGCCGGTCTGCCACGCGGCGAACGACCGCGTCAAGGAACTGTTGTCCGGCAGGATGACGCCGGCCTCGGCGCAGACGCGCCGCATACGGGAGATGACCTGCGGCACGGTCCAGCGGCGCTGGATGCGCTCGCGGCGCAGCCACTGCCGGTCATCGAGGGTGGACAGGATCTCTTCGACCGGGCTGGTCAGGTCGAACAGCCGACACAACAGGTCGGCGTAGAGCAGCGACGGCATGCGCTGCCCGCCTTCCCACGCCAGGATCATCCGGCGCAGGCTGTCATCGCCGGGAAGGGTGACGCGCTGGTCAGCGGCGACCCGACGCATCTCCCGAGACAGCCGGCGAACCGACAAGCCACGGGCGAACCGCAGAGCCTTCAACCGCCGGCCATGCGGCGTCTCGGTACCGGCAAGGGTGAGGTGGTCGACCATCACGCCACCGCCTCGGACGCGGGGCGGGCGGTCACCGTGTGGTGCCAGGCGGCGACAGCACCGAACGAGCTGCGGGACGCTCGGGCACGCCCGAGCGTGAAGTGATGGGTCAGCCATCGCGCGTCGTCACGCGCTTGCGAACCCGGGATGAGCCCTTCCACACGCTGCCACTGGCAGTTGTCGATGGCCTCCTGGACCTGACGGGCAATCTCCTTGATGACATGCAGGCCGACGCGGTTGATCTGGTCAACGACCACATCCGCAAGCTCGGCGTAGCTGGGTCGCTGACGAGAGTTGTAGGGCATGCGGGACGAGAAGAAGATGACCTCCAACTCACGCTCGGTCAGCGCGTCGAGGTCGATCGGTGCGGGCGTGGCCGCAGACGCGTGCGGCAGAGAAACGACAGGTGCCGGGACGGTGGCAGGGCGGCGGGTGTCCGGTGCAGGGACAGGGGTGGGGGTGTTCGCAGTGATCGCGGACAGGCAGGCCAGCAGAGCAGCCTCATCGAGGACTGCGGGCAGGTTCAGCGCCACGTCAGGGGCCAGCGCATCCCGAAGCGTCGCCAGAGCAGACAGCAGGCGAGCGTCGGACAGCGCCGAGACAGTGCCCGAGGCGCGTTGGGCAGGGTAAACGGTAGGCTGGACAGGCATCGTGTGGTCCTTTCGCAGAGGTAGACCGATGCACCGGCCTCAGCGAGTTGCAGCTCGCTGAGGCCATCTCTTGACGCGACAATACCAACTCAGATGGTAAGTGCCTATACCTCGGGGTTGAGGTCGGCGCGTCTATCTCAACGATGACCTTGATGCGCATACAACGACAGGTGTCACTGTGGTGACAGGCAAAAGTCCCCTCCCATGTCCCCGCCGAGAAGGGCAATACTGGCGGTATGGCAGAAGGCTTGGATCACACCGACTACCGGCCCGTCTGGGCAGCCAGGCTGCGTGCCGAGCGCACCGCCCGAGGGTGGTCACAGGCGGACGCGGTCCGGGCAATGCGAGCGCACTCCAGAGAGCCGCTACCGGCCGACAGCACGCTGCTCCGCAACTGGAAGCGCTGGGAGGCCGGCGGATCAGAGCCGGACGCGTTCTACAAGACGCTCGTCGCGGAGACGTTCGGCACCGTGACCGCCGCGTTCTTTCCGCCCCAGACCAACCGAGAGGCAGACGGGGTTCTACTCGCGGGTGCAGGGACGGAGACGCTTGAAATCCTCGCGAGGGTTCGATCGTCTGACGTTTCGCCTGCAACCTTGGATGCCTTGCGGATCACCGCCGACCGTCTCTGCTGCGAGTATCCCTACCTGCCTTCCGAGCAACTGCACGCGGAAGGCCATGCCTGGCTGCGGCGGATTACCTCCCTGATGGATCGGCGTCTTACGTTGGCCCAGCATCGAGAGGTGTTGACGCTCGCGGGATGGATCGCACTCCTGGTCGGCTGTGTCGAGTACGACATGGGCCAGCGAAGGGCGGCGGAAGCTACCCGCAAGGCCGCCCTGTCACTCGGCGAGGAAGCCGGCAATGCCGCCGTATCCGCATGGGCCTACGAGATGCGAGCCTGGTACGCGCTGACCCAGGGCGACTACCGGGGCGTTATCGCAGCGGCCGAGGCCGCAATCGCACACGGCCGTCAAGCTCTACAGGGTGACCGGAAGTCCCTGCCGTCCTTGCTGATGTGTTCTCGCGAGCTGACGAGCCTCCTAGCCCAGCGCTATCCGAAGCAGCCGGAGGTCTCGTCCTACCTGGAAGAAGTACGGACACTCGCCGCGTAGGACCGTTAGCTAGCTGGCCCGGACTGGCCTGCCCGGCGACCACCGACGCCAGGCCGAGGACGGCCCTGCTGCCACGACCTGATCCGCGCTGGCCGCCACATGTGCGTGCGACCAACGGTCATGTCAGGCGCAGGCATCTGCCCACGCTTCCGGTAGTTCGTGACCGTCGAGACCTGGACGCCCAAGTACGCCGCAACGTCCGAGGTAGTCCACCACTCCACGTCGCCCACGCCACTCGTGTCATCGCCGGTCACGACTCCCATTGTCCCTGTGCGTGAGGCGACTTACGCAACCACCTTCCGGCCGGCTGCCGGCAGTGCCTGGTCTCGCATGATGGTTGACGGAACGGCGTCGCAGGACGGTTGACGCCTGGTCGTGATCGATTAGGTCTGGTGCTTGGGGTCGATGGTAGGGGTGTCAGGCTGCTGAGTCATCGTGGTTCTGTTAGCCGTCGCGCCCGTAGGATCTGCTGATGATCGAAGCGTCGCTGGTCACCCGGTCGTCGTTGCGGCACGTGTTGCCGATCGTGGCGCCGGTGCCGATGGCCGAGTTGCCGGCTCGCACGTGGTCCGACGAGGAGTGGGAACGGATCAAGCTGGGTTACGAGGCTCGCAGCATGGACGAGAAGTGGAACGTGTTCGTTGAGGACCAGGTCGCGTTCCTGCATCGCAGTTGGACCGGCAACGGGATCTTCGAGGCATCGTTCTCGCCGGGTGCTGACGGTGGTTGGCGGATCTCGGCGGCGACGGTGGAGTCCGACCCGTCGCGTTACCGTCGCAGCTCCGATCGATACGACCGAGTGATGGTCGAGCTTGTGCTCAGCGCGATCGTGCTCGGTGAGCCTGCCGTGGATCTGCGCGCCGAGTTGGTCGCGCTGACATCGCAGAAGTCTGGACGCACCGATCTGCCCGCCGACGTCATCGAACACAGCGCGCTCGGGCTGAGGTCGACCTCATAGCCGACGACAAGTCGCCAGGTCACGCACGAAGGCGAGGCTGTGGGGCCTGACCCGGGATGGTGATCTGGTGTTTGGCTCTGGTGCGGTTCAGGTCGGTGGTGCTGCGGCGGGGCACGGCTGTGATCGGGGTGTCGGCGCCGTAGACGGTGACGGTGTGCTCGTCGAGGACGACGGTGACAATTTTGCGGGCGTGGACCTTCCCGACTTGGATTTTCTGTCCGGCGACTTGGAAGCTGCCGTTGACCGACACGACCCGCTCGACCGTCGGGGCGGTGGCTGGTGGTGGGACCGGGGAGGCCGGTCGGGCATCGCGGATGCGGCCGAGTGCGGTGGGCGGGAGCGGGCAGCGCAGGGTCCGGCGCAGCTGCCCGGCCTCGTCGACGACGTGCAGAAGGACGCCGTCGAGACGAACTCGAACCCGCTGACCGGCAAGTGGCATGCCCACGCTGATCTGCCGCCCGCTGACGCTGATGCCACCGCAGGCATTGACGACCCGGTCGACCTCGACGGCGGTGGTCTGCGTTTCTGGCTGCGGCAGTGGAGGCGGGCCGGCGGGAGTGCCACCGTCGGCCAGCAGCCGAGCGATATCGCGTTGGGACAGCCTTGATGGGCTCGACTTGATGCGGGCGCCGTCGGCGGTGAGCACGTGCAGCCGGTCGGTGTCGGCCCAGATCGTGACGGGGGTGCCGGCGAGAGCGGGGCCGAGCCATACCTGCTGCTGAGCGACGGTCAGGTTGCCTGACGGTGGCACGACCCGGACCAGCTGCACCGGCTGAGAACGGTCGGTGGACACGGTCAGCGACGTGTCGACTTCGACGGTGGGTGGCTTCCTGGGGGCCGGTGGTGGCTCGGACAGCAGCCCGGATGGGAGGCGTAGGGGCAGATCCTTCGTTGCGGGCCGCTCTCGCGCCGGGCTGGGGCGGTGGAAGCGGTCGGCGGGGAAGGCGTCGTCAATGCCCTGATGCGGTCGGTCGTAGTTGTATTCGGCCACGAACGCGTCGACCGCGGCTTGGGCCTGCTCGACGGTGGCGAACACCCGCCCATCGAGACATTCGCCCTGCAAGCTCTGGTGGAACCGCTCCACCTTGCCGGTGGTTGTCGGGGTCCGGGGTCTGGTGTTGCGAGCCACGATGCCGTTCTCCCGGCAGATCCGCTCGAACAACACCTCACCCGGACGGGGCTTGGTGAACCGTCCTGTGAACTGCTTACCGTTGTCCGTCAGCACCTCACTGGGCACGCCGAGCCGGGTCAGGGCGGCGACGAATGCGGCGCAGACCGCCCGACCGGTGGCCCGGCGAACAACGGTGGCGATCACGCAGTAGCGGGAATGATCGTCCAAGCCGGTGACCACCTTCGCCTCGGTGCCATCGGCGAGGAGGACACCACCGACGATGTCCATCTGCCACAACTCCATCGGCTCTGGACGTTCCCACCGCCGATAGTCCTCCCGCCGGCGCTTCCGAGGCACCGCCGGCACCAGGTTGTTCCGCCGCAGAATCCGGTACACCGTCGCCCGAGCCGGCGGCGGAGTCACACCACGACGGCCGACCTCGAACCGCAGCCGACGCGGCCCCCACCGCGGATGATCCCGCCGCAGCTCACACACCAACGCCTCCGTCGCAGCGTCAACCCGATGCGGGCAAACACGCGGACGATGCGACCGGTCCTCCAAACCCTTGACGCCCTCGGCGGCATACCGGGCCAGCCAGTTGTGGATCGTCTGCCGCGACACCCCATACCGGGCCGCGACCTCCGTCTTCGGCATGCCACCCAGGCACTCCATCACGGCGTGAAACCGCTGCTCCATGACGCTCAACTCCGCGAGTCCCACCCGGTGCTCCTCCCGCCTGAGTTACAGACGCAACGAGGACCAGGCCGACCAGGTGTCAAACGTCAACCGAGGCCGCCGTGTCAAGCATCAACCGGCGCAGGACACCGGCCCGCCGGCTAAGTGGTTCAAAGTTTCTGTACGTCTTCAAGGCGGCCCTTGACGGGCCGCACGCGCCGCCGCCTGGGCGCGCGCCGGCCGCTGCCGCTGTCGCTCTGCGGCCGTCACGCCTGATGCCCGGCGGCTGGCGCGGAGAGCGGGGAGCCCGGGGCCGCCGCAGACGGGGGATGGCGGACAGAGCGGTGGAGGTTCGTCGCCGGCAGCCGGCCTGCGCCGCGCCTAAGCAGCGCGGCGCAGGAAAGAGCGCGCCGGGTCCGCGCGGCGCAGGAAAGAGCGCGCCGGGTCCGCGCGGCAAGCCCCAAGCATGGGGGCGGCGGCCGCGCGACGGCATGCCGGTCGCCCAGGAGCCGGCTCTACAGCCGCTCGGGGTCAGGTCAACTGCTCACCTGGGAGGGGGAGGGGTGGCCGCCGGTGGCCAGCTCCGACCCCGGGAGCCGGGTCCGTGTCGGGCGAGGTTGGGTCAACTGCGCTGCTGTGGCGGTGTCCGCCGGGGGCGCGGTCCGTGACACGAGAGCCGACTCAGTCTGTTCCGGCAGCGTCCGAACCTGCGTCAAGGCCCGCTTGACGCGGCGGACCGGGCGGCGGCCCGCTCCCCAGGCGGGCGCGTCGGCGTCCTCAGCTGAGGCCAACCCTCAGCGCCCAGACAACACCGCGTCTGTGCCGTCGGTCATGACGGGGCGACGGCGGCGAGGATGCCGGAAACGATCAGCGCAGGGACGGCGGACAGGGTCCCTATTAGCACTGGAGAGCGCTTCCGGCGAACGACAAGGAACCAGAGCAACACCAAACTGATTAGCACAGCAAGGAACAGCGCCGGTGTAGCCGTGTAGAGCCCGAACAGCAGCATCCTCGACCGGTCGGAATCGCAACCCTCGCGACAACCTGCCGAGACATCCCCGGACATCAATCTGAGGTACACGCCGAACGACAGAACGATCGCGCAGTACCAGGTGACCGTCACCATCAACGGGGCTATCAAGTCGGGGCGGGGTAGACCGACAGCGTCCGGAGTTGGCGGTGACAGCGTCATGAAGGGAAGTATGCACCGCCCCGGCGTCGTGCCCGGTCCGTGCCCGACGCAGCGGTCAACATCGGCCAACGGCAGTCGGTCATGCGACTGGACCACCGCCTCGCGTCATCGCTGACCCCTGGCCAGCACCACTCAGAGCGGTGGACCAATACGATTCCCAAGCTGTTTTCGGGTCCCTTCGGGGCGCCGCGCATGCGGGAAAATCGAGGTGGTCGCCCGCCGACGTCGGTGCTTTCATGGCGCAGGTGAGGCCGTC
>NZ_JBEYTP010000054.1:0-37439 GCF_040643125.1 Micromonospora sp. NPDC047465
GGTCGAGAATGACCACGTCGGCCTGGGCACCCTCGTCGAGCCACGCGACGCGGACGTCACTGCCCGAGGCGGCCACCCGTATCGGCGGTGTTCCGCAGGACAGCCAGTGGGTCACCCCGGCCAGCACGGCTGGGTGGTCATCGACGATCACGGCGCTCAGCTGCTCCTCGTCTGCCATCTGGCCTCCATTCGCACGTACTCGCCATAGGTGTCATAGTCGACTGCAACCTGCGCGGAGGCCGCGGTGACCATGTCGGACCAGAGCGCCGCTGCAGAGGGAGCCGACGGCGATGTCCCCGGCGGCGATGATCGCCGCGCCGTCACTCTCTACGGTGAGTGGCGGGAGGGCGGAGGGTGTCGCGGACCAGGCAGGTCCCGAATGGCGCACCCGTCGTTGCGTCGATCGGCCATCGGTCGAACAACCGATGTATCGCAGACTGCCGCTTCCTAGTTTCGTCCCCGGATATTCCGTGAACACATTGAGACCCAGGTGGTGGGCATGGACGGGATCGATAGGCGGACTTTCTTGCGTGTGACGGCGACAGCGGGCGCGGTCGCCGTCGCAGGCGTGACCGTGGGGACTGGGGTGGCGGCCGCGGCCGTGCCCGGGTTCTACAACCCCTTTACGGGGTACCCAATAACGGAGACGTGGGAGGGGCACCTGGCCCGCGGCTCGCTCGGCGGAATCGACTATGGCATGCCCGTCGGCACCCGACTGCCCGCGGCGGGCGGCGGTGTGGTCTACAACGACCCCGACAACGGCACCGGCGGCTACACGGCGGTCATCCACCACGACAACGGCTACAAAACCCAGTACCTGCACCTGTCCGGGTTCGTCGTGGCGAACGGCACCCGGGTCGCGATGGGCGACATCGTCGGGTTGTCCGGCGGCTACCCGGGCGCGCCGGGCTCGGGCTCCTCGACCGGCCCGCACCTGCACTGGCACATGAACGACCCCTCCGGCAGGCGCATCAACCCGTTGGCGTTCCTTGGCGGTGACGCGCCCGCGGGGGACACGCAGGTGTTCGAGACGGCGCACAACTCCGGCTGGCAGCCGCTTCCTGTGGCCTCGATCGTGGCGTCGAAGGTGAGCGCGGTCCTGCGCGCGGACGGCACGAAGATCATCTACTCGGTGCGTGACGGGTACGTGTACGAGGCGGCGAGTAACGCGGGTTGGCGCAACCTGCGCGTGCCCAACCTGGCCGGCGTGTCGGCGATTTCGGCGATCGCCGTCGGCAGCGGGGTCGTGCTCTACACGATCCGGTCGGGCGCGTTGTGGGAATGCGCGAGCGGCGACTGGGTTCCGTTCTGCGTTGGGTACAACGGAAGTCCGATCTACGCGGACGCGGTCAGCGCGGTGCTGCGGTCCGACGGCACACGGATCGTCTATACCGTGCGCGACGGCGCGGTGTTCGAGGCGGCAAGCAACGCGGGATGGCGGAACCTGCAGGTGCCCAACCTGGACAGCGTGGCGGTCGTGTCGGCCATCTCCCGCAACGGGATCACGACGCTCTACACGATCCGCGCGGGCGCCTTGTGGGAGGCCTCCAGCGTCGACTGGCGGCCGTACGCCGTGGGGTACAACGGAAGTCCCATCTACGCGAATGCGGTCAGCGCGCTCCACCGGCCCGACGGCACACGGATCGTCTACACCGTGCGCGACGGCGCGGTGTACGAGGCGGCAAGCAACGCGGGATGGCGGAACCTCCGGGTGCCCAACCTAGGCGGAGTCGGTGCCGTCTCCGCCATCTACGCCAGCGGCACGGAAATCCTCTACACCCGGTGACACCGAGACGAGTGGGACACACCGTGAAAATTTTGCCGAACGCGCTACGGCGGCGCGTTGGTCTGCTGGCCCTAGCAGGGCTCATCGTCGTATCCGGGATCGGCTTCCCCGGTGAGGCACGCGCCGCCGACAACTCCAGGACCGCGTGGGACTTCTTCGTCGGCAAGGGACTCACCGCGGAACAGACCGCAGGCGTTCTGGGCAACCTAGCGCAGGAGTCCAACATCAACCCGCTGGCGCAGGAGCCAGGCGGCCCTGGCCGCGGGATCGCGCAGTGGAGCACCGGCGGCCGCTGGGACACGACCGCGAACGCCAACGCGACCTGGTACGCGGCGGTGACCGGCCAGAACGTGTGGAGCCTGAACGCGCAGCTCGGCTTCATCTGGTGGGAGCTGACGAACATCCCGGGCTACGGGCTGGCGCAGTTGCGGGCGTCGAGCACGATCGCCGACGCGACCGTCGCGTTCCAGGACCTTTACGAGCGCTGCGGAACCTGTCACGAGTCAACGCGGATCAGCTACGCGACGAACTACTACAACCAGTACGCGGGCACGACCCCGCCCGCGTCGAACACGCAGGTGTACGAGACAGCGGACAACTCCGGCTGGCAGCCGCTTCCGGTGGCCTCGATCGCGGCATCGAAGGTGAGCGCGGTCCAGCGCGCGGACGGCACGAAGATCATCTACTCGGTGCGTGACGGGTACGTGTACGAGGCGGCGAGCAACGCCGGGTGGCGGAACCTGCGGGTGCCGAACCTCGACAACGTCTCAGCCGTGTCGGCGATTGCCTTCAACGGCGGGACCGTTCTCTACACGATCCGCGCGGGCGCGGTGTGGGAGTCGTCCAGCGTCGACTGGCGGCCGTACGCGGTGGGATACAACGGAAGCCCGATCTACGCAGACGCGGTTAGCGCGGTGCTGCGGGCCGACGGCACGCGGATCGTCTACACGATGCGGGACGGCTACGTGTACGAGGCCGGTAGCAACGCCGGCTGGCGAAACCTGCGAGTGCCCACGTTGAGTGGCGTGTCGGCGCTGTCGGCCATTCCCTATAACGGCGGCACGGTGCTGTACACGATCCGCGCCGGCGCGGTGTGGGAGGCCGCAAGCGGCAACTGGACGCCGTATGCCGTGGGGTACAACGGTAGCCCCATCTACGGGAGCGGTCTGTCCGCCATCTCGTTGGCGGACGGCACGAGAATCGTCTACACGGTCAACAGCGGCCGCGTGCACGAGGCGGCGAGCAACGCGGGCTGGCGGAACCTGCAGGTGCCCAACCTGTCCGGGGTCAACTCCGTCTCCGCCGTCAACGCGGGAGGCACCAAGATCCTCTACACCCGCTGACGCCGGACGGCACCTCAGTGACGGAGGTGCCTCCGGCAAGCGGCCCGGCGTTCCGCGAGGGCGGCATCCCTGGACCAGCATGGAACCCCTGCCGGACAGGGTCCAGGCCGGATGCCACGCCGATGCCGGACCGGCCAGCGCGACAGGGCCGCCCGTCCCCACCCCGACAGGGGGCCGGGCGGCCCATCGCGCGGTGCGGCGGTCAGTCCGTGGCCAGCACCAGCGCCTTGTGCCACGCGCCCGGTGCGCGAGAGTGCGTTCGCCCCAGCCGAGGAGCCATTCGGAAGCCGCTGGGCCGATCTCGTAGCCACCGGGATGCAGAACGTCAGGACTGGTAGGCGGGCGTCCAGCCACGGTCCTCGGGCCGCTGTCGCACCGCCGGGCGCGAACTGCGGTTCTCGTGCAGCGCGAGCAGGACCACCGAGGTCAGTACCAGCACCAGGCCGGTCCACTGGCTCGTGTCGAGTTGCCCGTCGAGCAGGGTGAGTCCGACCACGGCGGCCGTCAGCGGGAAGGCCAGTTCGGCCAGGGCCGCGCTCGACGCGGGCGTGTGCCGGAGCGCGTGGTAGTACAGCGACAGGGCGAGCAGGCCCGGCACGGCCGCGAGCAGCACCAGCCGCGGTACCAGCTCCACCGGAACCGTGACCGGCGTGCGGGTCGCCGCGGCGAAGGTGGCGAGGGTAACCAGTCCGACGGTGAACCGAAGCGTGGTGACATGCAGGAAGGACAGTTCGGCGCTGACCATCCGGCCGAGGACGGTGCCGGCTGCCCAGAGCGCCGCGGCCCCGGTGGCCAGCCCGGCCGCAGCGAGGCTGCGGGGGTGCATCCCCAGCGGGTCGGGGAACGCCAACAGCCAGGCGCCGACGACCGCAGGCACCGCGAAGAGGGGGAACCGCCGGTTCACCCGTTCCCCGAGCAGCGCGGCGGCCAGGACGATCGCCAGCGCTGGTTGCAGCTTCTGCAACACCTGCGGGGTGATCGGGTCGCCCAGCCGGAACGCGGCGGTGAACAGCGTCGTGGCCAGCGCCGAGGAGCCGGCTCCGATCACCAGCACGGCCAGCTTCGTCCGCACGGAGCAGCGGGCGAGGGTTCGTACGGCCGGGATCAGCCAGGGCGACACCAGGAGCACGAGGACGACATGTTCGGCCAGGACCACGCTCAGCGCCGGAAGCTGGCGGGAGAGCGGTTCCCGCAGCAGGCCGGAGAAGCCCCAGAGGCTGGCGGCGACGGCGACCAGCCAGGTGCGGTCGCTGGAGGCGCGGCTGGCGATCGGGATCATCGTGTCCTTTCCGGGGCGGTGGGGCACCGACCTGCGGGCCGGTGTCGCGGTGATCAGTGTCGGGCGGCGGACGGGGTCGGCCGATCGGCGGACGGTGACCCGACCCACGAGCGGGTCGCCCCACCGAGGCGGTCGATCCCGAACGAGAGCAGGTGGGCGACGGTGTCCACGTCCCGCCGCAGCCCGGGCGCGGTCACCGGGAGATCGTGATAGCCGTCGGCGAGGAACCGGCGGCGAGAGTCGGGGCCGAGGAAGGGCCGGAACTCGCCGGGATCGGTGAGTGTCACCATGGTGGTCCCGGTGCCGTCGGCGTCCGAGACGATGGACCGTGGGTGGGATCCGGCCGCCGTCAGCGCCGCATCGAATTCCGGGGGCTGTGCGCCGGCAAGATCGGCCATGGCGACGGCCATCCGCGCGTCGGGGAGCGCCTCCCGGGCGATGATGAGCGCGGCGAGGACCTCCCGGTTCAGGTCCGGACCGCAGGTGGTGCCGGCGACGACGGCGCCAGCGGCCAACGCCGCGCCGACCACCTCCGGGTCGGTCGCGGCGACGACGACGGCACGCACCCGACGGGCCCGCGTCAGCCTGCCGACGACGTCGAGCAGCATCGCCCGGGCCAGTGCGCTCCGTTCGGAGACGTCGAGGCCGACGCATCTGGTCTTGGCCGCTGCGAAGGGCTTTGCCGGTACGACCACCACCCACGAGCCGTCCGTCATGCGTCGGGTTCCATCCTGGTCAACCGGCCGTACAGCTCGGGTCGCCGGTCGCGGAGGAAGGGGCGTCGACGGCGGGAGAGGTCGACGAGGCTCAGGTCCACCTCGGCCACCGCCACGTCGTCGCGGTCGTCGGCGGTCTGGGCGAGCACGTCACCGTTGGGGCCGTACACCGCGCTGAGTCCGAAGTAGTCCTTCACGCCCTCCGTGCCGACCCGGTTGGCGCAGATCACGAAGAGCCCGTTGAACACGGCGTGAGCGCGCAGCTCCAGCTGGAACACCTCACGCATCGGGGCGCTCGCCGAGGCGACCGGGACGCAGAGCACCGACCCGCCGCGTAAGGCGACGATGCGGCTCAGCTCGGGGAAGTGCCGCTCGTAGCAGATGATGGTGCCGACTCCGGTCTCACCGGTCTGGACCACTTCCGGCTCGGCGCCGCCCGGTTGGAAGTAGAACTTCTCGGGGAAGCCGTTGGAGAACGGCAGGTGCGACTTGCGGTACACCGACTTGAGTTCGCCATCGACGTAGGTGCAGGCGGTGTTGTGGTACACCCCCGGCACCTGCCCCGCCTCGAAGATCGACGAGACGATGGTCATCCGGTGCCGCTTCGACCGCTCGGCCGCCATCCGGTTGGACGGGCCGTCGAGTTCCTCGGCGTACTGGAAGTAGTCGAGGTCGGGCTCCGGCTGGACGAACGGCACCGCGAACAGCTCTGGCAGCAGCAGGATCCGGGCGCCCTGGGCGGCCGCGTCGTCGATCAGGTCGGCGGCCCGGCCGATCGTCTCGGCCCGGTCGTCGGTGGCGCGAAGTTGCACGGCGGCGAGTCTCACGCGGGGACCTTTCCGACAGCCGGGGCCAGGCCGGTCAGAGCCAGCCCGGAACGGGTCTTGTACCGCTTGTTCACGCTGATCAGTACTGCGGTCAGCGGTTCCAGTTGCCGGGCCAGGCGCAGCCGGCCGGCGTCGAGGGCGCGGCCGCCCGTCACGTCGGCCGCGAGGGCCATCACCCGTTCCTTGGCGGCGATGTCGTCACCGCAGACCAGGACGTCCTCGTGGCTCAGGTCCGCCTCCGGGTTGAGCAGGAGGGGGGCCGCCAGGTGGTGGAATGCCCCGACCACGGTGGCCGAGGGGACGAGTTCGGCAGCCTCCTCGGCAGCGCTTCCGGCCAGGACGTTGCGGCCGTACGGCCCGAAGCGGTCGAAGCTCAGCGGGTTGACGCAGCTGATGACGATCTTGCCGGCCATCGCACGCGCCAGGCTGGTCACCAGTTGGGCGTGTCCGTCGTACGGCACGGCGAGCAGCACGATGCCGGCGCTCTCCGCAGCCGCCAGGTTCGCCGCACCGGTGATCCGGGCAACGCCGGCCTGCTGGGTCAGCTCCTCGGCGGCGGTCGTGGCCCGCTCGGCGTCACGTGATCCGAGGACGACCTCGTGTCCGGCGAGCGCCAGGCGGTAGCCCAGCCCCCGGCCCTGCGGGCCGGTGCCACCGACCACGGCGATGCGGGTGGGAAGGCTTTCTGTCATCGGGTCACCCCTTCGCGGCCTGGGCGAGCCGGGTGAGGGTCTGTTCCTTGTCACCCAGCGTGGAGATGATCGGGCAGCGCACCCCGGCCTCGTGGTACGACTGCAGCTTCTGGAAGGCGTCGTCGGTGGAGCCGCAGGCGGTGACGTTCTGCACCAGGCTGTTGGGGACCAACTGCATCGCCCGCTTGATGTCCTCCGGCGTGGCGGGCCAGCCGGCGATCTCCTGCAACCGGTCGACGAGTTCGCGCTCCACCCCGCAGTGCTCGGCGATGTGCGGCTGCTGGCAGAGGTAGAGGGTGAGGAAGGCCTTGCACGCGTCGATGGCCTCCTGCGGGTCGTCGTCGTTGACGCTACACGCCACGATCTGGGTCAGGTCGATGCCGTCGCGGCCGTCGGTCCGCTTGGCCACCCCCCGCTCGATCGCCTCACGGGCGCCGACCATGTACGACGGGGGAAGCAGGAAGTCCATGTGTACGCCGTCGCTGATCTCGCCGGCGAGTTCGAGCATCCGCGGGCCTACCGCACCGATGTAGATCGGGATGTCGACCGGCTTGTTCTCGCGGTACATGCTGTCGAAGCGCACGTCCTTCATCTGCACGAACTCGCCGTCGAAGGAGACGAGTTCGTTGCGGAAGAAGGCCTGCAGAACGGTGATGTACTCGCGCATCGACTTGATCGGCTTGGCCAGCGGCTGGCCGACCTTCGTCGCCAGCGGCTCCCACCAGGCGCCGATGCCCAGGATCGCCCGGCCCGGCGCCACCTCGTCCAGGGTCTTGAAGGTGACCGCCATCAGGGCCGCGTTGCGGCTCTTGTTGTTGACCACACCGGTGCCGATCTTCACGTTCTTCGTCTTGCTCGCGATGATCGCCGCCGGGACGATGCCATCGCGCGCGAGTCGCCCCTCGGCGACCCACACGGACTCGAACCCGTTCTGGTCGGCGAACTCAGCCTGCCAGTAGGTCTGCTCCAGGCTGAGTCGCTCGCCGACATGGATACCCAGGGGAAGTTTCATCACTGTGTCAGCTCCGCTCGGTACGTGGTGGAGGGTGGGAATCGGTAGGTCAGGAGAGGCGCGGCGCGGCGCGGGTCAGGAAGGTTCCCCGGCCGGGGGTGTCGTGCCGGAGGCCGGCCGCGTCGACCAGGTGCTCACCCCGGGAGAACACGTGTACCGGCTTGCCGGTCACCCGCATGCCCTCGTAGATGTTGTAGTCGGTGCGCATGTGCGAACCCGCCGCCGTGATCACGTGATCGGCCGCCGGATCCCAGACCACCAGGTCGGCGTCCGCCCCGACGGCGACGATCCCCTTGGCTGGGAAGAGGCCGAACAGCTTGGCCGGCCGGGTGGCGACCAGGTCCACGAAGCGGCACGGGTCGATCAGCCCGCCGGCCACCCCGGCCTGCCAGAGGACCATCAGCCGGTCCTCGATGCCCGGGACGCCGTTGGGCACCTTCGGGAAGTAGCCGGGGCTGCGCATCTTCTGCGGCGGCAGGTCGTCGGGCTGGTGCAGGCAGAAGCCGGCGTGGTCGGTGGCGACGGTGGACAGGGCGCCGGTGGCGAGCATCCGCCACAGGCCGTCCTGGTTGCTGCGTTCCCGGATCGGCGGCGAGCAGACGTACGCGGCGGCACGCTCCCCGAGGTCCGCGTAGTCCTCGTAGGCGACGACCAGGTACTGGGGGCAGGTCTCGCCCCACACCCGCGACCCGGCCGCCCGGGCTCGGCTGATCTCGTCGGCCGCCGCCGCGCTGGAGACGTGCACCACGTACAGCGGTGTACCGATGGTGTCGGCGAGCACGACCGCCCGGTGCACCGCCTCGGCCTCGGACTCGTGCCCGTGTGCCCGCAGGTGGAAGCTCTCGGCTGTCTGGCCGCTGTCCACCAGGCGCCGAACCTCCCGGGCGACCATGTGTCCGTTCTCGGCGTGCACCATCGGCAGTACGCCGAGCTCGCGCGCCAGCTCGAAGCCGTCGAGCAGCTCGTTGTCCTCGACCATCTGGCCCGGGTAGGCCATGAAGAACTTCCAGCTGGTGGCGCCCTCGGTGACCAGCCGACGCAGGTCGTCGAGGACGTCCGGCTGGGCGGCGCGGGGCGGGACGATGGCGTGCAGGCCGACGTCGATCACTGCCTTGGCCGCCGCCGCGTCCCGCCGGCGCAGGTAGGTGTCGTACAGCGACCGGTCCGGTTCCTTCTTGACGAAGTCGAGGACGGTGGTCGTGCCGCCGCACGCCGCCGCGACGGTCCCGGTGTGGAAGTCGTCGGCGGTGTGGGTACTGAACCCGTCGACCGGGTACTCCAGGTGTGTGTGCGCGTCGATGCCACCGGGCATGACCAGCTTCCCGGTCGCGTCGACGACGTGGTCGGCGGTCCAGTCCGGCCCGGCGCCGAGGGCGACGATCCGGCCGTCACGCACCAGCACGTCGGCGCGGACTGCCGCATCGGCGTTGACGACCGTGCCGTTGGCGATCAACGTCGTTGGCATCTCGTACCTCTCCTCCCCGGCGGGCTTCCACCCGTCGCGCCGTTCGTCAGCCCTGGTAGTGCTCGTCGGCGAGGGACAGGACCTCGTCGAGGACGCCGAGCGCGAGATCGATCTCCTCAGCGTTGATCACCAGCGGCGGGGTCAGCCGCAGGACGTTGAAGTTGGCGGTCAGGTAGACGCCCTGCTGCATCGCGGCCTTGAGCAGGCGGCTGACCGGGGCCGCCGCCGGGCCCTTGGCGTTGAACGGGACGAGCGGCTCCCGGGTGTCGCGGTTGCGCACCAGCTCCACGCCGTAGAACAGACCCCGGCCACGGATGTCGCCGATGCTCGGGTGGCTCTCCGCCAGCTTGGCCAGGCCGGCCCCGAGCCGCTCCCCCATTGCCCGCGCGTTCTCCACCACGCCCTCGTCCTGCATGATCCGCAGGGAGGCCACGCCGGAGGCGCAGGCGAGCGGGTGCCCGGCGTAGGTCAGACCGCCCCAGAACATGTGGTCGCGCAGCCAGTCGGAGATTCGGGCGGAGACCGTCATGGCCCCGAGGGGTACGTAGCCGGAGTTCAGCCCCTTGGCGGTGGTGAGAATGTCGGGCACGACATCCCAGTGGTCGCAGGCGAACCACTCACCGGTACGGCCGAAGCCCGCCATCACCTCGTCGAAGATGAGCAGGATGCCGTGCCGGTCGCAGACCTCCCGCAGCGACCGCAGGTATCCGTCGGGCGGGTAGAGCAGGCCGTTCGTGCCGGTGACCGGTTCGATGATCACTGCGGCGACCGTCTCCGGGTTCTCGTACTGGAGGATCTCCTCCAGGTGCGGCCCCCCGGAGCAGACCGGGCACGGGTCGGGGTGCCCGGCCGGGCACCGGTAGGTGTAGGGGTCGAGCATGCGCACCACACCGGTCATCCCCGGCTCGGCCGCCCATCGCCGCGGGTCCCCGGTCAGCGACATCGCGCCCGCCGTGGCGCCGTGGTACGAGCGGTAGCGGGCGATGATCTTCTGCCGGCCGGTGACATGCCGGGCCAGTCGGATGGCGTTCTCGTTGGCTGCCGCTCCGCCGGTGGTGAAGAAGCTCATCTTCAGGTCGCCGGGGGTCAGTTCGGCCATCAGCTCGGCCAGCTCCGCCCGGGAGCGCTCGGCGAAGCCGGGTCCGATGTAGCAGAGTTGCTCGGCCTGGGCGCGGATGGCCTCGACCAGTCGGGGGTGCTGGTGACCCAGGTTCAGGTTGACCAGTTGTGACTGGAAGTCGAGGTAGCGGCGGCCGTCGTAGTCCCAGAACCACGATCCGGATCCGCCGGCCACGGGGATGGGGTCGAGCGCGCCCTGCACCGACCAGGAGTGGATGACGTACTCCCTGTCGATTTCTTTGACCCGCTGGCTGGTCCAGGTGTCGGTGTCGGTGATCGTCATCGGCTGCTCCGTCCCGTCCGGCTGGGTCAGTTGCTCTTCAGCTCGGCGCCGAAGGCGGCGAGCCGGGCCAGCGGGCGTCCGGCGTTCGACGCGGCGCAGACCACGAAGATCTCCCGGGGCCGCGGCACGTCGGCCACCTGGAGGGTCACCGTCTGGTGGTGCGAGCGGGTCTTGGCATCCAGCTTGTGCTTGAGCGGAATGTCGATGGGGCTGCCGGGCAGGCCGACCTTCTCGGCGGCGGGCAGCAGCTCGGTGCCGCCGGCCGCGCTGCGGAAGACGTTGCCGAAGCGGAGGTTGTGAATCAGCGCCGAGCCGTGTTCGACCTCACCGTCGATGCCGACGAGCGCCGCCTTGCCGAACGCCTCGACCTCCTCGCCGAGCAGTTCCACGCAGGCGGGGCCGACCAGGTTGCCGATCTCCTCACCGATCTCGTCGGCGAGGGTGACCAGGTCCTGGACGTACTCGCTGGGAAAGGGATTCTCGATGACCACGCCGGCGAAGGCGACCCGGTGCGCCGGCTGCACCGCCCTGCCGTTCTCCAGCCGCGTCTCTTCGAGGTGACGGATCAGCTTGCGAACACGGATGCTCACGATCACTCCTTAGTGGTTCATTGGATGAACCGTCGGTTCACATTTTGGTTCTGCGGGAAGAGCGAAGTCAATAGCCTTCAAGGACAGATCCCGGTGCCCGGCGTGCCCGCGCGTCGCCCGATCCCCGCAGGTCACGAAGGACGCCGCCCCCTACCGGCGAGACGGGCCCCGGCTCAGCTCACGGCCGGTCCGTCAATGGACGTAGAGGTCAGTCCGCCGGTCGGCCACCGGCTGGTTGAACGGGTTGTGCAACCGTTCGGCACGCGAGCCGATCAGGTCCACCTCCGCCAGCACGAGTTCCTCCCGGTCCGGGCTCGCCGGGCCGGCGAGCGGCCAACCGTCGGGTCCCACGAGGACGGACCGGCCGACGAACGTCTGCCCCCGCTCGACTCCGATCCGGCTGACCCCGGCGACGTAGCACTGGTTGGAGTGCGCCCCGGTCATGCACATGAGGTTCGCCATCGCTGGGGCGGCCTCGGGCTGCCCGGGCACCGGCACCCAGTTCGACGGCAACACCACCAGGTCGGCACCCTGCAACGCCGCGCTGCGGAACGTCTCGGGGAACCAGGCGTCGTAGCAGATCCCGATCCCGATCCGACCCAACGGCGTGTCGAAAACCGGGAAGCCGTCCCCGTTACGGTCGTAGATCTCCTTCTCGTCGTTCCACAGATGGGCCTTGCGGAAGGTTCCGACATGGCCGGTAGGGCCAAGCAGCACCGCCGAGTTGAAGACCCGGTCCCCGTCCCGCTCGGTGACCCCACCCACGATCCACACGCCCAGCTCGGCGGCGAGCCGCGCCCAGGCGGCGACCGTAGGGCCGTCCGGCACCGACTGGGCATGCTGCGCGGCCTCCGCCCGGTCGGCGAAGACGTATCCCGCCGAGGCCGCCTCGGGCAACACCACGAGCCGGGCCCCACGGCCCGCCGCCTCCCGGATCCAGTACGAGGTCTTGGCGATGTTCACCGGGATGTCACCGAAGACCGGCTCCAGTTGGACCCCGGCGAGCAGGAACCTGGTCACCATGACGCCCGTACCGCCGCATACTTGATGTTCAGGTACTCGTCGATGCCGGCCTTGCCGCCCTCGCGCCCGAGACCGGACTGCTTGACCCCGCCGAACGGTGCCGCCGGGTTGGAGATGATGCCCTGGTTGAGCCCCACCATCCCGCTCTCGAGGCGCTCGGTCACCCGCAGGCCACGGCCGAGGTTCTCCGTGAAGACATACGCGGCGAGGCCATACTCCGAGGCGTTGGCCCTGCCGACCGCCTCGTCCTCGTCGTCGAAGACCACGACCGGGGCGACCGGCCCGAAGATTTCCTCCCGGACGCACCGGGCGCCGTCGGGCACTCCAGACAGGACAGTCGGCGCGAAGAAGTGGCCCTCCCCGGCGATCGGTCCGCCGCCGGTGACGACGCTCGCCCCCGCCTGCGTCGCATCGGTGATCAACTGAGCAACCGACGCCACCGCGGCCTGGTCGATGAGCGGCCCCACCTCGGTCGAGGGGTCCAGCCCGTGACCGACGCGCAGCCCATGCAGCCGCTCGGCCAGCGCGCCGACGAACCGCTGCGCCACCGACCGCTGCACGTAGAACCGGTTCGCGGCGGTGCACGCCTCACCGACGTTGCGCATCTTCGCCTGCACGGCCCCCTCGACCGCCAGCTCCAGGTCGGCGTCGTCGAACACGATGAACGGCGCGTTCCCGCCCAGCTCCATCGACGTGCGCAGCACCCGCTGCGCGGACTGGGCGAGCAGCGTCCGACCGACCGGGGTCGAGCCGGTGAACGACAGCTTGCGCAACCGGTCGTCGGCGAGCAACGCCGAGGTGACCCGGCCGGACTGCGACGTGGTGAGCACGTTGACCACACCACGCGGCAGGCCGGCCCGCTCCAGGATCTCCACCAGCGCCAGCATCGACAGCGGGGTCTGCTTGGCCGGCTTGACCACGACGGTGCAGCCGGCCGCCAGGGCGGGACCGATCTTGCGGGTGCCCATCGCCATCGGGAAGTTCCACGGGGTCACCAGTAGACAGGGGCCGACCGGCTGGCGCAGGACGACGACGCGCGAGTTCCCGGCCGGTGCCGTGAGGTAGCCCCCGTCGATCCGGACCGCCTCCTCGGCGAACCAGCGGAGAAACTCCGCGGCGTAGGTGACCTCGGCCTGGGACTCCGCGAACGCCTTGCCCATCTCCAGGGTCATCATCCGGGCCAGGTCGTCCCGGCGTTCGATGACCAGGTCGAACGCCCGGCGCAGCACCTCTCCCCGTTCTCGGGGCGGGGTGGCGGCCCAGCCGGACTGGGCACGGGCGGCGGCGGCCAGGGCGTCCAGCCCGTCGGCGACCGAGGCGTCCGCCACCTCGGCGATCGTCGACCCCGTCGCCGGGTCCTCCACGGCCAGGACGGCACCGTCCCGGCCCGCGCGCCACTCGCCGTCGACGTACAGGCCCTTGGGGGTCTTGTCGACCACGGTCATCGCCGCCGCCAACGCCTCGGCTGGTACGGCCATTGCTTCCTCCTTCACCGCGGGCCTCGCCACGGGCGAGCCGGTACGGTCGGCGGGTGCCCTAGCGTCTGGCAAAGGCACTCGGGATATCGATGTCAGCGTTGCTGAGCAGGTCGGTGAGCTGTCGTGCGGCCTTGATCACCGACTCCGCCATGATGTCGATGCGGTCGCGGGTGATCCGGTAGGTGGGCCCGCCGATCCAGACCGCGTACGGCGTCGTCCCTCGCAGGCGCACCGGTGCGGCGACCGACGCCGCCCCGACCTCCAGCTCGTCGTACGCGAAGGCGAACCCCCGGTTCCGAACCGCCTCCAGCGAGCCCATGAAGGACTCCAGGTCCCCCACCTCCGGCGGGGCGTGCTCGGCGAACTCCTCGGTGAAGTCCTCCCGCACCGAATCCGGGTTCAGCGCCGCCAGCAGCACCTTCCCCGTGGAGGTCGCCCACACCGGCTGGGTACGGGGTACCGGCTTGAGCGTCTGCCCGATCAGCGACGGCCCCGGCACCTGGGCGACGACCATCACCTTCGGTGGAAGCAGCACGTCGAAGCCCGCGGTCTCCCTGGTCTCCTCGGCCAGGTTCCGCAGCACCTCTCGCATGTGGCCGTACGCGCCGCCGCCGTCGAGCAGGCCACCCACGATGGAGAGCAGTCCGAGCGACACCCGGTAGCGACGGGTCACCGGATCGAGGGTGAGCCAGCTCTCCCGCTCCAGCACGGTGAGCACCCGGTAGCAGGTGGCCTTGGGGATACCCGCCTCCCGGGCCACCTCGCTGAGTCCGACACCCTCGGGGTGAGCCGCCACGGCCCGCAGGAGCCAGATCGTACGTCGCACCAGCCCCGCCTCACTGGGCGCCATTGCTACCTCCATCAATTGCATCGGCCTTGGTGTACGGCCCATATCTTGGCAGGCGTCATTGGCTGCGGACGTGTGCCGAACGGCGGGCGCCGCCCGGCACACGCCGCTCGCCTACTTCCCGCCTTCCGTGATCGTCACGGTCTGCGGTTTGTAGGAGTCGCCGCTGACGTCGAACCCGTCGGCCTTGAGTTCGTCGTTCGCGCGCTGCGACAGATCGGTGCGGAACGCGTCCTTGTCCGGCACGTTCTTCAGCACGCCGCCACCGATCGCGATCTTGATCGTTTGGTCCCAGGCCGCCTGGTCCATCATTCCCACGCCGTTGGTCGCGGGCCAGATCAGCTTGTTGATCTCGTTGAGCATCCAGGTCTGGTGCCCCTGCCCCAGCGCGCTGCCGTTGTCGAGCACGATGTCGACGCAGCCGGCCAGGTCGTCGCGGCAGTAGCCCCAGCCGCGGTAGGACGCCTTCAGAAACTTCACCGCCGTGTCCTGGTTGGCCTGTTCCCCCAGCCAGTCACCACGGGCGTAGATGCCGTCCTCCAGGCTGGTGTAGCCGGCGTCCTGGAGACTGATCACCGAGAAGTCGGACGGCTGGTAGAGCTTGCCCGTCTTCGGGTTCTTGGTCTCCAGCAGTTGGGCGTACTCGTTGTAGGTCTTGGCCTGACCGGCGTCGATCTCCCGACGAAGCAGCAGCGACATGTCGAACGGTTGCTGGATGATCTCCGTGTCGCGGCTCGGGTCGACGCCGGCGTCCTTCATCGCTGCGAACAGCACGAGCTCGTTGCCGTAACCCCAGCTCCCGACCTTCTTACCCTTCAGGTCGGTCAGCGCCTTGATGCCGGAGTCGGCCCAGGCGACCTGGAGATAGGCGCCGCGCTGGAACACCTGGCCGATGTTCACCAGATTCGCGCCCTGCTCCCGGGTCACCATCGTCTTGGTGACGTGGCTGACCGCGAACTCGGCGTTGCCGGCGGAGAGCACCTGCTGAGGAACGATGTTGACACCGCCCTCCTGGATGGTGACGTCGAGGCACTCCTCGGCGTAGTAACCCTTCTCCTTGGCCGCGTAGTAGCCGGCGAACTGGGCCTGGGCGACCCACTGGAGCACCACCCGGACCTTGGTGGTCGACTCGCAGTTCTTGGCGGCCTCAGCCGCGGACTCGCTCGGGGTGTCGGACATGCCACCGCAGGCCGAGGCGGCGAGCAGGACGGCGGTGAGGGCGGTGGCGATTGTGGCGGGGCGACCCTTCCGCGGGGTCCGCCATAGTTGCAGGGCCATTCTGACTCCAACAGATCGTGGTGGCCCGTGGCTCACGAGTCGCTGTCGTGCAGCGACTCGTGCCAGGGCATCAGGAGGCGTTCCAACAGAGACGTGGCACCGAACAGCAGCAGGCCGAGCGCGCTGGCCACGGCGATCCCCGCCCAGGCGAACTCAAAGCGGGGCAGGGCCGCCTGGTAGGCGATGTACACCCCGAGAGCGTTGCTCGGTCCTCCGAAGTACTCGGTCACGATCACGCCGATCACGGCGAGCGTGCTGCCGAGCTTGAGCGCGTTGAACAGGTACGGCAACGCGTTGGGCAACCGCAGCATGAGCGCCACCTGTCGTGGCTGCGCCGCGAGCGATTGCATGATCTCCAGGTGCAGGGGTGAGACCTGGAGAAGTCCCCTGGTGGTGTTGACCAGTACCGGGAAGAAGACCATCACCGCGGCCACGCCGGCCTTCGACATCAGGTTGGTGACCCCGAACCAGTTGTTGAAGATCGGCGCGAGGGCCACGATCGGGGCGCAGTTGATGACGACGGCCGCGGTCAGCACCGGCGCGGACACTCCCGGGAACCGGCTGAGCGCCAACGCCACCGTGACCCCCGCTACCGCGCCGAGGACCAAGCCGAGGAGCACCTCCTGCACGGTGACCACCGACGCCGACATGATCGTGCCGAACTCGGCCTGGAACGCCGACGAGATGTCGGCCGGCGCCGGGACGATGAACGACGGAACGTCGAAGACGGTCACCAGCAGCTGCCACGAGCCAATGATCACCAGCGCGGTGAGGACGACCGGGAGGAACCGGCCGACCGCCGTCCGGGCACCGGCGCCGGGCAAGGTGTCCCGCGCGAGCCGCGCCGTGCTCATCGGGCCGCCTGCTCGGCCGGGACGCCGTGCAGCGTCGTACGCACCTCGGTGACCTTGGCGAAGAACGCCTCGGTGGTCCGGGTCGCCGCCGTGCGCGGGTACGGCAGGTCGACGTCGATGCTGGCGACGATGCGTCCGGGACGCGCGGACATCACGACGATCCGCGACGACAGGAACACCGCCTCGGAGATGCTGTGCGTGACGAACACGACGGTGGTCTTGGTGTCCGACCATATCCGCAGCAGCTCGCCCTGCAACCGCTCGCGGTTCATCTCGTCGAGCGCGCCGAGCGGCTCGTCCATGAACAGAATCTCCGGGTCCGCCGACAGCGCGCGGGCGATCGCCACCCGCTGCTGCATGCCGCCGGAGAGCTGCCAGGGAAAGTGCCGGGAGAAGTCGGAGAGGCGGACCAGTTCCAGCATCTCGTGGGCCTTGGCCCGCCGGGTCTGCTTGTCCACCCCGGCCACCTGCAACGGCAGCTCGACGTTGCGCTGCACGGTACGCCACTCGAAGAGGCCGGCCTGCTGGAAGACCATGCCGTAGTCCCGGTCCGTCCGTGCCGCGCCCGGCGTCTTGCCGTTCAGCGACACCGTGCCGCTGGTCGGCTCGGTCAGGTCGGCCAGGACCCGCAGCAGAGTGCTCTTGCCGCAGCCGCTCGGGCCCAGCAGGGACACGAACTCGCCCCGCTTGATCGACAGGTCGATGTCCTCAAGTGCCGTCACCGTACGGTTTCCGCCGGTGAACTGCTTGGTGACTCCTCGCACGGAAATGATCTCGGCCTCAGACATCAGCATCTCTCCAGGTGTTGTTGAGGCGGAAGGAATGTTCACCGGGTGTGCCGGTGCCGGAGCGCCACGCGCTCGATGAGTGCCAGGGACTGCACGAACACGATGCCGGCCGCCGCCGCAACCAGGACGGCCGCGTACAACTTCTCCGGCCCGTTCGAGTAGTAGTAGGCGAAGGTGAGGATCGCCCGGCCGATGCCCCGGCCGGTGCCCGCGGAAAGCTCGCCCACGATCGCGCCCACCACGCTCGCGGTGGCGGCCAGCCGGAGCCCGGCGAACACGAAGGGCAGTGCCGCCGGGATCCGCAGCCACCCCAGCACCTGCCAGCGGCCCGCGCCCACGCTGCGCATGAACTCCAGCTGGACCTTCGGCGGTGACTTCAGGCCTCGTAGGGCGTTGATGGTGACCGGGAAGAACGCGAGGTAGGCGGCGATACCGGTCACCGCCACCCAGGGCGGCGCGCCGGCCTTCCCACCCCAGATCACGATCATCGGTGCGATCGCCACCAGGGGAACCGTCTGTGACGCGACCAGCCAGGGCATCAGTCCCTTGCTGAGCGGCACCACGTGCAGGAAGACGACCGCCAGCACCAGGCCCAGCGACGAGCCCGCCAGCAGACCATAGAACGCCTCGCGGAGCGTCACACTGGTCTCGCCGAGGAGATAGCTGCCCAGCACCATCGAGTCGCCCCGCCGGGCCGGCTCGACCAGGGCGCCGAGAATCGACCAGACGTGCGGCATCGAAAGATCGTCGGTGGCGACCGGGAAGGCGATCCCGGTGCCGGGCACGACGTCATCGACGGCGCGCCCCAGCGCCTTGTAGCACTCCCAGAGGCCGGCGAGCGCCGCCACGACCAATACGGCCCCGACGGCGTTCAGCACGCGTTTCCTCGCGGCGGACAGGCGCCCGGATCGGCGCAGTGTCACTCGTTCCACCTGCCCGGCCGGTCCAGCCTCGGCAGCCGGTGTAGTGGCGGTTCTTGTCGCAGTCATGCAGGCACTCTCCGAATCCCTCGGAAGCGTCGTCTGGCGTGAGATCCGTCGGTCGGCCCCGCCGGTCGGATCACTGAGTGAACTGGTGGTTCACCATAGAAGCGTGACTCAGGCCACGTCAACGGTTTGGCCAGGACATCGGATCACCATCTGGAGGCCGCTCCCGACCCGCGTCACCTGCCGGATACCGCAATCCGGGTCAAGCTGCCGTCTCCGCTGCCAACACCAACGACGGAAGGTTGGAGTGGCGTACGAATTGCCCGTGATGGGCGTGTTGCGTATATGCGAGACGGCCATCGCGTCGATCCTTCAAGACGACCAAGTCAGAGAAGGAAGAGAGAACGCGATGGCCGCATCTGAGAGTGTGAACCCTGTTGACCTGCTGCGCGAGCAGATCGAGGGCGCGTCGCCGGACGTGTTGCAGGCGATGATCAAAACGTTCGCGCAGGCGTTGATGTCCGCCGAGGCCGATGCGATCTGCGGTGCCGGGTACGGGCAACGCAGCGACGAGCGGGTCAACTCCCGTAACGGATACCGAGCCCGGCAGTGGGACACCCGGGCCGGGACGATCGATCTGGCGATCCCGCAGCTGCGGCAGGGCTCGTACTTCCCGGACTGGTTGCTGACGCACCGGCGGCGGGCCGAGCAGGCCCGGTGTCGGTCGTGGCGACCTCCTACCTGCTCGGGGTGTCCACGCGGCGGGTGGAGAAGCTGGTCGAGCAGCTCGGCATCCGGCAGCTGTCCAAGTCGCAGGTGTCGGAGATGGCCGCTCACCTGGACGCCCAGGTCGAGGCGTTTCACAACCGGCCTCTGGACGCAGCGCATTACACGTTCGCGTGGATGGACGCGCTGACGATGAAGGTCCGCGAGCACGGTCGAACGGTCAACGTCCGCGCGCTGATCGCCGTCGGGTCAACGCCGACGGCCAACGTGAGGTGTTGGGCGTGGACGTCGCCTCGGACGAAGACGGCGCCGGCTGGCTGGCGTTACTGCGCAGCCTGACCGCCCGCGGCCTGTCCGGCGTCCGTCTGGTCACCTCCGACGCCCACGCCGGCCTGGTGGCCGCGATCGGGGCGGCGCTGCCGGGAGCCTCGTGGCAGCGGTGCAGGACCCACTACCTGCGCAACCTGCCGACGAAGGTGCCGAAGTCGGCGCAGCCATGGATAGGCGACCCTGGTGCGCACGATCTTCGACCAGCCCGACGCCGACGCCGTCCGCGCCCAGTTCGACCGGGTGGTGGCCACGATCGAGGCCCCGGAGCACTGCAGTGGCTGGAGGCCCGCCACCGGTCCCACGCCCGCGTCGAGGACAGGATCCGCTGCGCCAAGGACACCGGCCTTCGCCGGCCACCTTCTCGCGAGTTCGCGATCAACCAGGCCCGCTGCGCCGCCACGGCGATCGCCGTCGACCTGATCGCGTGGCTGCAGCTCATCGGCCTCGACGGCGACCTGGCGAAGGCTGAACCGAAACGGCTGCGCTACCGCATCCTGCATACCGCAGGTCGCCTCGTACGCGGCCAACGCCGCCGCTGGCTACGCATCCCCGCCACCTGGCCCTGGACCGAACAGATCACCGCCGCGTTCAACCGGATCGCGGCCAACTCCGCCCCCGGCTGACCAGCTCAGCCGCTGTCCCAACGACCGGAGGAACCCAGGAGAGCACGCCCGCCGCCGCGACAGACGGCCCGCCGCCATGCCCGGAACCGGAACCACATCGATCAGCAGCGATCAGCGCTGCCGGGCGGAAGGAGCCGACCCCCGGCGCGAATCATCGAGGCTAAGCAGTATGTGAAGCGCGGCTCGCTACGCAGCAATGCAACATAAACAAGTTGACATCAACTGATACGCTGCCGCTCTCGCCCTACCCCTAGAGGAGAGACGCCGAAGTGAAGAAACTATCAAGCGTCGCGTCCGTGCTCGCACTCTCAATTGGAATAGCTATTGCCCCGGCAGCGTCTGCCTACGCTGCTACGGACAGGAGCGGGGCGGAACGGCTGAACATCCCGAACAGCAGTGCGTGCAAGGCGGGTCGCACGGTCATGCAAGGCATGGTGGCAGGGCCAGGCGGCCAGCTTTACATCGTTTTCACGAAGGCAGCCGGCGCGGAGCCTGTCCTGTCCAGGTGGTTGCGCGACGGCGCAACCTGGGACGGCACTAGCTGGGTCTGCGCCGGGGCGCCAACCTCCATGCCCACACTCGGCCACGGTAACGACCTCGCCTACAATCCGAACTATCTGGGCCAGGGCCCGGCCTTGATAGCCACCCAAGGGAGCCAATCCGCATTTCCGAGCGATAAGGTGACAATCGTGCGCCTGAACGCCGACGGATCTTTTGGCGCAACCGGGGAAGTGCGTCTACCGATAGGCAACATCAGCGGCCTCTGCTACAGCGCGACGGCTGCCGGCGGAGCCGGCAAATATGCTGCCCGACGGTTGGGTAGCCTGTGGACCCATCCCGGCGGCGGTGCGCTTACGAGTGGATGGACGCTGGTGAAGAGCAACCTGACGAGTCACGATAATCGTTCCGACCAAGGCATTGACTGCTCTGAGAACTATATCTGGAACACCAAGTCAATCAACACGTCAACGCCCGCTACCGGGTGGAACTGGGTGTACCAGTACAACTGGTCTGGAGGCGACGTGGAGAGCGACATCGGAATTCCGGGGAACAACTTAACCGACGAGATCGAAGATGTTACCCATGTGGGGAGCGAATTCTTCATCGGCATCAACCGAAACGACGGGCTAGCCGACTCCGTGAAGGTGTTCATCGAATAAGTTTCGGACAATTCCAATGCAGTTGACGTATTTATGGGCACTTGGTTAGCTTGCCGGTTTAACCGAAAGGTGTCTCGCAGGACGCGCAAACTGACAACGGTGGCCTCCTGGCTGGTCTGCGACGGCGCATTGCGTGAGTACTCGCATCGTCTCCGACGGGGAGGCCACTGTCCTGCTCGGACCGCCTGATCACCGCAGCCGAGAGGCACGGAATCGAACTGCTCGGTCCCGCAAAAGTCAGCCACCGGCTGGCAGGCCGCGGCCGACAGCGGCTGCACGCTGGACGAGTCCACCATCGACTGGGACAACCAGCGAGTGGCCTGCCCCCACGGCAGCACTACCACCCAGTGGAACGCTGACCAGTCCAGGAGGGCTCGCCGCGCTGGGCGGCGCCAGCCTTTCCCTGGCCACCGTCGGCCTGTTTCAAGCGCCCATGAGCCAAGGCCGGGGCTTCCTCGCCCTCGCCGCGTTGCTGCTCGGCAAGTGGCGGGTCTGGCCGGCGGTCGCGGCATGCCTGCTGTTCAGCCTGGTCGACGCGCTCCTGCTGCGGATGCAGATCCTGGACTCCGCCGTCCCGCATGAACTGCTGATCGCGCTGCCCTACCTGCTGGCCGTGCTCGCGCTAGCCACGTTCGTCGGCCGCGCCGCCGCGCCGGCCGTGATCGGCCGGCCGCTCGCGCGACAGTGAGACCCGCGCCAGCAGCGGCACAGCCCGGCGGCAGCCGCACCGGACGCTACGAGGGCTGGGTCGGGTTGCCGGCACTGTCGCGCCCGGCCAGCGCCCGCAACTGCTCCATGAAGCCGGGCGTAGCGCGTGCCTCGGCGAAGTACACAGCGTCGATCCGGTCCATGATCACGACGCAGCGGCGGGCGAGGTCACGGCCCTGCGGCGTCACCATCACTCGGACGGCGCGGGCGTCGGCGGTATCCCGGATCCGCTTCACGTGCCCGTCCCGCTCCAGGACCTTGAGGACCTGGGAGGTCAGCACCGGCTCCAGGCCGGCGTGGTCGGCCACGTCGCGCTGTCGGGGCGCCTCCCCGTTACGCCCCAACCACCACGTGCTGCCCAACACGAGGAACTGCACGTGCGTCATGGACATCCCGGCAAGCGCGGCCGCCACGTGGCGCTGCCAGCGCAACGTCGCATGCCGCAACAGAAACCCAGGCGTATTGCCGGCCGAATGGTGTCGCAGAGCCTCTTCCAGATCCTCCAACGGAATCGCATCCACCTCGGCCGGATCGACGGGACCGACATGCGGCGCGTCAGCTCGCGGCATCTCGGTGCCCAACCCCTGCGGACGACCCCATGGCGCCAGTCTAGTCACCGCACCGCTGTCCAGTGGCAGTCCAGAAGCCCGGCCTCATCGACGAACGAAAGGCACACCGTGAAACACACAGCCCGGCGCGCCGGAGGTGATCGCACGCGAGGTCTCCGCCGGAGCCGGGCTACTCACGCCCGGGCCCCTGACCAACGTGGCCGCCGCCAACGGCGCCCACGCCCGCACGTCGCGGGCGCGGCTCACCCTCATGGGCGGCAGCGCCCGCGCCGGCGGCAACGCGCGCCCCACAGCGGAGGCGAACATCGCCCACGACCCCTCATCAGCCGCGGCGGTGCTCGCGGCGCCCTAGGCGCAGCCGCCGCTGATGGTCGGGCTCGACGTGACCCGCACCGCGACCATGACCGACGCCGAGCTGGCCATCCTCGGCCGCCGACTCAACCGGGCAGCCGACTTTCCTGGACGGTCCCCTGGCGGTGTACCGGCGCTTCGGTGCCAGCCTCTGTCCACCGGGCCAAATGCCCTGCCACGACCTGCTCGCGGCCATGGCCTGCGTGGACCCGACCCTGGTCACGACCGAGGTCCTCCCGGTCGCCGTGGACACCAGCGGCGGCGCCTGGGGCCAGACCGTCGTCGACACATGCCCGCTGGCACGCAGCCGGTCCGGCCGGCCGGAGCTCCCGGCAGACGGCAACGCCGAGGCCGACGGCAACCCGGTGGCCGTGGCGGTCGACGTGGATGTCCCCCGCCTCCGCCGCCTCGTCCGCGACTCTTCGGCGACACCTTCTTGCAATATAGTAAAGGTGCGAACTAATGTCGTGGCGTGACCGTGATCATGACTTTGCGTTAGCGGTGCTGCCGAGAAGGGACCTGGCCAATGACCACACCGACGATTGAAGAAGCCGCTCTAGAATCCAAGACCGCCCTGGTCATGGGCCACGGAGGAGGCAGCGACTGCCTGGTCGCCTCCCTCGTCGCCGACTGGCTCGGCCGGCTCGGCGTACAGCGCGTCATCCTCGGCGGCGTCGCCTGCCAATGGTGGCCGCCAGCCGGTGAACAGAAGACCGCCCTGCGGATGACCGTCGGCCCGGACTTCTACCAGCCCCTCGACCTCAGCCCCGCCAAGCCGCTCGGCGCGCACGCGGTCATCGTCACTGCGGACTCGCAGATTGACGGCCGTCAGCCGCACGAGGCGACCGTCGCCCGCCACTTCGGCGGAGAATCGTTCCTCATCTCGCTGCGTGGCGGCGGTCAGGGCGTCGCCGACGGGATGCGGGAAGTCGTCGCACACTACGGAGCCGACCTGCTGGTCAGCGTCGACGTCGGCTCCGACACGCTGTCCACCGGCAACGAGATCCGACCAACCCAAACCTCGCTGGCCGACCACCTCACCCTCGCCGGCCTGCTCCAGCAGCAATGCCGCGCCTACTTCGGCCTGGCCGGATACGGCGTCGACGCCGAGATGGAGATCGAGGAGCTGGACCGCAACCTGAGCACCGCGGTCAAAGCCGGCGCGCTACGCGGCGTCATCGCCCCCAGCTACCCGGCGATCGAGCGCGTGGGCGCGCTGCACGGCGAGGCCGACGACCCGGTCGGCAGCCTGGTGCTCAAGGCCGGCCGAGGCGAGTTCGGGCTGCACCGCACCCTCAAGAGCAACCCGTTCGGCGAGGTCGCCCGGGTCGGGCCGGCCAGCCTTCCGGTCTGGGTCTTCGACCCGCACCTGGTGGCCGACAGCGTCGCCGAACACGCCAAGCACCTGGTACCCACGACCACCCTCGACGAGGCCGTGCAGACCTACCGCGCACTGGGACGCATCCCTGAGGTCGGGCTCACCCGCTTCGTCGACTTCCAGCGCTGACGTAGGGCCACAATGGACATCACGATTCCCGTGGTCGTCGCCAGCCGTAGAGCCGAGTGCGCCGATGTGGTCGTCATCGACCTTGTCAGCATCGATGGGCTGCCATTGCCGGCGTGACCCCGGGCGCGCACATCGACCTGCTGCTCGACACCGGCGCGGAAGCTCCACTGGCCCGCCAGTACTCCCTGTGCGGCGACGTCGACGACCGCGGCCGCTAGCGCATCGCCGTCCTGCGCGAACCGACCAGCCGGGGCGGCCCCGCCCACATCCACGACCACCTGCACGAAGGCGCGGCCGTGACGGTCCGCGGGCCGCGTAACCACTTCGCACTGGAACCGGCGCCGCAGTACCTGTTCATCGCCGGCGGTATCGGGATCACGCCCCTGCATTCCATGATCACCGAAGTGAAGCGATCCGGCACACCGTGGCGGCTGTACCACGGCGGCCAGACACGCGCGCCGCGCGAGACGCCGACCTCGCCGCCGGCGCCACCCTCGACTTCCTGCCCGAAACCGCGGCGATCCGCCGCGACGACACCTGGCGGGTCGCCCCGCACGCGCCCGGCCTCGTCGACCGGCGCTGCGAGATCACCGGACCGACGGACCGGAAGATGACCATCAACGCGCTCAACTCCGGCGCCCGGGTCTGGCTCGCCGACCTGGAAGACGCAAACGCACCACCGTGGACCAACGTGGTCGGTGGTCAGATCAATCTGCGCGACGCGGTCGCACGCCGCATCGACTACACCTCGGCCGACGGCAAGGCATACACGCTGGACGAGCGGACGGCGACAATCGTCGTGCGACCCCGTGGCTGGCACCTGCCCGAGAAGCACATCCTGATCGACGGCCGGCCGGCCTCTGGCAGCCTCGTCGACTTCGGTCTGTACTTCTTCCACTGCGCCAACACGCTCCTCCAAAGCGGCACAGGCCCATACTTCTACCTGCCCAAGCTGGAAAGCCACCTCCCAGGCCAGGTCTCCGGGCAGCATCACCGAACGACGCCGCACGTCGCCCTCCCCCGCATCAGGATCATCCGAGGAGCGAGCACCGCCGGCAACATCGACAGCCCACCCAGTCATCACTCAACGTCAACCTGTTGCGCCTGAACAGGCAAGGTCAAACGCCCTCGCCTGAAATCCGTCAATGATGAGTTCATCCGCCCAGTTGAGAGACCGCGACCACCACTACATCTGAGCGCAGCCCACCGGGGCCAGCACGACGATCATCTGGTGTACGGTGCAGCCGGCCGAGACCGAGACGGGATGCACGGTATGACCAGAACAAGACCGAACAGCACCCTCAGGCGGCTGACTGGCGTCGTGGTCGTGCTCCTGACTGGGCTGCTCGCCGCGACCGGATGCACACGACCCGGCGATACCCGCAAGTCAGAGGCGCAGCCGGCCCTGTCCCCCACCGCCACCACTGCCCTGCGACTGGACAAGCCGAAACGGCTGCTGGACCGCTGGCCCGAATCGGTCGACCGATCACTGCTCGAGACCGCCCAGCAGAACCTGGGAAACCTCAAGAAGCTGCTCAACGGTGAACCGACCAGCGCCATCAGCACCGCCTACGTCACCTGGGAAGGCGAGTACTCGCCGGAGCGCGGCTGGCACCGACCAGCCGGAGGCAGCACCATCCTCATCAGCGCAGTATCCGGCACCGTCAGCGACCCCACGGCCTCACTCGACGCCACCTTCACCAACCTGACCCACCTCACCACCGTCGCCCCCACCGCGCCTGGCCCACTCGGCGACGAGGCCCGCTGCGGCACCGGCCAAGACAAGGGCGCCCACATCGAAGCCTGCGGCTGGGCCGACAATCACACCGTCGCGCTGGTGACCTTCATCGGATTCCCCGCAGCGCAGAGCCGAGCCGACGACTTCCGCCAGATCCGATCACAACTGGAAAACCCCGTCCGCTAAACGAGCACGACAGAGGCCATGAAGCGATATCTCCTGCTGACCGGGGAGCCTCAAGCGGTCGGCTGGGACGTGCGGGGTCCGCTGGGTGGCTGACCCCCGCACGTCGCTGTGAGCCGAGCGCATTTCCTGCTGACGTACTTCAAGTCTGGCGGTAGGACAGAGCAGGATTCGTAGTGCTGCGGCGGCTTCGGAACGTGTCAAGGGATTGAGGCCAGTGAGCCTTTCCAACCTGATCTTGCAGGTCAGGGGCGGTGTGCGTAGCCCGGAATCGATGAGGGCGAGGCTCCAGGTAAGACAACAAATCGACCAAAACCCGATGCCCCAACACGGGAGCCTCGCCTGTGCTGGCCTACCCCTCCACGAAGCGGCCGGTGGCGGGGTTGTAGAGGCGAACACCCATCGGGATGACGCACCGCCCTTTGGCGGTGTACGGACCTCGTCGCTCGCGCTGCCGGCCGGCGCTAAAGTGTCGATCGTGTCGACGACGGGAGCGTTCGCCCTCGCCCAGGTGATGGCCCACTGCGGCGGCTCGCCCGCTGCGGCGACGAGCTTCATCGCGCGAGCGGTCGCCGTCGATCCGCGCGATCCGGAGCCGTACTCCGTGCTGGAGAACCTGCGGCGCGAGCTGCCCTCCGAGGTCACGGCCGTCGTCGCGGCGGCAAACACGATCGGACCGATGCTAGCCCGTGCCTACTTGTCCTTCGTGGACGGTGACTCGGACGAGGCCGCGATGTCGCTCGGCGCGGTCACCGGCTACCAGCCGGACGTCCCGTGGGCGTCCGCGCCGTGGTTCGGCGACGAGCGATTCCTCAGCGCGGTAACCCCGGCTGCCGTCGCTGAGGCCACGATGCGTATCCGCGATTACGACCGTGACCTCGACACTGATGCTGTCCGCGAGTGCCTGGCCCCGTGGTTCCGGGCGATCGAGGTGGTCTGCGAGCGCCATGCGGACCCTGACGCGATGGCCCGCATGGCGATCTTGCTGCGCGTGTGCGGCCGCACCGACGCATCGTTCGCCCTGTGCGACCGGGCCGACGCCGTACGGCGCGTCCCGTTTACCGAGGTCGTCCGCGCCGGCACCTGGCGTCACGTCGGCAACCGTGCCGAGGCGGCCGCTGCCTTTCGGCGTGCCCTAGCGCTCGACCCGGCCAACTGGTCGCTGTACCTCGACCTGGCCGATCTAGCCGCCGAGGAAGGCGACTTCGCCGAGGCCGCCGCGCAGGCCACTCGCGGCGAGGAACTCGAGCCGGACGACGTCACGATGCGGGCGGCCGCCGCCGCATACCGTGCCCGCTCGACGGGATCGGCCGCCGACCTGGACACGCTCACCGAACTGGCACCGCAGGTGCCCGAACCGTACGCCGGGCGCTCATCGACTACGCCCACGCTCGCGGCACCTAGGACATCCCACCGTCTCGATATTCGCGAGTCCGACGCCGCCTCAAACGCCACGCCTCTGGTTGCCTGCCTCGCCCGTCCGTTTACCCACGGTGACGAGGCGTAGGAGACCGGCGCGCACGGTCCCGTGCACGTAGCCTTGTTGGCGGTCCTAGCCGATTGAGTGGGCGTTCTGTCACGCCTGCTGGAGTCGGACACCGAATCGTCGAGACGCCGTCCGGAAGGCGGCGGGTTCGTGAATGGTGAAGTCCACGTCGAGGAAGGCCAGGTTCAACAGGAGCCACTGCCATGAGTCGGATCTGAGGACGGCGCGGGTTCGATGCGGTGCGATGGGCTCAAGTTCGACGTCCTGGTACTTCAGAGCGTCCGCCACCGCGGTCATGGGAGCGTCAACAGTCAGAACGACGCGGTGTTGGTGCTTGTTGAGTCCCTCGCGGAGGTACTGAATGCCGGTGTCGGCGGGCAGTGGGCGGGGGCTGAAGGCTCGGCCGGTGTTTCGCAGGTTGGTGATGCGGTCGGTACGGAAGACGCGCCAGTCGCGCTTGCGGGTGTCCCAGGCCAGCAGGTACCAGCGCAGGTGCTGGTGGATCTGGCGGTGCGGTTCGACTTTGCGTGCCGTGGTAGGTCTGGTCGCGCCGGCGTAGTCGAAGGTGACGAGGTGTTGGTGGTGAATTGCGTCGGCGAGGGCGCTCAACGTTCCGGCGCTGATGCTCGGAGCCAGGGTCTGTGTGGTTTCGAGGCTGGCGCGGAGGGCCGCTGCTCGGGCGCGGAGACGCTTGGGTAGGTACTGGTCGACCTTGCCGTAGGCGCGCGTCGCCGCATCGTCGAGGCTTCCCTCGCTGGCGCTGCCGATCGAGGCGAGGGTGGCCAGTCCCAGGAGGGCCGCGATGGCTTCGTCGTCCTCTAGGAGAAGTGGGGGCATGGTGCTGCCGGCGGAGAGCCGGTAGTAGCCGCCTGGTCCCGGCTGGGTCTCGACGGGGTAGCCGTAGCCGCGGAGACGATCGACGTCCCGGCGTAGCGTGCGCGGGCTGACGTGGAGGCGGGCCGCGAGTTCTTCGCCGGTGAACGCCCGACCCGTCTGCAGCGCCGCCAGCAGGGCGAGGACTCGTTGGGTGACGTCGGCCATGGGCACAGTATCCGCCGAATCGCGGACATTTCCTGACCGGATCTGCTCGTAGTGTTGTGCGCATGTCACAGCGCAAGATCGAAATCTGGGGAGCCCGGACCAACAACCTGAAGTCCCTCGACGTCGAAGTGGCACGCGGGCAGTTGGTGGTGTTCGTGGGGGTGTCCGGGTCGGGCAAGTCGTCGTTGGTGTTCGACACGATCGCCGCTGAGGCCGGCTACCAGCTCAATGAATCCTTTCCGCCATTCGTCCGCAACCGGCTGCCGAAGTGGGCGCGGCCCGAGGTCGAGCAGATCGACGGTCTCTCGCCGGTGGTGGTAATCGACCAGGGACGCATCGGCGGGAACGCACGATCCACGGTCGGTACGATCACCGATGCATGGACCTACCTCAGGCTCCTGTTCTCCCGCCTGAGCACGCCGCAGGTCGGTGAGTCCAACCACTTCTCTTTCAACGATCCCGCCGGCATGTGCACGACATGCTCCGGCCTCGGTGAAGTCGTCGTCAGTGCCGTTGACCGCTTTCTCGATCTGGACAAGTCGCTGAAAGACGGAGCCATCCTGCTGCCCGGCTTCGGCAACGGCGGCTACTGGTACTCCCAGTACGCCGACATCGGCACATTCGACGCTGACACACCCTTGCGCGACTGGACCCAAACCGAACGCGACGCGCTGTTGTTCGGCGGCGAACACGCCGCACGCCTCGGCACCAAATCTCCGAAGGGCTACGAGGGTGTCGTCGAACGGTTCGAACGGATCTACCTGCAGACCTCTGACAATCTGTCTGACCGCAAGCGAGAAACCCTTGCCCGATTCACCCGCTCCACCGTATGCCCGGACTGCAACGGTGATCGGCTCAACGAGGCCAGCCGCACGGCCACCGTGCTCGGCTTCACCATTGGCGAGATGGCGCGCCTAGAGATCAACGAACTCGTCGAACTGGTGACGACGGTGACCGACGCGAACGTGGCGCCGGTCGTGGCCGCGCTGAAGGCAAGGCTGGACGCCCTGATCACCATCGGGCTGGGATACCTCCACCTCGGCCGCGCCACCACGACCCTGTCCGGCGGCGAGGCACAGCGCATCAAGACCGTCAAGCACCTGGGTAGCAGCCTGGTCGAGATGCTCTACATCTTCGACGAGCCCACCGTCGGCCTCCACCCGCACGATGTCGCGTCCATGACGAGACTGCTCCAGCAGCTGCGGGACAAGGGCAACAGCGTCCTTGTCGTCGAGCACGACCCCGCAGTCATGGCCGATGCCGACCAGATCATCGAAATCGGGCCAGGAGCGGGCGACCAGGGCGGCACACTCGTCTTCCAGGGCACATTCGCGCAGCTGCGCCAAGCCGACACCCCGACTGCGGCCGAACTATCGCGGCATCGCCCCATCAAAGATCGTCCACGAACACCACGCGGGAGCATCACCGTCACCAACGCCACCCGCAACAACCTCAGGAACCTGACCGTGAACATCCCCACCGAGGTCATGACCGTGCTCACCGGCGTCGCGGGCTCGGGAAAATCCAGCCTCGCCACCGAACTCGCCGCCCGCCACCAAGCCATCATGATCGACCAGAAACCGGTCACCACTAACCGTCGCTCAACCCCGATCACGTACACCGGCATCGCCACACCCATCCGGAAGCTGTTCGCACGCCGCAACAACGTTCCAGCCAGCTTGTTCAGCGCCAACTCCGACGGCGCCTGTCCCGACTGTAATGGCCTCGGCGTCATCTACACCGACCTCGCCTTCATGGAGAGCCAGGAAACGGTCTGCGAAACCTGCCAGGGACGACGCTTCACTCCTGACGTTCTGCGGCACACGGTCGACGGACTGTCCATCGCCGATGTCGACGAACTCACTATCACTGATGCCATCCACCGCCTCCCCGATCCGGCAATCACGAAGGCCCTGCGCCACCTCGACGACGTCGGCCTTGGTTACCTGAGACTCGGCCAGCCTCTGACAACGCTCTCCGGCGGCGAATGTCAACGCGTCAAGATCGCCAAGGAGCTCGGCGACCCGACCAGCCCGACGCTCTACATCCTCGACGAACCCACCACCGGCCTCCACCTTCGCGACATCGACATCCTGCTGCGCGCGCTCGACAACCTCGTGGACCACGGCAACACCGTCGTCGTCATCGAGCACAATCTTGACGTCATACGACAAGCCGACTGGCTTATCGACCTCGGACCAGGAGCCGGCAGGCACGGCGGCCAGATCATCTACCAAGGCCATGTCGCAGGCATCACCAACACCGCCACCGCGCAAGCACTCAACGTCGCCACTCCAGCATGAGTCGCACTCATCTCGGCATGTCCGAACGTTGTCGCGCCTGTACGTGCATGGGCCGACGGATACCGGTCGTGACGGACGCGCCAGCGCCGCCGCGCGCTGCCTGCGGCAAATCCGGATGCCCGTGGATGTCACCGGCTCGATGCTTCGTCGATGCCGTAGCGCACCATGTCGTGCAAGTCCTCGGCGAGTAGATCCCTCGCGAGGCCACGATCCATGAACGCTGCCAACGAGCGGCCGATCTCGTCTCCCGCAACGTCGGCCAGGTCCTCATCGTGTGCGGCGCGCCGCAACGCGTCCAACGCGCGCGGGTCGTTCCAGTTCGCGAGGTCGACCGCAGCCTGGCACCGGAAATCCGGGTCCTCCGACTGGTCCAGCAGCACCGCGTGCAAGCGTTCGGCGCGCCAGTCCCACCGCGGTTGCCCGGCCGCCTGCAAGCCGTCGCGCAGTTCCCGGGGCGGCCGGTATCCGTGTTCTTCAACGTAATGCAGGATCATCATCGGTGCGGCGTAGATCTCCCCGTCGGGCAGGTAGTAGCGATACTCGCCGTTACCCTCAAAGGCTCCGCAGAAGTCGCAGTCGTGCCAGCCGAGCGTGCGGCTGCCGAGCCGCCGGGAGGCAACCCTGAGCCGCTCCATCTCGGCGCCGGTCATCGGTGCCATGCTTGCGCCCTGCACCCCGTAACCGCGCCCCAGCCACCCGACGGTCCGCATCGGCAGCGGAAAGCCGAGGTAGTCGTACGGCGACAGGTCAAAGTACTCCACGCCACGATCATCCGGCATGCAAAAACCAGGGCCGACATCCCCGGCCGGCTCGGGCATCGGGACAGCTGCACGTGACGGTGACTCAAAGCCTGGCGCGCCACGTCTGCGGCAAATCCGCGCATGTGACCTTGGCTTCGGGCTACGACGGCCGCTGGCAGAATGCAAACGGTTTCTCGGACGAATTGGACGGCATCCGCGGGGTTACGCGGCGTCCTCAGGCGAACTCGCGCGCGGTGGATTCCAGCCTCTCGCGGTAGGCGGCCCACCACGCCTCGTCGCCCTCGACCACGTTGTCGCCGGGTCGCCGCCAGCCGACCTGGCCGTCGACCAGTTCGGGCACGATGTCGGCGTGCCCAGCGTGCCGGTTCAGCTCGGCGAGCACGTGCACGAGGATGAGGTGCAGCGTCACCGGCGTGTGTTGCCACCACCGCACCGAGCCGGGCGCGTCGATCGGGAGCGTCTCGATCGTGGCGTCCGCGTGTGCCCAGACTCGGTGCCGATCTCCTCCAGGTCTAGCCTGCTCAGGTCAAGCATCCGGCCACCATAAACCCGCTGCCATCCGCGCTTCGAGCGCGATCAGCGGCCAGATGAGGGCACCTGCGGTGAGGAACATGGATTCCAGTAGCTCAACGTGGCAAGTTGCCATTTAATGTCACCTCAACCAGAGACTTCGGTCGTGTCACGCGAGAAAGATACGGCGGCAGCCACGCAAGATCTGCCACATCGAAACTCTCTTGCAGATCGAAGATTGGCCCCAATGAGTCAAATAGGATTAGGTCAAGAGTGTGAAGGTTTCGGAGATTCAGTAGTGACTCCTGAAGTCCTGTCTGCAGTCCCGGGTATGGATAGATTCCACCGTCAGAGTGAATTTTTCTGCGGAGGTCGTCCCTTACTGCAATAACCCGAAGAGTCGTCAGCGAGGGAAGTTTCTGCATCATGAGTAGTTCGCCTCGCGAAGGCCAGCCCACAAGGGTGACCTCTTCGATGCTGGTGAGCCCGGCGAACTGATGCATCGAAGGACGGCGCCATCCTATTGGCTGACGTGCGCGAGGGGCAAACGTCTTATAAACTCCGTCCAAGAATCGCGCAAACGTCGGCGATGACAGAAGGGTAAGCGACCTAAGATTTCGGCCGTTTGCTACAGCCTGGGGAGAGGTTGAAGCGACTAAGGACCAGTCCACCGTCAATTTTGATAAATTAGGAAAAAGGCTGAAAAGCCTGCTGAATTCGTCCGCAAACTCTATGTCGCGAACTACAGCGTTGCCAAGTAGGCTGAGTTCCTGAATTGATGGCTTTGCGGCTGCCTGGAGTCCACCTTCAATAGTTGTGTCACAAAGATCCAACACTTTCAGGTCGCGTAAAGCTCCTGCGTCGAAACCTTCCAACTGACAGCTGACAAAAGCTGCCCTTTCTAGCAACGCAGCCCGGCTTATTGAATGGAGATCGCCACGGTGCCCGTCCACTATGAGTCGACGCAGTCCATCAAGGTGCTGTAACGAATGAAGCTGATCCTCACCGCGTGCCACTACTGCCACGTCGCTTAGTTCCATGAGAGCTAACACCGAGCGCGCGTATTCATCGGGCGGAACCTGCGGCCAGAAAGCGGCCAGTTTTCTGCGGATCGCTGGCCGAGGGCTTGCGGCAATCCGTGCCAATACAGGCAAAGTATCTTCTGGGTGGAATCGATTGATCAACTGCAGAAGATACAAGCCCTCATCGTCTGAAAGAGTGGACGGGTCCGGCACGAGGTCAAGAACTATATCTCCGGCCTCAGCCAACTGCTCCGCTGCAATCGCCGTCTTCGGAGGCACAAGCCTGCGTACGAGACGCTTTACCGTTGCAGCGAGATCTGGATCAAGGGCACCTGGATGTTCGAGGCAGGCGGCAGCTACTAAAATTTTTCGGTTCGAATCCTCAGGATCCAGCTCATTGTCTGATGTTATGAGACTGCGAATAATTTTCTCGCGCTCGTCTCGGCGGCCGTGCCCTACAGCCATGACGACAACTTCACGCCAGGAATCCTCATGCGCATGCTTCGTCAGGTAGTCGATATCACCCTCATCTAGGATCGCCTGAGCTGCAAGATACTCTTGAAATGTCTTGTGAAGGAAATCGATCCGCCCTTTCACGGGCTCCCGCAATACTCCTGATCGCAGCAAAAGATAGTCTAGGACTTGGCTGGGCTTGGCAGTGACGTGAGACATGGCAGCGAGGTATTTGCGCAGCCTCCGAAGCGCTTCTTCACGATCAACGTCGGACCTGCCGTTGCGCACCAGCCAGTACGCCAGCTGAGCCAGTAGCATCTCTTGGTCTTTTTGAGACAGCAGCACTCCGTCACCGGCGATTTCTTTCGCTTCATCGCGGCGAACCAGCAGCATCTCAAGTGCAGCTTGGTAGAGGCCGATGCGGTCTCGAGGGAGTTGTCTATACCGATCGATATGCAATGCGCAGGTCAACGCACAGAGAAGTGGGTTGGTGGCGAGCCGACGCAAATCTCGGCGTTGTGCGAGCTTATCGAGCAGGTCAAGCTCGTACTGCTTCAACCTGTCCGGCTCAGTTCCCTCGCGCTTAGTCGAAGCCAACGCGGAGTGCCACTGCCGCACGAACGTTCGCACATCGGCAGAACCCATCGGCAATAGTAAAAAAGTTTTGAACTCGTCTGGTACGACGATAGTGGCATCTGCCGCAGGGGGCCGCGACGTAATGACGTACCGCGCATCCTCGTAACTGACAACGAGATCATGCAACCATTTCCAGATTTCATTGCGCTTTGCTGCTGGCAATTCATCCACGCCGTCAATGAGGACAACGGCACGGCCCGATCGCATGACTCTCTGAACCCATTTGTCGGGTGCCTCACCAGACAAGGCGGGCGCAATCTCTTTTGTAAACCGCTCCGGCGTGGGGAGATCTCGCAGCGCGTATCTTCGCAAGGGGATGAAAAATGGAACTGCTGGTGTCCAACCGCCAGGCAGTTGCCCTTCTTCCTTGACTAGGTTGATGGCCAGCCACTGAAGTAAGGTGGTTTTCCCTGAGCCAGCCTCTCCGCGGATGAGCACTCTGCTGGTGTCCGCTAGCGCATCGTGCACTCTCAGCCGTTGCGACGCAGCTAGATCAAGTCGAGAGCTTGCGCGAGGTTTCCGTCTGCCGGACTCCTGTGCTGCAGACAGGCTCAGGTAAGCCGTGCTCAAGGGGTACGCCTCGTTTTTGTTCAGAGTTACCCCGAATAGCTGAAGTGAGTCGAGCTTCCGAAGTACGAGATCACTATACCTTCGCTCAAAGTCGCGGTCTTCGGGTCTTAGGTGAGCTCGCTCTAGTGCCGCGTCTGCTGATTCCTGAAGCGCTGCGGTCCGTCGGATGAGTTCGACATCGACGCGTTGCCTGAATTCTGGCCGCTGCGTTATGAATTCAATTACATGCCGACAGGAATCGTCAAGCAGTCGATGATAGACCACCGTGCCCGCACCACTAAGTAATTCGCGTTGCGGTCGATCCGGGTCGGCTTGAAGTGCCCGATCAACGAGGTTTTGATGGCTAAGGTTGAGCTGGATAGCGTCTGCTACCCCAATTGGCCCCAATGACTTTAGGGTCGCCCCGACGGCAGCTACCGCTGGGTTCCAGTCACTCTCACTCAAGACCGTGAAATCACGGAGACGGACGGACTCAAACCGACGAGAAAGTTGCTCGACAAGTGCGTCGATGTGTTTCGGAGAAAGTGATCTCTCAAGCTGTTTTCCGGGAAGCTTCACTCGACTATCGAGCCGGACAGGCTCCTTGACTGTGCCGGCGCCTTGCTGCGGTGGTTGCACTAGTGCCTTCACCACGAGGTTGAGGACCGGCCCGAGAACCCGCCCGACGTCAGCAAACACGTCGCCTCCCTCTGGCACTCAGGACGTACTGGACCGAGAAGCTCCGGTCCAGGAACACCATAGTCCTACATGGAGGGGGTCCCTGGCTACGGTGCGAGGTGTCCGCTGATGCCGTGAAGCCAGCCGATGGACGCGATCACGGCCGGATTCGAACAGATTTGGCCCCCGCCGCCTCATGCGAAAAGCCAACCCGACAGGGTCAGAATCGAGGCACTCTCTTTGGCGTGACCGAACGTCTTGCCAGCGGCTAGCCTGCTGCCTCTAGATCGCCGGACTATTAGTACATCATCTGGCAGAGCTACGTCGCACACTAGCTGCCGGATCACAGGCTCCTTGTTCTTCTCGATAGAGGGTGAGTCCTAGGCAGTCCGTGCGAGCGGAAACCTTCAATAGCTAACCAAACTGAGGGACGTCTCGTAACTCTGGTGGCTGACCGCTGAGGACGATCGTCGATGATGCTTGCGTGCAGGTGATCTCCGCAGCCCGCCAGGAGTGGACCTTCGCGTTCACCGGGCTGCAGCCCGCCCAGTTTCGCCGGCTGGTCCGCCCGGTCGCCGAACGCGGCGGGGACTCGATCGCCGACGGCCGGCCCGGCCGGCAGTGGGCACTGGACCTGCCGGATCGGGTGTTGCTAATCGCCGCGTACTGGCGCAGGAACCTGACGATGCGGCAGATCGGCCCGCTGTGCGGGGTGTCGCACTCCGCCGCGCACCGGGTCATCGACACCCTCGGACCGCTGCTGGCTCTCGCCCCCGGTGCGGCGGCAGCCGGTCGATCAGATCGCGATCGTCGACGGCACGCTGATCCCGACCCGGGACCACCGCCTGGCCGCGAAGAGCAAGAACTACCGGTACTCGACGAACCTGCAGGTCGCCATCGATGCCAGCACCCGCCTGGTCATCGCCGTCGGCAAGCCCCAGCCGGGCAACCGCAACGACACGGTCATCTACCGCACCTCGGGCATTGACCAGAAACTGACCGGGCGGCCCGTCATGGCCGACGGCGCCTACCTCGGCAACCCTGAGGTGATCATCCTGTACCGCAAGCCCGCCGACGGCAGCGACCTGCCGGCCTGGAAGGCAAACCTCAACCGCGAGCACCGCGCTATCCACGCCCGGGTCGAGCACACCCTGGCCAGGATGAAGTGCTGGAGGATTCTGCGCGACTACCGCCGCGCCGCCCACACATTGACCGGTGCCGCCTCCGGCATCGCAACCTGCACAACATCACCCTGACCTGGTGACACCAACCCAGTACCGAACAACGCCTTCACCGCGTCACGAGACAGCCCTTAGGGCGGGGCACGTCATCCCATCAGCCGTCCCGTCTCCTCACGACCAACGGGCGCACGGTCTGTCGAAAGACCTCGACAGAGTTCGATGAGTGAAGTGCGCTGACCCGCCGGCCGCTACCGGATCCATGCTGCACCAGCAGGCTGACGGAACCTTTTAGATCAGTGCGTAGCCTGCGTGCTTCCTGGGCGCTGGAGCCGCACGGCAAGGAGCGACGGGCTCGAAAGTCGGCGGCCAAGGTGCTCATGGTGTGGGGCATCGACTGCGTCACCACGTCATTGTGCCCACTTGGCGAAGCGACGCCGTACCCGCGCATGGTCAGCGCATCCGCTCATCGGCATGACCGGACGCCAGCGACCGGCGCCGACATCCCCCTCGGTGACGAGCGCTTCGCGGCAGATCCGGATAGCGGTCCGGGCATCACCCGAGCTTCGTCCATTGCCCTTCGGAGACCACCTCGACGGAGCCGTCGACGACCTTGATGGC
>NZ_JBEYTP010000055.1:0-4959 GCF_040643125.1 Micromonospora sp. NPDC047465
ACCTGTGGTCGCCCGCGCCCCCCGCGGGGCCCCCCCCGCCCCCACCGCCCCCCGCCGGGGCCCCCCCCCGGCCCCCCCCCCCCCGCGGCCGCGTGGTGCTGGGCCCTTTCGGTGGTCGGGCCGCTGTTCACGGGCTTGTCGCCGAGGCCGTTTCCGGGACGAGGGTGGCCTGGCTGCGGTGCGCGACCGGGATGATCAACGCGGACGCCACCAGCGCGGCGACCGCGATGCCGAGCCAGCCCCAGAAGCCGAAGGCGATGACCAGGCCGGACAGCACGGCCGGGCCGATGATGTTCTGCGTGATCACGTGCAGGTCGAACGCGCCCAGGTACTCGCCCTGCGCGTGCTCGGGGGCGAGGCTGAACGCGAGACCCCAACCCGAGGCGGCCTGCATCACCTCGGCCACCGACAGGATCAGCACCGCGGCGACGATCGCGACGGACACCAGCACCACGTTGTCGTCCAGGGCCGTCACCGCGATCACCGCGCAGCCGCCGGCCAGCCAGTAGCCGGAGCGCCGCGCGAGCCTGCCGGCCCCTTCCACCGTGTCCGCGCCCCGGCTGGCCCGCACCTGGAACAGGATGACGAACACCGTGTTGAAGATGAGCAGCAACGGGATCAGGAAGTGTGGCAGCGAGGTGCGGTTGAGCGCCCACAGCGGCATCGTGACCAGGATGACGGTGACGTGGGAGGCGAGCACCGTCGAGACGCCGATGACGGAGAGGAAGCGCGGGTCGCGGACGGCGGCGAAGCGCTTGAAGCCCACCGGGACGGGACGCGACGGCACGTCGGGCAGGCGGGTGACCAGGAGCGCGGCGCTGGCCATGAGCGCGGCGGTGGTGAGCGGGATCAGCACGAGCAGCCGCTGGTCGAGCGCGGCGACGGCGGCCACCCCGATGCCGATGCTGAAGCCGATGTTGAACACCGACCGCATCATCGCCTTGAGCTTGACCCGTTCCTCGGCGGGCACGAGGTTGCCGACGAGGGCCCCGTTGGTCGGGCCGGTGCCGTACTCGATGAAGCCGACGGCGACCACCAGGGCGAAGAAGTGGATCGCGTTGTCCACCAGGGCGTAGAGCCCGAAGCCCACCGTCAGCGCGGCGAACAGTATGACGAGCAGCCTGCGCGCCCCCACCCGGTCGGCGATCACGCCGAACACGACCGACGAGATGAAGGCGGACAGGCCGGCGGCGGACAGGCCCAGGCCGACCTGCTTGGGGTCGAGGCCGACGCGGAGCGTGAAGTAGACGACGCTGCCGCTGAGGAAGACTCCCTTGCCGATCGATTCGGCCAGCCGGATCGCGATCAGTTTCCTGCGTAGCGGATCGGTCGGCACCAAACGGGATGAAAAATCAATCATTCGTGACAAGGGCATATTCGCACATCCTTGTGTGGTGGAGCGGCCGGCGACAATCCTCGCGGCGGCGAAGCTGGGCGGGACAGGGCGTTCGGCGGACCGGGGTCGGGACGACTTCCCGGGTGGGCAGGGAACTTTTCCGCTGGACGTCCGGCGCGCGGTGCGCTAGACGCCCGGCCTGATCCGGGTGGGCGGCGCGCGTGCCTGGCGTGCGGCGCGGAGGCGGGACCTGCGGGTACATCGTCCCGGCATTCCCGGTCTGTCGCGGCCTGCTCCGTCGGTCGAGAAGGGTCACCGATGGTCATATTAAATTGATTTCGGAAAATACGTCAGAAGATTGACATGGCTTCCGTCCGACTGACTTCATGTGTTGTTCTGTTCGCCGTCAGTAGATGTTCACGCCGACGCGGAGGTCGGCGCTTCCGCGACGCCTCCGGAAGGGAGGCGTCGCGGGCCGGTTAGGACGGGGTGAGGTGTCGTAATGGTCAGCGTTGGCTCGACCTCGGAACTGGCTCATACGATGAGGCGGGGTCCGGGAAGTGTCGCGGACGAGGCAAAACCTCGCACCGTGACGGTGGTGCTGGCCGACGCTCAGCCGGTGGTACGCAGGGGCCTGCATGCCCTGCTGTCCTCCTCGGCTGAGGTCAGCGTGGTCGCCGAGGCGGGGACCACGCGGGAGGCGATGACATGCGCGGCGTCGCTGCGCCCCGACGTGCTCGTGCTCGACATCGAGCTGCCGGGCTTCCAGGTGGGGGTGACGCTGCAGGAGATCGCCCGGATGTCGCCCTCGACCGCCGTGCTGGTCTTCACCGCCGTGGAGGACGAGGGGGCGGTCTTCGCGGCCATGCGGGCGGGCGCGCGGGGCTACGTGCTCAAGAGCTGCCCGGGCGACGGCATCGTGCGGACGATCCGGGGCATCGCGACGGGCGAGGTGATCCTCGGCCCCCGGGTGGCCGACCAACTCATCGGGCGGTTGGGTCGCGAGCCGCGCAACCAGCAGCTCTTCCCGGAGCTGACGACGCGTGAGCGGCAGGTGCTGGAACTGATCGCGTCGGGCATGCGCAACGTGGCGATCGCCACGCGGCTGAACCTCTCGCCGAAGACGGTCAGCAACCACATCTCGACCATCTTCAGCAAGCTGAACGTGTCGGACCGGCACGAGGCGATCGAGGTCGCCCGCAAGGCCAGGCTGGAGCGCCCCGGGCCGTACGGGTCGAGTCTCGACACGGTGTCCGGTGGCGGCGTGCCGCTGGCCCGTAGGCGTGGCGCCATGTCCCTGCCGGGGGTGGGCGGCTCGGCCGCCTGCGCCGGCGCGCGATCGATGGAGAGGTGAGCGTGATGACCCTGGATCTGGAAGCGATCGCGGACCGGCTGGAGCCGCGGTTCGGCAAGGCGGCGCACCGCTGGGTCGGCACGCTGCCCCAGCGACTGGACGAGCTCGTCGCGCAGTGGCAGCTCGACCTCGGCGACCGGCTCAAGTCCGGCAACTCCTCGGTGGTGTTCCGGTGCCGCGGCCCGCAGGGCGACGCGGTGCTGAAACTGTCGCCCGACAGCTACGCCGTACGGGAGGAGGTCGACATGCTGCGCCAGTTCGCGCCCGGCGGGCGGGTGCCGGCGGTGCTGGCGGCCGCCAAGGGCGCCGTACTGCTGGAGTCGATCCACCCGGGCACGCTGGTGGAGAAGATGCCGCAGCCGCCGTCGCCGCGGGAGTACGCCGCGTTCCTCAACGACCTGCACGGCGCCGGGGACCCGGCCGCCGCGCCGCGGCGGCTGGAGGACTGGATCGACGTGCTGTTCAACTCGGCGGTGCGGCGGGGCGCCGACCTCGCCGGGTCGAAGCGGCTGCGCGACGACCTGTTCGCGGTGCCCACCGACACCGTGCTGTTGCACGGCGACCTGCACCTGGGCAACGTGCTCAGCGGCGGCGCGAAGGGTCTGGTCGCCATCGACCCGATGGCCTGCGCCGGCGACCCGTGCTTCGACGCGGTCGACTACGTGCTGGAGGGCCTGGACCGCGCGGAGATGGTGCGCCGCCGCGACGAGCTGGCCGCGGCGGCCGGCATCGACGTGGAACGGCTGGACATGTGGTGCCGGGTGACCGCCCCGATCGGGGCGACGTACGTCAGCAACCCCGGCCACTCCGCGGAGCTGGCCGCCTTCGGGCGTGGCGAATACTAGTCGTTGCCCCGTCGGGCTCGGTGGCGTTCGTCGCCGGGCCCGGCGCGACAGTCGATGGCACGACCGGTCGTCCGCCACCCTGCCCTCCGGTCCGTAGGGTGAGGAAGGCATTGACGCTCGGCAGTGCTCCGACTAGCGTGCCTCTTCACCGCGGCGTCATCCAGTGATGACACCGGGTCAGTCTGGGAGGCAATGTGAGATCAAGAGTCCTGATGGCTTCGCTGGTGGCAGCGGGCTGCACCCTGGTCGCCGTACCGGCTGCGGCGGCACCCGCGTCCACGTCGTCCGCACCGGTGAACGCGGCCTCCGCCGCGCCCGGCGTGCGGCCGGTGCCCGGCGAGTACATCGTCCGGCTGCGCCCGGGCGCCGAACCGCGTGGCATCGCCCGTGCCCTGTCGGTCAACCCGCGGTTCGTCTACGAACGGGCTGTCAACGGCTTCGCCGCCGAGCTGACCGCCGGGCAGGTGCAGGCACTGCGCCGCGATCCCGCGGTGCTCGCCGTCGAGCAGGACGCCTGGCTCGACGGTGTCGCCGAGGGCACCCAGGCCAACCCGCCGTCCTGGGGCCTGGACCGGATCGACCAGCGCACGCTGCCGCTGTCCAACAGCTACACCACGACCGCCACCGGCTCCGGTGTGCACGCCTACGTCATCGACTCGGGCATCGACGTGACCCACCCGGACTTCGAGGGCCGGGCGAGCTTCGACTACAACGCCATCGACCGGCGCAACACCGACTGCGACGGGCACGGCACCCACGTCGCCGGCACGATCGGCTCGAAGACGTACGGGGTGGCCAAGGGCGTCCGGCTGCACGCCGTGAAGATCCTCAACTGCCAGGGCTCGGGCAAGACCTCGGCGACCATCGCCGCGATCGACTGGGTGACCGCCAACGCGGCGAAGCCGGCGGTGGCCAACACCTCGTGGAACTGGACCTACTCCGACACGATGGCCGCCGCGATCACCGGGATGATGAACTCCGGTGTCTTCCTGGCCACCTCGGCGGGCAACACCGGCGCGGACTCCTGCGATCGGCTGCCCCGGGCGGTGACCGCCGCGGTGGCCGTCGCCGCGTCGACCAACACCGACGCCCGGGCCAGCTACTCCTCGACCGGCGCCTGCGTCGACCTCTACGCTCCCGGCTCGGCGATCCTGTCGACCCAACCGAACAACACCACCGCCGTCTTCAACGGCACCTCGATGGCCACCCCGCACGTCGCGGGCATCGCCGCGCTCTACAAGAGCGTGAACGGTGACGCCTCCCAGGCCACCCTGCACAGCTGGCTGGTCGGCAACGCCACCACCGGCGTGGTCCAGGGCGACCTGGCCGGTACGCCCAACCGGCTGGTCTTCACCGGCGGCCTCTGACCGTCCACGGAGCGCCGTGGGGGGGGGGGGGGCCGGGCCCCCCCCCCCCCCCCCCCC
>NZ_JBEYTP010000055.1:4969-36262 GCF_040643125.1 Micromonospora sp. NPDC047465
TTTTTTTACCTCCCCCCCCGTTTTTCTTTTCCGTTTTCTCTTTCCTGGGTGGGGGGGGGGGGGGGCGCCCCCCGGCCCGCCACCCCACGCGCCCGCTCCAGGCCGGGCCCGCACGGCCCGAGCAGCCGAACCGTCCCCCCCTCCGCCATCCGCCGGCCGGTCCTGTCGGGACCGCCTGGCGTGCCCAGCCTGACCGGCCCCCGGTCCGACGGTTGACCCGCCGGACCGGGGGCCGAGTCGTGTCCGCCGACGGCGTGCGGTGTCCGGCACCCGACCGGGAGGTTTTCCCTGGCGGGGCGGGGAAGGTCGCTCTGCCGGGCGGGACGCCCGGCAGCCCACGATCGATGCATGGTTCGTACCGGTCGCGCTTCCTTCGCTCAGGAACGGCTCTATTTCCTCAACCAGCTCCAGCCCGGCAATCCGGCGTACGTGGTGGCCTTCGCGGTCCACCTGCAGGGCGCGCTGCGGCCCGAGGCGCTGCGCGGGGCACTGATCCGCGTCGTCGCCCGGCACGACGCGCTGCGCACCACGTTCGCCCTGGTCGACGGTGTGCTCACCCAGCGGGTGTCGGCCACCCCGCACGCGGACATCGACGTCCAGGCGGGTGGGCGGGCCGACCGGGACACCCAGGAGACCTTCCTGCACGCCCTCGTGGCCGAGCAGGCCCGGCGCCCGTTCCGGCTCGGCGACGGGCCGGTGCTGCGCGCCTTCCTGCGCTCCTGGGGCCCCGACGAGCACACCCTCGCCGTGCTGGTGCACCACATCGCCTGCGACGGCTGGTCGGTGGGCCTGCTGCTGCGCGACCTCGCCGCCGAGTACAACGCCGCGGTGTCCGGCCCGGATGCCGCCGCGTACGCCGAACCGGCGGAGTCCTACCTGGCGTACGCGCGGCGGCAACGCGAGTCCTGGGAGCGCGACAGCGCCGGGCTGGACTTCTGGCGCGCCGAGCTGCGGGACGTCCCGCAGCTCGCGCTGCCCACCGACTTCCCCCGGCCGAGCGTGCTCAGCGCCCGCGGCGCGGTGCTGCGCCGCCCCGTCGAGCCCGAGCTGGTCGAGCGGCTCACCGCCTGGGCCAGGTCGCGGGGCACGACGCTGTTCGCGGTGACGCTGGCCGCGTACGCCTCGGTGCTGTCGCGGTACGCGCGCCAGGACGAGGTGGTGGTCGGGGTGCCGGTGGCCAACCGGATGGACGAGGCCGAGGAGCGGATCGTCGGCTGCCTGGTCAACACGCTGCCGATCCGGCTCGACGTGTCCGGCCGGCCGGGCTTCGCCGAGCTGGTCGAGCGGGCCCGCCGGGCCAGCATGGCCGCGTTCGCCAACCAGGACGTGCCGTTCGAGCAGATCGTGCGGGCCACCGTGGGGGAGCGGCAGCTCAGCCACGCGCCGCTGTTCCAGACCTCGCTGACGGTGCAGAACTTCCCGTTCGCGTTCCCGGAGTTCGACGGGGTGAAGCTGACCGAGGTCGACGTCGAGGTCGACGTCACCAAGTTCGACCTGGGGCTGACCCTCGACGTGTCCACCGCCGCGCCGTTCCTGCGCGCCGAGTACAGCACCGAGCTGTTCACCCCGGAGACCGTCGCGACGCTGCTCACCCACTACCTGGCCTTCCTCCGGTCGGTCGTCGACGAGCCGGGCGCCGAGCCGTCCATGGTGGACGAGGCCGAGCGGCTGCTGCTGACCGCCGGGCTGAACCCGCCGATCCCGGAGGAGCCCGTCGACCACCCGTCGGTGCTGCGCCGGTTCGCCGGGCACGTGGCGAACTCCCCGGACGCCGTGGCGGTGCGCCACCGGGACGTGGAGGTCACCTACGCCGAACTGGACCGCTGGGCCGGGCGGATCGCGGCGGGCCTGGCCGACCGGGGCGTGCGGCGCGGCGACCGGGTCGGGCTGCTGCTGCGCCGTTCGCCCGCGGTCATCGCGGCGATCCTCGGCGTCTGGAAGCTCGGCGGCGTCTACGTGCCGCTGGACCCGGAGTATCCGCAGCAGCGCCTCGAACTGATCACGGCCAGCGCCGCCATGCCGATCATGCTGGTGGAGGCCGGCACCGCGGACGCGGCCGCCGCGTTGGCGCGGGGCCGCGACATCCGGATGGCCGACGCGCACACCCTCGACGGGACGTCCGTGGTCGCCGAGACGTTCCCCGGGGCGGGCGACCAGGCTTACATCATCTACACCTCGGGCTCCACCGGCGTGCCCAAGGGCGTCATCGTCGGGCACGGCGGCCTGGACGCGCTGAACAGCCCCACCCCCGCCGGCCTCGACATCACCGCCGACGACGTGTGGCTGGCCGCCAGCTCGTTCTCGTTCGACGCCTCGGTGTGGGAGATGTGGGGGGCGCTGAGCACCGGCGGCCGGCTCGTCATCGCCGACCAGGCCGACCTGGTGGACCGGGAGCGGCTCGCCGCGCTGGTGCGCCGCGAGGCCGTCACCGTGGTGTTCCAGACCCCGGGCGCGCTCTACCGGCTGCTGCCCCCGTACCTGCGGCTGCTGGGCGCGGACGAGGTCTCCAGCATCCGCTACGTCGTCCTCGGCGGCGAGGCGCTGAGCTGGTCGCGGGTCACGTCGCTGGTCGCCGGCGCGCCGGGCATGCGCGCCGTGTTCGTCAACATGTACGGCATCACCGAGGGCACCATCCACGTCACGATCGTCGAGGTGCCCACCGGCGAGCTGGCCCGGGTCATGGAAGGCGACATCGGTGTGCCGCTGCCGTCGGGGCGTTGCTACGTCCTGGACGAGGACCTGCGGCCCACCGGCCTGAACGTGCCCGGCGAGCTGTACTGCGGCGGCGTGCTCGTCGCGCACGGCTACGTGGACAACCCGGAGCTGACCGAGGCGCGTTTCCTGCCCGACCCGTACGGCGGGGGCGTCATGTACAGGACCGGCGACGTCGTCAAGTGGGGCGTCGGCGGGAACATGGTGTACCTCGGCCGCAACGACACCCAGGTGCAGCTGCGCGGCTACCGCGTCGAGCTGGCCGAGGTCGAGGGCGCCTTCCTGACCCACCCGGCGGTACGCTCGTGCGCCGTCGCGGCCGAGAACGACCAACTGGTCGCCTTCGTCGTCGGCGAGGTCGGCCCGGACGCCGAACGCGAGCTGCGCGCCCACGTGCGGGCGATCCTGCCGGCGTACATGGTGCCGTCGCGGATCCTGGCCGTCGCGGCGATCCCGCTCACCGCGCACGGCAAGGTGGACACCGCCCGACTGCTGGCCGACAGCCGCGCCGCGCGCACGGCCGCCGCACCCGCCACGCGACGCGAGCACACCGCCGGCACCGGGCTGGAGGAGCGGATCCGGGCCGCCTGGGGCGAGGTGCTCGACCGGGGCGACATCGGGCTGCACGACAACTTCTTCGACCTGGGCGGGCACAGCTTCGCGCTGATCGCGTTGCAGCAGCGGCTTTCCGAGGACGGCCTGGACGTCTCCGTGACGGACCTGTTCCGCGCCGGCACGGTCGCCGGCTGCGCCGCGCACCTGCAGCAGGCGGCCCCGGTGGTCGCCGACGCGCACGCGGCGCAGCGCCACCAGGGCCGCGCCCTGCTCGCCGCCCGCCGGGCCGGGGGAGGCAGCCGTGGTTGAGTTCGACGACAGCGCGGCGGTGGCCGTGGTCGGCATGGCCGTCCGCGTCCCGGGCGCCGAACGCGACCTGGACCTGTTCTGGCACCACGTGGTCAACGGCATCGACGCGGTCACCTTCTTCACCCCCGAGCAGCTCGTCGGCTGGGGCGTGCCCAAGGACCTGGTGGAGCGGCCCGACTTCGTGCCCGCCCGGGCGGTGCTGCGCGACGCGGACTGCTTCGACCACCGGCTGTTCAGCTACTCGCCGTCCGACAGCACGCTGATGGACCCGCAGCAGCGGATCCTGCTGGAGTGCGCCTGGGCCGCGCTGGAGCACGCCGGCCACCCGCCGGTCGCCGCCGACGGCAACCGCATCGGGGTGTACGTCGGCACCGGCCTGAACGTCTACCTGCTCGACAACGTGTGGCCCGACGAGCGCGCCGTCGAGGCGGCCGGCGGCCTGGGGCTGATCATCGGCAGCGACAAGGACTTCGCCAGCACCCGGATCGCGTACAAGCTGAACCTGCAGGGCCCCGCGCTGACGCTGCAGACCGCCTGCTCGACGTCGCTGGTCGCGGTGCACCAGGCGGCGCAGGCCCTGCTGACGTACGACGCCGACCTGGCGCTGGCCGGGGGCGCCACGGTGGCCCCGCCGACGCGGCGCGGGCACCTGCACGAGCCCGGCGGGATCTTCTCCGCCGACGGCCGGTGCCGGGCCTTCGACGCCGCGGCCGACGGGACGGTGCCCGGCGACGGCGCGGGCGTGGTGGTGCTCAAGCGACTCGCCGACGCGCTGCGCGACGGCGACACCGTGCACGCGGTGATCCGCGGCTGCGCGGTCAACAACGACGGCGCCCGCAAGGCGGGCTTCACCGCGCCCGGCCCCACCGGCCAGGCCGGCGTGATCTCGGCGGCGCTGAGCGTGGCCGGCGTCGACCCGGACACCATCGGCCTGGTCGAGACCCACGGCACCGGCACCGCGCTCGGCGACCCGATCGAGGTGGCGGCGCTGCGGCAGGTCTTCGACAGCGAGCGGCCCGACCGGGCGCCCTGCGCGCTCGGCGCGGCCAAGTCGGTCGTCGGGCACCTGGACACCGCCGCCGGGGTGATCGGCCTGATCAAGACGGTGCTGGCGCTGAAGCACCGCGTGATCCCGCCGATCGCCCACCTCGCCACGCCCAACCCGGCGGTCCGGCTGGACGGTTCGGTGTTCGAGCTGCCGGCGGCGGCTCGGCCGTGGGCGCCGATCGACGGCGTACGCCGGGCCGGGGTCAGCGCCTTCGGCATCGGCGGCACCAACGCCCACGTCGTGCTGGAGGAGGCCCCGGCCGCCCGGCCCCGGCCGCGCCGCCACGTCACCGAGCTGGTCCTGGTCTCCGCCAAGACCGCCGCCGCGGCGCAGGACAGCCTGGACCGCGCCGTCGCGTGTGTGGCCGGGACCGCGCCCGGGGAGCTGGCCGACCTCGCGTACACGCTGCGGACCGGCCGGGCGGAGCTGCCGTGGCGGGCCGCGTTCCTGACCGGAGCGCACGCCTCGCCGCCGACGGTCCGGCAGGTCGCGGCCAAGGCGCGGGCACGTGGTGTGGCGCTGCACCTCACCGGGGCCGGCGAGCTGACCGGCAACCGGCCCAACTACGACGCCGACCCGGTGTACCGCCAGGTCGTCGACGAGGGTGTGGCGCTGCTGCGCGGGCGCGACCTCGACGAGGCCGTCCAGGAGCGCTGCACCCGGCTGCTGGCCTGCGTCGGCCTGGCGCGGTCGCTGCGCAGCCGGGGCGTGGCGCCGCGCGCCCTGGCCGGCGTCGGTCTCGGCGCGGTGGCCTGCGCGGTCGTGGCCGGGACCATGTCCGTCGCGGACGCGCTGGCGCTGATCCGCGGCGCCGACGTCGACGGCAGCCGGTTCGGCCCGCCCGACCTGCCCGTCCACACCTGCGGCGGAGAGCCGCTGACCGAGTACGACGACCTCGCGTACTGGCGGGCGCAGGCGGCCGAACCGCCCGCGCCGGCGACGCTGCCCGTCGACCTCGACCAGGTGCTCTGGATCGAGGTCGGCACGAGCGTCACCCCGCACCTGGGCCCGGACCAGCCCGCGCTGCCCGCCGACCGGCATGCCCGGCTGCTGGCGACCGTCGGCGCGCTGTGGCAACTGGGCGTCGTCGACGCCTGGGACCCCGCGCACGACGCCGGCCGGCGCCGCGTGCCCGCCCCCACCTATCCCTTCGCGGCCACCCGGCACTACCTGGACGCCCCCGCGACCCGACTCGACACAGAGAGGCACCACTGATGCGCGACGTAACCGACCGGACCTGGGTGGCCGAGCTCGAACAGCTGTGGATGGAGGTGCTCGGCGTCGACACCGTCGACGACGAGGACGACTTCTTCGACCTCGGCGGCCACTCGCTCAGCGCGCTGCGGCTGAGCACCCTGATCCGCCAGGAACTCAACCTCGCGGTGATGTTCGGCCATGTGCTGGAGAACCCCCGCTTCGCCGACCTGCGCGACATCGCCGGCCAGGTGCCGCTGGACAGGCCCGTGGCGGAGAGCGTCTGATGGCTGCCCCCGACCTCACCGCCTGGGTGCCGCTCGCCGCGCAGGTGCTCGGCCTCACCCCCGAACACCTCCGGGACGCGGCGGCCACCGAGTCGTTCGTCGGCCTGGGCGGCACCTCGCTGCAGGCCATCGCGCTGGTCTCGCTCGGCCAGCGGGAGCTGCGCGCGCACGTGGACAGCGCCCGGCTGCTGTCGGCGCTGCCGCTGGCGCAGGCACTGGCCGGCGCGGTGGACCACGTGGACACCGCGCCGCCGCCGGCCGCCGGGCGGCCCACCGAGCTGGAGCTGCTGCCCGGCCAGCGGTCCATGCTGGCCGCGCACCTGCTCGACCAGGACGCGCCGTACCACCTGATGTTCACCCTCGAGGCGGACGGGCCGCTCGACGCGGCCCGGACCCGCTCGGCGCTGCGCGAGCTGACGGCCCGCCACGAGGCGCTGCGTACCCGGTTCGTCCGCGACCCACGCCAGGCCCGGATCGTGCTGCCCGCGCCGTACGAGCCCCGGCTGCTGCACCAGACGCTGCCCGGCGACGACCCGGTACGCGCCGTGCACGACCTCTACGGCCGGTCGGCCGCGCAGCTGCTGCGCCCCTTCGAGCAGCCGCCGGTCGTCTTCGTGCTGACCCGTGCCGGGCAGCGGGACCTGCTCACCATGCTGGTGCACCACACGATCAGCGACGGCTGGAGCATCGGCGTGCTCTGGCGCGAGTTCGCCGAGCTCTACGCCGGCGCCGGTCCGGCGGGCCCCGCGCCGTCGCCCGACTGGATCGGTTCGCGGCTCGCCGCGAGGGAGAAGGCCGGGGCGGTGGACGAGGCGCTGGCCCGGATCGCGGCCCGGCTGGACGGCGCGCCGTGGACGGTGGCGCTGCCCACCGACCTGCCGCCGGTCGTCGAGGCCGACGGGCGCGGCGCGCGCCTGCCCTTCCACCTCGACGCCGAGGCGGCGCAGGCCGCGACCGAACTGGCCCGCCACTGCCGGGTGACGGTGACATCGGTGGCCATGGCGGCGTGGGCGCTGGCCGCGTCCCGCCGCGCCGGCCTGACCGACCTGGTGCTCGGGGTGCCGGCGGCGGGCCGGTTCGAGGCGGGCATGGACGCCATCGTGGGCCTGTGCACCCGGGCCGTCCCGGTGCGCTGCGTCGCGCCCGACGACGTCAGCGTGCGCGACCACGTACGCGGCGTGGCCGACGCGATGGCCGAGGCGGCTGCCGACGCCGACGTGCCGTTCGAGCGGGTCGTCTCCGGGCTCGGCGTCACCACCGACCCGGGCCGCAACCCGCTCGCGCAGCTCGGCTTCGCCGCCCACCACGAGCTGGTGCCCGACGAGCTGGTCGCGGGCGGGCGCACCTGGCGGGTGCACGAGGGCCACTGCCACGGTGCGGTGTTCGACGCGCTGCTCTACCTCCAGTCGTGGTCCGAACGCCCCCGCTTCGCCCTGGAGTACGCCACGTCGGCGCTCACCGCCGCCGACGCCGGGGAGCTGGCCGAGTCGTTCCAGGCGGCGCTGCGGCAGATGGCCGCCGACCCGGACGCGGCCCTGCGCGACGTCACGACCCTGTCGGCGGGGCAGCACGCCCGGCTGCGGTCGCTGGGCGCGGGCGGGCCGCACGACACCACCGACGACGTGTGGAGCCGGTTCGCGGCCCACGCGGAGACCACGGGCGAACGGATCGCGCTGGTCGACCCGCACGCCGGGCTCACGCTGACCTACCGCGAGCTGCACGACCACGCGGTCGCGCAGGCGCGGCTGCTGCACGCGCACGGCGTGCGCGCCGGCGACGCGGTGATCCTGGAGGTGCCGCGCTCGGCGGCCGAGGCGGTCGCGGTGCTGGGCGTGCTGCGGCTGGGCGCGCACTACGTCGCGGTCGACCAGCACGCCACCGGCGAGTGGCGGGCGCACCTGGCCGCGGCCGTCGCGCCGCGGGCCCGCCTCGGCGCGGGCGCGCCCGGCCCGGAGTGGTCGGGCGCGGCCGACTGCCCACTTGCCCGCCTGGGCAGGTCGGCGCCGCCGGGAGAGGGCCCGGTCGAGGCGCGCGGGGGTGCGCCGGGCCGGGCCAGCTCGGCGACGGCCGACCACGCGCGGTCCGACGACGGCCCGGTCGAGGCGGCGCCGGCCGACCCGGCGCGGGCCGCGTACGTCTCCTTCACCTCGGGCTCCACCGGGGTGCCCAAGGGCGTGGTCGTGCCGCACCGGGCCGTGCTGCGGCTGGCCGACGACCCGCGGCTGTTCGCCGACCGGGCGGACATGCGGATGATGCGGCTGTCCCCACTGGCGTTCGACGCGTCCACGCTGGAGCTGCTCGTGCCGCTCGCCAACGGCGACACCGTGGTCGTGTTCCCGCCCGGCGAACCGACGCCGAGCGGCCTGGCCGAGTTCCTGCCCACCGCCGGGATCACCCACACCTGGCTCACCTCGGGCGTGTTCCACCTGGTCGCCGACCACCGCCCGGACGCGTTCGCCGGGCTGCGGCAGCTGTTCACCGGCGGCGGCGTGGTCTCCCCGGCGCACGTGCGCCGGGTGCTGCGGGCCTGCCCGGGGCTGCGACTCACCAACGGCTACGGCCCCACCGAGAACACCACGTTCACCACGACGTACTCGGTCGAGCACGCCGACGCGACGCCCGACCCGCTGCCGATCGGTGCGGCGGTGCACGGCACCGACCTGTACGTCGTCGACCCGTCGGGGCGCCTCGTGCCGCCGGGCGCGATCGGTGAACTGTGGGCGGCGGGCGGCGGGCTCGCCGACGGCTACCTCAACGACCCCGTGCGCACCGACGCGTCGTTCGTGCGGCACGCGGGCCTGGGGATGCGCCTGTACCGCACCGGGGACCTGGTGCGCTGGGGCGCGGACGGGCAGCTGCGCTTCCTGGGCCGCAACGACCGCCAGGTGAAGATCGCCGGGCACCGGGTGGAGCTGGTCGACGTCGAGCGCCGGCTGCGCGCGCGGCCCGGGGTGCAGGACGCGGTGGTGTTCACCACCGGCGACCCGGTGACGGGGTCGGGCGTACGCCTGTGCGCCGCGTTGAAGCCCGCGCCCGAGGGCCTCGTCGTGGCCGACGTGCGCCGCGCGGTGGAGGCCGAGCTGGCCCCCTACGCCCGGCCGCAGCAGTGGGTGACCGTGGCCGAGTTCCCGCTCGACCGCAACGGCAAGGTCGACCTCCGTGCCCTGGGCGCGCTGGCCGCGGTGCCGCAGCCCGCCGCCGCGACGTCCGCCGTTGCCGCAGTGCCCGCCGCTGCGACGGCGAGCGACGAGGCGGCCGCCGACGCGACGGCCGGGCAGCCGCCGCGGGTTCCCGCCCAGCGCTCCGCGTCGCTCGCCGAGTTCGAGGAGCTGGTGACGGGGGCCTGGGTGGAGGCGCTGGGCACCGACGACTTCGACGTCGACGAGGCGTTCTTCGACGTCGGCGGGGAGTCGCTGCGGCTCGCCATCGTGCGCCGGCTGCTCCAGGAGCGGCTGGCCGGCCGGACCGTCGCGCTGACCGACCTCTACCGCTTCCCGACCGTCCAGACGCTGGCCCGGCATCTGCACGCACAGACCGAAGGAGCAGGAGCATCCTGATGAACGGCGACATCGCGATCGTAGGCATGGCGGGCCGGTTCCCCGGCGCCGCCGACGTCTGGGAGTACTGGTCCAACGTGGCCGCCGGGAAGATCACGATCAGCGAGCTGACCCGCGGCGAGCTGCTGGCCGCGGGCGTGCCCGCCGACCGGCTCGACGACCCGGCGTACGTGCCGGCGCGCGGCGTGCTGGCCGACCCGGACCTGTTCGACGCCGCCTTCTTCGGCATCACGCCGCGGGAGGCCGAGACCATGGATCCGCAGCACCGGCTGCTGATGCAGACGGCGTGGGCCACGCTGGAGTCCGCCGGCCTGGCCACCCGCGAACCCTTCGGCCGGGTCGGCGTGTTCGCCGGGGCCGGGTTCAACTACTACGCGCTGCACCACGTGTTCGCGCAGCCCGGCCTGGTCGAGACCCAGGGGCTGCTGTCGGTGGTGCTGGGCAACGAGAAGGACCACCTGGCCGCGAAGGTCGCGTACCGGCTGGACCTGGGCGGTCCCGCGGTCACCGTGCAGACCGCCTGCTCGACATCGCTGGTGGCGGTGCACCTGGCGTGCCAGAGCCTGCGCACCGGCGACTCGGACGTCGCGCTCGCCGGCGGCGCCTGCGTGGCCGTGCCGCAACAGGCCGGCTACCTCTACGAGACGAAGGGCATCATGTCGCCCGACGGCACGTGCCGGCCCTTCGACGCCACGGCCGACGGGACCGTCCCCGGCAACGGCGTCGCCATGGTGGCGCTCAAACGCGCCGAGGACGCCCGCCGCGACGGGGACACCGTGTACGCCCTGATCAAGGGCTCGGCGGTGAACAACGACGGCGGCATGAAGGTCGGCTACACCGCGCCCGGCATCGCCGGACAGATCGACGTGCTGACGCGCGCGTACGCCGCCGCCGGCGTCGATCCCGCGACCGTCGGCTACCTCGAGGCGCACGGCACGGCCACCGAGGTCGGCGACGCGATCGAGCTGGCGGCGCTGACCGAGGTGTTCCGGCGTGGCGAGCAGCCGTGCTCGATCGGTTCGGTCAAGGCCAACGTCGGCCACCTCGACGCGGCCGCCGGCGTCACCGGGCTCATCAAGGCCGCGCTGGCGCTGCACTTCCGGCAGATCCCGCCGCTGGCCGGCCTCAAGCAGGCCCGCCCCGAACTGCTCGACGGGTCGACCCCGTTCACCGTGGACAGCGTGGCCCGGCAGTGGGACTCCGCCGGCGGCCCCCGCCGGGCGGCGGTCAGCTCCTTCGGCCTCGGCGGCACCAACGCCCACGTCGTGCTGGAGGAGGCCGACGGGCCGGTCGCGCCCGGTCCCGCCGAGGTCGACGGTCGCACCGAGCTGATCGTGCTGTCCGGGCGCAGCCCGGAGGCGGTCCGCGAGGCCGCCGAGCAGCTCGGCGAGCACCTGCGGCAACGCCCCGACCTGGCCGTCGGCGATGTCGCGCTGACGTCGCAGACGTACCGCAGGCACTTCCCGCACCGGCTCGCGGTCGCCGCGCGGGACGTCCCCGCGGCGCTGACCCGACTGCCCAAGGCGCCGGTCCGCGAGGCCGCGCGCCGACCCAGCGTGGTGTTCCTGTTCCCGGGCCAGGGCGCCGAGTTCCCCGCCATGTCGCGGGGCCTCTACGACCGCTGCCCGTCCTTCCGCGCCGACCTCGACCACGGGGCGGCGCTGCTGGCCCCGGTCCTGGGGCTGGACCTGCGCGACGTGCTGGTCGACGACGACCCGCACGGGATCGTGCACCGCACCGACGTCACCCAGCCCGCGCTGGCGCTGCACGAACTCGCCCTCGGCAGACTGCTGGTGTCGTGGGGCGTCCGCCCGGCGGCGTTGATCGGCCACTCGATCGGTGAGTTCGCCGCCGCGGCGCTGGCCGGCGAGATGGCCGCCGACGACATGCTGCGCCTGGTCGCGACCCGCGGCAGGCTGATGCAGGACGCGCCCGAGGGCGGCATGCTGGCCGTGCTCGCGCCGCGGTCCACCGTCGAGGAGCACCTGGCGGGCCTGGACGGCCTCGACGTGGCCGCGTACAACGCCCCCGAGTTCACCGTGCTGGCCGGGCCGGTGGCGCAGCTCGCCGAGTTGCGGGAGCGCCTGGCCACGGCCGAGGTGCACTGCCGGGCGATGCCCGCGCAGCGCGCCTTCCACTCGCGGATGATGGCCGACGCGGCACGACTGCTCGGCGCCGAGGCGGACCGCATCGCCCAGCGACCCCGCACCGTCCCGGTCGTCAGCAGCATCGACGGCGTACTGCTCGGCAGGGGGCTGCCCCGTGCCGAGGGCTACTGGGCGGCGCAGCTGCGCAGCCCGGTGCGCTACCACGACGCGCTGCTGACCGCGCTGGACCTGCCCGACCCGGTCCTGGTCGAGGTCGGGCCGGGCACCGCCCTGACCGGCATGGCCCGGCAGACGACGCAGGACCGGGGGCGGGTGCCCACGTTCGCCCTGCAACCCCGGCCGAGGGCACAGGTCGACGCCGGTGACGTGCTCGCCGGACTCGGCGGGCTGTGGACCGCCGGAGCGGCCGTGGACTGGACCTCGGTGCGGGGTGAGAGCAGCGCACGGCGGGTCGCGCTGCCCACGTACCCGTTCGCCCGCACCCGGCACTGGCTCGACCCCGTACCGGCGGCGCCGGCCGCCGACGTCGCGGAACCGGAGCAGCCCGCCGTCGGCGCCGGCGAGACCGAGGTGGTGGACGAGATCATGGAGCTGTGGGGCAGGATGCTCGGCACTCCCGACATCGAGCCGGACGCGAACTTCTTCGTGCTGGGTGGTGAGTCGCTGCTGTTCATCCGCATGATCACGCAGGTGCAGCGCAGGTTCGGGGTGCGTGTCCCGGTCGAGGCGTTCTCCGCCGACCCCACGCCGCGCACGCTGGCCGGGCTGGTGACAGTGTGAGCGGCCACGACGATCTGGACCTGGTCGCGGCGGTGGCGGCCGTGCTCTGCCACCGCCTCTCGGCCGCGCCGTCGGTCGCCGTGCAGGGCCCGCGGGGCGACGTCCTGGTGTGCGTCTCCCCGGACAGCACCCTGACCCAGGTACGCGCGCAGACGCCCAGCCGGCAGCAGGAGCCGGCGTCCGCGGACGTCGTGCTGGCAGAGCCCATGACGGGTGGGCCCGGGGCGTCGGCGGTCCTGGCCGGGGTGCCGGTCCGGTTCGCCCGGCACCATGGCGATCCCGCGTACCTGCAGGAGCGCCTGGACACCCTGCACGCCTGGCTCGCCGCCCATCCGGACCAGCCGGTCCGGGACGCCGCGCTGGTCGGCCCGGCGGAGCGCGCGACGCTGCTCGGCTTCAACCCCGCGCCGGTCCCCGCGCCACGCACGCCGGTGCACGAGACGATCTGCCGCCAGGCGGCGCTCACCCCGGACGCCGTCGCGCTGCGCGGCGGCGGACGGGACCGCACCTACCGCGAGTTCCTCGACGAGGCGGCGACGCTGGCCGGGCGGCTGCGCGCCGAGGGTGTGGGACCCGGGTCGGTGGTCGGGCTGTGCACCGAGCGGAGCCCCGAGATGGTGGTCGCGGTGCTCGGCGTCCTGCTGGCCGGCGGGGCGTACCTGCCGCTGGATCCGTCCCACCCCCGCGCCCGGCTGGACCTCATGCTCCGCGCGGCCGACGCCGCGCTGGTGCTGGCCGACGACGCGGGGCGGGCCGCGCTGGGCTCCGGCGGCGAGCCGTCCGTCCCCGTACGGCCGCTGACGGGCGGTGACCTGCCCGCCGCGCCGGTCGACTGGCGCGGCTACCGGGCCCCCGAGGAGGTGGTGCGGGGTCTGTCGTACGTCATCTTCACCTCCGGCTCGACCGGGGCGCCCAAGGGCGTGCAGATGACGCACCTGTCGCTGGCCAACCGGCTGGTGTGGATGCAGGACGAGTACCGCATCGGCCCCGGCGACGTGGTGCTGCAGAAGACGCCGTACACCTTCGACGTGTCGGTGTGGGAGCTGCTGTGGGCGTTCATGGCCGGCGCGACACTGGTCACGGCCGAGGCGCAGGCGCACCGCGACCCGCAGGAGATGGTCGACGTCATCGCCCGCGAGTCGGTGACCACGGTGCACTTCGTGCCCTCCATGCTCGCCCTCTTCGTCGAGGAGGCCGGCCTGGGCCGCTGCACCGGACTGCGCCGGGTCATCTGCAGCGGGGAGGCGCTGCCGCCGAAGCTGGTCAACAAGCTCACCGCCGTCCTGCCGCAGGTCGAGGTGCACAACCTGTACGGGCCCACCGAGGCCGCCATCGACGTCACCGCCTGGCCGTGCCGCCGGCCCGAACCGGACGACACCGTCCCCATCGGCCGGCCGATCACGAACGTCGCCGCGTACGTCCTCGACGAGCGCGGCGCGCTCGCCCCGCTGGGCCTGCCCGGGGAACTGGTCCTCGGCGGGGACTGCCTGGCCAGGGGGTACGCCGGGCGGCCCGACCTGACCGCGGAGCGGTTCGTCGAGACGGATGTCGCCGGCCGGCCGCAGCGGGTGTACCGCACCGGCGACCTGGCCTGGTGGTCGCCGGGCGGGCACCTCCACTACGGCGGGCGCATCGACACCCAGGTGAAGGTCCGCGGGCAGCGGGTGGAGCTCGGCGAGATCGAGTCGGTGCTCAACCGGCACCCGCTCGTCGCCAACAGCGTCGTGCTGCTGCGCGACGACCTGGGCGCTGCGGCGAACCTCGTGGCGTACGTGGTGACCGAACGCGACGCCGACCCGCAGCGGGTGGCCGAACGCGCGCTGCGCGCCTTCATGGCGCAGCAGTTGCCCGACTACATGGTGCCCCTGCGGTACGTGGTCCTGCCGGAGCTGCCCGCGACCGCGAACGGCAAGGTCGACCGGCGTGCCCTGCCCGCCCCGCCGGCCCGGGTCCGCCGGCGCGTCGCGACCGCCGACGTCGCCGCCGAACTGTCGAACGCCGGGCGTCGGTGACCGAGACCGGGTGGCCTCGTCCGTGGCCGTCGGCGTTCCCGGTGGGCTGAGTGGCCTCAGCCGCGACGGTCGGGCCGTAGTCGGTCAAGGAGTAGTCGCGATGCGCGCCGTGTCGTCGAAGGCCGCCTCGACCAGCAGCGCCTCGACGCCGCGCAGCAACCCCTCGGCCCGCCCGGGCGGGAGGTACCGGGTGTCGGCGGTGACGATCAGCTCGACCGCGTCGGGCGCGTCGCGCACCTGGAGGCGGCACCGCCAGGGGAACTGCGCCAGGTCCGGCAGCCACCGGACGGTGCTTCGGGTCAGCATGGCCCGCACGTCGGCCTCGTCCGGGCCGGCCGTCGAGGGTCGGGCGGGGCGCGACAGGCGGGCGTCGTTGAGGTAGCAGAACGGGGCCAGGAAGGTCCGGTGGTCGTGGCCCAGCTCGGTGATTGCCTGCTCCCACGCCGCGGGGTCGTAGTAGGCGTGCCGGTAGGCGTCCAGGGCCGAGCGTCGCGTACGGGACAGCAGCTCGGCGAAGCCGGGCCGGTCGGCCAGGTCCACCCGGCAGAACCCGATCTGGTTCAGGGTGCCGACGGCGCGGTCGTGGTCGGGCTGGAAGCGGTTGTTGGCCATGACGACGATTCCGCAGGCGCCCCGCCCGCTGTCCGCGTCCAGCACGGCGGCGGTCGCCGCCAGGAGGGCGTCGGAGGTGCTGACCCCGTGGCGGGCCGCCACCAGCCCGGTCGCGTGGTGCAGCGCCGGGGACACCAGCGAACCGTGCAGGTGGCGGGCCTCCGTCGCGGACCGGTCCGGGTCGGAGAGGCTTCCGGTGAGGCCGTCCAACTGCCGGACCCAGTACGCCACGGCCCGCTGCGAGCGCCCTGTCCCGACGCGGCGTTCCCGCTCGGCGAGGTCCAGCGACTGAAGACCGGGCGGCGTGTCCAGCGCGCCGCGCAGCAGGAGCGTCCGCAGGTCACGCAGCACGGTGTCGGCGGCGTGCAGGTCCACGACGGAGTGGCTGAACACCGCGACGATCTGCCGTACCCGGTCGTCGACCGTGACCAGTGCGACGCGCAGCGGCCACTCGGCGACGTGGTCGAAGCGCGGCTCGCGCAGCCGGGCGGTCAGGGCAGCCGCGGCACGCCGGCCGTTGGGGTCGTCGGCCGGTCGGGCCACGGCGTGGACGAGGACCGGCAGCCGGCCCGTCGCCGCCGCCTCCTGGTGCAGCTCGCGGTCCCGGAGGCGGAACCGGGTACGCAGCGACTCGTGCCGGGCGACCAGCGCGCCGACGGCGTCCAGCGCCCGGGGCACGGTGACGTCGGCCCGTGCGGGGACCGTCAGGGTGCGGGGGAGGGCCAGCACCCGGTAGGCGGCGGGGGAGTCGAACTCCTCGACGGTGCGCCACATCGCGCGTTGCCCCCAGGTCAGCGGCGCACTCGCGTCGCGTCCGCCGTGGAACGACGCGTACGCCACCTTCTCGGTGCCCGTGATGTCGGGGGCGACCGGCCCGGCGGCGGCCGGGAGCCCGGCGCGGGCGGCCGACCACGGCCACGGCACCGCCGCGAAGGCCGCCTCGACCAGCAGCTCCTCCAGCCCGCGCAGGAACGGCTCGACGGCGTCCATCGGAAGGTGGCGGGTGTCGGCGGTGAGCGTGACGCCGACCCCGGCCGGCTCGTCGACCACGTGGGCCAGCAGGTGCCAGGCCGCCTGCTGAAGGCCGGCGGTCCAGGAGAAGGTGCTGCGCTCCATGGCTGCCCGTAGCTCGCCGGGGGTCACCCGGGGCGCCGGCTCGGCACCGCCGGTGGCCAGTCGGACGTCGTTGAAGTAGTGGTACGGCAGGAACGCCGAGTCGAGGTCGACGCCCTGGGCCTCGAAGGCGTGGCGCAGCGCGGGCGGTGCGTAGTAGGCGTGCCGCAGGCCGTCCAGGGACGCGGCCCAGACCCGGGACACCAGCTCGCCGAAGTCGGGACGCCCGGTCAGGTCCACCACGCAGAAGCCGATCTGGCCGAGGTTGGCTACCGCGTCGGCGTACTCGACGCGGAACCGGTTGTGGGCCATCGGGAACAGGCCGCACAGCTCGCGCCCCGGATCGCGGGCGGCCATCGCCGCGTACCCGGCCAGCAGCACCGCCGACACGCTGACCCGTTGCCGGGCGGCGATCAGCCGGGCGGCGGTGTCGATGGCGGAGGAGACCAGCACGCCCCGGCGCAGCGGAGGGTCGAGCCCCGGCCCGGTCGGGGTCAGCGGCTGGCGGGGCAGGCGCTGGAACTGCCGCAGCCAGTACGCCACGGCCCGCTCCGAGCGACGCCGGTCGGCCCCGTGCTGGTGGCGGGCCACGTCCGCCGACTGCGGACCGGGCGGCGTGGGCAGGGGGCCCCGGAGCAGGATCAGCCGCAGGTCGCGCAGCACCACCTCGGCGGCGTGCGCGTCCACGGTGGTGTGGCTGAACGCCACCACGATCTGCCGTACCCGGTCGTCCACCGTGACCAGCGCGACCCGCAGCGGCCACTCCTCGGCGTGGTCGAACGCGACGTCGCCGAGGCGGCCGGCGGCCTCCCGGGCGGCCCCGGATCCGTCGTCGGCGCCGGCGTACACCAGCAGCGGCAGCACCCCGGCCGCCGCCGTCTCCTGGCGCGGCTCGCCGTCGCTCACCCGCAGCCGGGTGCGCAGCGCGGAGTGCCGGCCGACCAGCTCACCGACCGCGCGGGCCGCGGCGGCCACGTCCGCGCCGGCCCGCGCGGACACCGCCACGGTGCGCCGCAGGTTGAGGAAGCGGTGGTTGGATCCGAACCGGGTGAGCGCCCGCCACAGCACCTGCTGCGCCCAGGTCAGCGGCGCCGTTCCGGCCCCGGCGCCGGCGAACTCGACGTGCACGAGGGCATCCGACGCCCACTCGGCGGGCACGACCATGTCGGTGAATGGCATTCCCGACCGTACGACGGTCCGGTCCGGTTCCGGATCGCTCGATCATCTTGTCCATCGTGGACCGATCAGCTTCCGGATCGCTCGATCATGGTGTCCACCGTGGACCGATCAGCCGATCCACCCGGTTGGTTGCGGCGTGCAAACTACTGGCTCCCGTCCGTCACCGCACCAGAGGGTACCCGTGACCAACGTTGACGTACCGTCGCGGAGCCCTGCCCTCGCGCCGGCCGCCACCCGTTCCCCCGCCGACCCCCGCCTGTCGTTCGGCCAGGAACGCATCTGGTTCACCGAACAGCTCACCCCCGGCACCGCCGCGTACGTCGTCCACTCGACCACCCGGCTGCGCGGGCCGCTGGACGTCGACCTCCTGCGCGCCGCGCTCGACGCCACCGCCGGCCGGCACGACAGCCTGCGCATGCGGTTCGTCGAGAACGCCGACGGCGAGCCCGTCGTGCACGTGCTCCCGCAGGTGCGGGTGCCGGTGACCGTCACCGCCGCACCGTCGGAGGCCGCCGCCCGCGCGCTGGTGGCCGCCTCCGTCGCCACCCCCTTCGATCTCGGCCACGCCCCGCTGCTGCGGGCCCTCGTCGTCCGGCTCGGCGACGAGGAGCACCTCGTGCACCTCGCGATGCACCACATCGTCAGCGACGGCTGGTCACTGGACCTGCTCCTCGGCGAGCTCGCCGCCACCTACGCCGCGCTGCGCGACGGTGGCGTCCCACCCCCGGCTCCGGCCGTCGACTACGTCGACTACGCCGCCTGGCAGCGGGACCGGCTCGACGGACCGGCCACCGGCGACGGCTTCGCGTACTGGACCCGCGCGCTGGCCGGGGTGCCTGCGCTGGAGCTGCCCACCGACCGGCCCCGGCCGGCCGTGCAGTCGTACGCCGGCGCCACGTACCGCTTCGCCCTCGACGCCGACCTCACCGACGGCCTGCGCCGGCTCAGCCGCGCCCACCGGGCCACCCTCTACATGACCCTGCTCACCGGCCTGCAGGCCGCGCTGTTCCGGTACAGCGGCCAGCGGGACTTCGCCGTCGGCACCCCGGTCGCCGGCCGGGTGGTGCCGGAGCTGGAGAACCTCGTCGGTCTCTTCGTCAACACCCTCGCCCTGCGCGCCGACCTCTCCCCGGTCGCCGCGACCGCCGACGCCCCGGCCGTCGAGCCCAGCTTCGCGGCCCTGCTGCGGCGCACCCGCACCACCGTGGTCCGGGCCCTGGCCCACCAGGAGATCCCGTTCGAACGGCTGGTCAAGGAGCTCAACGTCGCCCGCGACGTCAGCCGCTCCCCGGTGTTCCAGGTGCTGTTCACCCTCCAGAACTACGCCCACGGCGGCGACCGCTGGCCCGCCGGCCTGCACGCCGAGGGCGTCGGCACCGACGCCGCCACCGCCCGCTTCGACCTGTCGCTCTACGTGGGCGAGACCGCCGACGGCCTGCGCTGCATGGTCGTCCACAACACCGACCTGTTCGACACCGCCACCGTACGCCGGCTGGCCGGCAGCTTCGAGACGCTGCTGCGCGCCGCGGTCGCCCGGCCGGACCTGCCCGTCGTCGACCTGGACCTGGTCGGCCCCGCCGAGCGGGACCGGGTGCTCGCCCTCGCCCGGCCCGAGCGTGGCGACGCCGGCGCGGACCAGGCACGCCATGACCACCGCGCCGACCACCCGGCCGCCGGCGCCGGCGTCACCGGCCCGGCGGACACCCTGGCCGACCTCGTCACCCCCTTCGTCACCGCCACGCCCGACGCGCCGGCCGTGGTCTGCGGGCCGGACACGCTCACCTACCGGGAGCTGGACCGACGGGCGAACCGGCTGGCCCACGTGCTGCGCGCCCGCGGCGTCGGCCCGGAGCGGCTGGTCGGGGTCCTGCTGGAGCAGTCCGTCGACCTGGCCGCGACGCTGCTCGGGGTGCTCCGCGCCGGCGGCGCGTACCTGCCGCTGGACCCGGAACAGCCCGCCGCCCGGCTGGCCCTGATGCTCGCCGACGCCCGCCCGACGGTGGTGCTCACCAGCGCGGACCTCCGGGACCTGCTGCCCGCCGACGCCCCGGCCGCCTGCCTCGACGAGATCGCCGTCGAGGCCGCCGCCGCGCCCGACACCGCACCCGAGACCGGGGCGACCGGCGGAAACCTCGCGTACGTCATCTACACCTCCGGCTCCACGGGCACGCCGAAGGGCGTCGCCGTGGGACACCGGCAGGCACTGCGCTACCTCGACGGGGTGGCCGACCGGTTCGGAGTCGTCCCGGCCGCCCGGTACGGGCTGCTCCAGTCGATGTCGTTCGACTTCAGCGTCACCCTCTTCTACCTGGCGCTGGCCACCGGCGGCGCCGTGCACCTGCTGCCCCGCCGCGGCACCGGCGCCGAACTGGCCGAGCGGCTGCGCGACGGGCACATCGACTACCTCAAGATCACCCCGTCGCACCTGGCGGCGCTCACCGCCGACGCCGAGCCGGCCGAGCTGCTGCCCGCCTGCGCGCTGATCCTCGGCGGCGAGGCGTCCGACCTCGAGCGCGTCGGCCCGCTCGCCGACGCCGGCCCGGCCCGGGTCTTCAACCACTACGGCCCCACCGAGGCCACCGTCGGCGTGGCCACCTACGAGGTGGTCGCCGACAGCCCGCGCACCGGCCCCGTGCCGATCGGCCGGCCCCTGCCGCACGCCCGCGTGTACGTGCTCGACGAGCGGATGCGCCCGGTGCCGGTCGGGGTGGCCGGCGAGCTGTACCTCGGCGGCGACCGGCTCGCGCGGGGCTACCTGAACCGGCCCGGCCTCACCGCCGAGCGGTTCGTGCCCGACCCGTACGGACCCCCGGGCGCCCGCCTCTACCGCACCGGCGACCTGGGCCGCTGGAACGCCGACGGGCAACTGGTCTTCCTCGGCCGCCGCGACCACCAGGTGAAGATCCGCGGCTACCGGGTCGAGCTGGGGGAGATCGAAGCCACCCTGCGGAACTTCCCCGGCGTACGGCAGGCAGCGGTGCTGCTGCGTGACGACCGGCTGGTGGCCTATCTGGAGCCGACGCCCGGCACGGACGGGCCGGACCCCGCGCGCCTGCGCCGCCGCCTCGCCGACCGGCTGCCCGAGCACATGGTGCCGACCCGCTGGATGGTCCTGGAACGGCTGTCGCTGCAGGAGCACGGCAAGGTCGACCGGCGGGCCCTGCCCGAGCCGACCGACGCGCCGCCGGGCGGCGAGCGGGTGACGCCGGTCGGGCCGGTGGAGACGCTGGTGGCCGGCATCTGGCGGGCCGTGCTGGGGGTGGCCGAGGTCGGCGCCACCGACGACTTCTTCGACCTGGGCGGGCACTCGCTGCTGGCCACCCAGGTGGTGGCCCGGCTGCGCCGGGAGCTGCCCGTCGTCGTGGGCGAAGCGCCGGCGGTCAGCGTGATGGACCTCTTCCGCCACCGCACCGTACGCGAGCTGGCCGCCCACGTCGCTGGGGCCGGCGCCGGCCCCGCCGGGCTGCTGCACGAACTGACCCCGCCGGTGCCGTCCGCCGACCGGGTCGCCACCCTGGTCTGCGTCCCGTACGGCGGCGGCAGCGCCGTGGTGTACCAACCGCTGGCCGACGCGCTGCCGGCCGGGTACCGGCTGCTGTCGGTGGCCGTGCCCGGGCACGACATCGGCCTCGCCGACGAGCCCGCGCCCATCGCCGACGTCGCCGCCGACGTCGTCGCGGAGATCCTGACCCGGGTGCAAGGCCCACTGATCCTCTACGGACACTGCGGCCCCGGCGGCGCGCTGGCCGTGGAGGTCGCCCGCCGGCTGGAGGCCGCCGGCCGGGACCTGCTGGCGGTGTACCTCGGCGCGGTCTTCCCGTTCGCCCGGCCGGCCGGCGGTCCGCTCGGTCCGCTGCTGCGGCTGCGGCTGGCCGAACGCCTGCGCAGCGACCGGATCTACCGCACCTGGCTGCAGGCGCAGGGCACCGCCGTCGGGTCGCTCGCGCCCGACGAGGTCCGGTTCCTGATCCGGGCGATGCGCCACGACGCCGAGGTCTCCGAGGACTACTTCACCGACCTGATGCGCCAGCGGGTCACCCCGCTGCGCGCGCCCGTCATCTCGGTGGTCGGCGAACGCGACCGCAGCACCGACTACCACGAGGAGCGGTACCGGGAGTGGCACCTCCTCACCGACCGCACCGCCCTGGTGGTGGTCGACGAGGGCGGTCACTACTTCCTCAAGTACCGGGCCGCCGAGCTGGCGGAGATCGTCACCGACGTGCACCGACGCCTCGACGGGCCGCCACCCGCGCCGGCCGAACCGGACGCCGCTCGACCCGCCTGGCAGCTCGCCGCCGTCTCCCACCGGCCCGCCGGCCCCCCACCACCGGGCGCCGACACCCCGGCGGACACCGCGCCGCCGCCCAGCATGCGCCGCTTCGGCCTGGTCGCCACCGGCCAGATCGTCTCCGGCCTGGGCACCGCGCTGACCACCTTCGCGATCCCGCTGTGGATCTACACCGAGACCGGGTCACTCGCCCGGTTCGCACTCTTCGCCGTGCTGGGCCTGCTGCCCGGCCTCCTCGTCGCCCCGCTGGCCGGGGCGCTGGTCGACCGCACCAGCCGGCGACGGGTCCTGCTGCTGGCCAACGCGGCCGCCGGCGGCGCCAACGCGGTGCTGGCCGGGCTCGTGCTGGTCGACCGGGCCGAGGTGTGGCACTTCTACCCGCTGACGGCGTGGCTGTCGGTGGCGCTGGCGTTCCAGCGCCTCGCGTTCGTCTCGGCGCTGCCGCAGCTGGTGCCCAAGCGTTACCTCGGCCACGCCAACGGCCTCACCCAGACCGCCGTCGGCCTCACCCAGTTCACCGTGCCGCTGCTCGCCGTGGCCCTGCTGCAGGCCGTCGGGCTGCGGGGCATCCTGCTCATCGACGTGGCGTCGTACCTGTTCGCGATCGGTGTCCTGGCGGCCGTGCGGTTCCCGCGCACCCTGGCGCTGCAACGGCGCGAGGGCATCGGCGCCGAGATCGTCGCCGGCTTCCGGTACTCGCTGCGCCGCCGGGAGTTCCGCGCCATGCTGGCGTTCTTCGCGGCGCTGAACTTCTTCCTGTTCCCGGTGCTGTTCCTGCTCTCCCCGCTCGTGCTCGGCTTCGCCGACCTGGACGAGGTGGCCCGGGTCGCGCTCGCCGGCGGGGTCGGCGCGGCCGTCGGCGGCCTGGTGATGCTGATCTGGGGCGGCCCCCGCCGACGCCGGATGCGGGCGGTGCTGCTGGGCACCTGCGGCATCGCGGTGGCCGCCGTGCTGACCGGACTGCGACCGAACCTGATGCTCATCGGCGCGGGCGCCTTCGGCATCTACCTGGCCCTCGGCATCGTCAACGGCGTCTACCACACGATCATCCAGACCAAGGTGCCGGCACGCGTCCACGGCCGGGTCTTCGCGCTCAACCAGATGGTCGCGCAGTCCACCCTGCCGCTGGGCTGGGGCGTCGTCGCCCCGTTCGCCGCCCGGGTCGCCGAGCCGATGCTGCTGCCCGACGGCGCGCTCGCCGCCACGGTCGGCGCGGTGATCGGCGTCGGCCCGGGCCGCGGCCACGGCCTGCTGTACGTGCTGTTCGGGATATGCATCGCGGCGACGGCGCTGGTGTCGCTGCTCACGCCGACCCTCGCCCGGTTCGACGACGAGGTCCCCGACGCGCCGCCGGACGACCTGGTCGGCATCGAGGAGCGCCGCGCCCGGGTCGCCGCTGTCCGGGACCGCCGGGAACCCGCCGCCACCACCGGACGGAAGGCCGCCTGACATGACCGCGACGACCACCGGCCGGGCCACCCTCCGTACCGTGCCCGAGCTGCTCGACTGGCGCACCAGCCTGCACCCCGACCAGGTCGCGGTCGAGGTGCACGGCGTGGCGACGCTGACCTTCGCCCAGTGGTCCGCCGGCGCGACCGCCGTGGCCGCCGCGCTGCGGCACCGGGGCCTGTGCCGCGGCGACCGGGTCGGCCTGCTGTTCGGCGCCCGCGACTGGACCCGGTTCGCCGTGGCGTACTGCGGGGTGCTGCGGGCCGGCGGCGTCGCCGTGCCGCTGTCCGACCGCCTCGCCGCCGGGCAACTCGGGTACGCGCTGACCCACTGCGCGGCCACCGCCGTCCTGCACGGCGACGACACCCCCGCCCCGCCGGTACCGCCCGGCGTGTCGACCTGGACGGTGGGTGACCTGCTCGCCGGCCCCGGAACCGGCCTCGACCCCGCCGGCCCCCGCCCGGGCGACCTCGCCCAGATCCTCTACACCTCGGGCACCACCGGCCGCCCGAAGGGAGTGGCCGCCACCCACGCCAACCTCACCGTGGGCGCGCCGACCCACCCGCGCCGGCTGGCGCTGGCCCACTCGCAGCGGTTCCTGCACGCGTTCGCCATCGGCACCAACGCCGGGCAGACCATGCTGGCCAACGCGCTCACCGCGAAGGCCGCCGCGTTCACCCTGCCCCGGTTCACCCCGGCCCGGTTCGCCCGGCTGATCGAGACGCCCGGCACCGGGACCGTCTTCGTCGTCCCGTCGATCGCCGTCGAGCTGCTCGACTCCGGGGCGCTGCGCGGGCGGGACACCGGCGCCGTGCAGCTCATCGGCTCCACCGCCGCCCCGCTCGCCCCGGCGGTCGCGGCCCGGCTGGCCGAGGCGTTCCCGCAGGCCACGATCGTCAACTACTACACGTCGACGGAGGCGGCCCCGGCCCAGACCACGATGATCTACGACCCGTCGCGCCGGGACGCGGTCGGACGGCCGGTGGGTGGGCAGTTGATGGTCGCCGACGCCGACGGGAACCCGCTGCCGGCCGGGGTCACCGGCGACGTGTGGCTGCGCGCCCCGCACCCCCGCGCGTACTACCGCGACGACGCGGCCAACCGGGCCACCTTCCGCGACGGGTGGGTCCGGATGGGCGACGTCGGCCGGATGGACGCCGACGGCTACCTGTACCTCACCGACCGGCACCAGGACGTCGTCAAGACCGGCGCGTTCAAGGTCTCCACCATCGAGGTCGAGGCCGCCCTGCACGAGCATCCCCTGGTCGCCGAGGCGGCCGTCGTCGGCGTCCCGCACCCGGTGCTCGGTTCGGTTGTGGCCGCCGCCGTCGTGCCCCGCCCCCCGGCCGGCCCGGACGGGCTGTCCCTGCCGGTGCTGCGCGGTTTCCTCGCCGACCGGCTGGCCGACTACCAGCTGCCCGCCCGACTCCTGCTGCTGGACCGGCTGCCCCGCAACGAGGGCGGCAAGGTGCTCAAGCGGCAGCTCACCCACCTCTTCGACAACTGACCACCAGCACGACCATAGGAGCACATGTGGGTACCGCCGAGGCGACCTCCGCGCAGCACGCCGTCTGGTTCACCGAGCAGGCCGGCGTCGCCGGCACGGCCTACCACATGGCGTTGGGCGTACGGTTCGCCGCCGACCTCGACCGCCGGGCCCTCGTCGCGGCGTGCGCCGCGGTGACCGAACAGCACCCGGTCCTGGCCGCCCGCGTCGTCACCGACGACGGCATCCCCCACCTGGCTCCCGCGGACACGCGCCCGGCGGTCACGGTCGGCGAGTGGACCGACGCCCGCGTCACCGAGGAGATCGCCCGCCCGCACGACCTGGGCACCGGCCCGCTGGCACGGTTCACCCTGCTGACCGCCGCCGACGGCAGCCACCTGCTGCTCGTCACCGCGCACCACCTGGCCTTCGACGGCACGTCCAAGGACGTGCTCGTCCGCGACCTGGCCGCCGCCTACGCCGCCGCCCGCGCCGGCGGCCCGGCCGCACCGTCACCCCGCGCCGACGGGTACGCCGGCCTCGCCGCCGCCGAGCAGCAACGCGTCGCGGCCGACCTGCCCGCCGCCCGCGACCACTGGGCGCGGCACTGGTCCGGCCCCGGAGACGTCGTCCTGCCCGGCCTACGTCGGCTGCCCACCGCCGCGGAGCCCGGCGAGGCCGTGCCCCTGGACCTGCCCGCCGGCCTGATCGACGGCGTCGACCGGGCCGCCCGGTCGATCGGGGTGACCCGCTTCGAGCTGCTGTTCGCCGTGCTGCACGCCCTGCTCGAGCGCTACGGCAACCAGGGCGCACCGGTCGGGGTGGCCCTGTCCACCCGCACCCCCGACCAGGCCGACCGGGTCGGACTGTTCGTCAACGAACTGCCCGTCGCGGTCGCCCCGGCGCGGGGCACGTTCCGCGACCACGCCCTCGCCGTCCGGGCCCGGCTACGCGAGACGTACCGGCACCGCGCCGTGCCGCTGGCCCACGCCGTGTCCGGGTTGCGGCCCGCCCCGGCCCTGACCCCGGTCAGCGTCGCCTACCGGCGGCGCGGTGCGGAACCAGCGTTCCCCGGCGTGGCCAGCGAGGTCGACTGGACCCTGTTCTGCGGCGCCGCCCGCAACGCCCTGCACGTGCAGATCGTCGACGCCCCGACAGGCGTCACGGTGAGCCTCCAGCACAGCCCGGCGGCCATCGACACCGACTCCGTACGCCGGATCGGCGGGCACCTGCGCACCATGCTCGCCGCGGCGGTCGCCGAACCCGACCGCCCCGTGGCGGACCTGCCGCTGCTGCCCGCCGACGAACTCGACCGGGTTTCCCGCGCCGTCAACGACACCGTCCGGGCGTACCCCGCCGTGACGGTGCCGGCCCTGTTCGCCGCCCGGGTCGCCGCAGAACCGGACGCGCCGGCCCTGGTCGACGGCGACATGACGCTGACCTACGCCCAGCTCGACGCCGCCGTCCTCCGGCTCGCCGCGCTGCTGCGCCGGCGCGCGGTCGGCCCCGGCACACTGGTGGCCGTCGCGCTGGACCGATCCTGGCAGGCGGTGGTGACCGTGCTGGCGGTGCTGCGCTGCCGCGCCGCCTACCTGCCGGTCGACCCGGGCAACCCGCCGGCCCGGCGGGAGGCGATCCTCGCCGACGCCGCCCCGGCGCTGGTCGTGACGGGCCCCGCCGCCGCGACGGACCGGCCCACCCTCGCCCTCGACGGGACCGACCTGCTCCACGGCCCGGTCCCGACCGCACCCGCCGACGAGCCGCCGCACGCCGACGATCTCGCGTACGTGCTCTACACCTCCGGGTCGACCGGCCGACCCAAGGGCGTGGCGGTGCGGCACAACGCGTTGGCGAACCTGCTGCTGGGCGTCCGCGACCTGCTGGGCAGCGGACCACGGGACCGGTGGCTGCACCTGACGTCGCTGTCGTTCGACATCTCCACCGTGGAGGTGTTCCTGCCGCTGGTCACCGGCGGCCGGGTCGTTGTCGCCTCGGCCGTCAGCGCGCTGGACGGCGCGGGCGTGCTGCGGCTGGTCCGCGACACCGGCGTGACCCACGCCCAGGCCACCCCGTCCGGCTGGCGGGTGCTGCTGGACGCCGGCCTCGGCGTGCCGGCCCCGGACGCCGGGAGCACGCCGGCGCCGCTGGTCGCGGTCGCCGGCGGGGAGGCGCTGCCGATCGCCCTCGCGCGGGACCTGCGGGCCCGCACCGCCCGACTGGTCAACGGGTACGGGCCTACCGAGGCGACCGTCTACGCGACCATGGCGGAGATCCCCGCCGGTCCCGACGAGGTCACCATCGGTCGGCCGCTGCCGAACGTGCGGGCGTACGTCCTGGACGAGGCCCACCGACCGGTGCCGCTCGGGGTGCCCGGCGAGCTGCACCTGGCCGGCGCGGGGCTGGCCGTCGGCTACCTGGGGCATGACGACCTCACCGCCGAGCGGTTCGTGCCGGACCCGTTCGGGCGGGCCGGCGAGCGGCTCTACCGCACCGGCGACCGCTGCCGGTGGCTGCCCGACGGGCGGATCGAGTTCCTCGGCCGCATCGACGACCAGGTCAAGATCCGGGGACAACGGGTCGAGCTGGGAGAGATCGACGCCCGGCTCCTCGATCATCCGGCCGTGGCCGCGGCAGCCACCGCGCTGCGGCACGACGCGGACGAGCCGCGCCTCGTCGCGTACGTGGTGTGCCGCGCCGGGGCCGCCCCACAGCCGGCGGAGCTGCGACAGCACCTGGCGCTGAGCCTGCCGCAGGCCGTGCTGCCCACCGACTACGTGACGCTCGACCGGCTGCCGCTGAACCCGAACGGGAAAGTCGACCGGGCCGCACTGCCCGCCCCCGCGCCCCGGGAACCGGTCGGGGCGGCCCCGGGCGGGACCGCCGCCGACGGAACCGGCGACGACCCGGTGGTGGAGCAGCTGCGCCAGATCTGGCAGGAGGTGCTGCGCATCCCCGACATCGGTGTGCACGAGGACCTGTTCGACCTGGGCGGGCACTCGCTGAGCATCACCCGCATCAGCGGCCGGATCCAGCAGCGGCTCGGGGTCGAGGTGCCGCTGGACGACTTCTTCGACACCCCGACCATCGCCGAGATCGCCGAGATCGTCCGGCAGTCCGCAAAGGAGTTCTGACATGAGTGGCACCGACCTGCGCGAGCGGATCGCGGAACTGGTGAGCGAGGCCACGACCGGGGAGGTCGCGGCGGCCGACGTGCTGGCCGGCGGGTCGATGGTCGCTCTCGGCGTGGACTCCCTCGGCCTGCTGCGCCTGGTCGACGCGATCGAGCTGGAGTACGGCTTCGAGGTGGACCTGAACGGACCCGGCCGCACCCTGGACACCCTCGACGACCTCGTGGCGCTGGTGAGCGCGGCAGGGGCCGGGCGAGCCGCCACCGGATCAGGTGGGGCGGGCGGGCCGTTGAGCTGAAACGCCGCGTCCCTTCCCACTGTCCGCGACGCGGACCGTTCGACGGGTCGCGGGCCGTGGCCCGGTCCGGGGGATCGCGGTAGCTGGCATGGCTGTCCATCATTGGTGCCATGACGTCAGTGAGTCGCCAGCGGGTAAGGAATGCGGACGGTCGAGCGCACAGTCGTGTCGAGCAGCGATTGATCAAGTCCGTCGCCTGCGGTGAGGTGCTCGACCTGGCCGGTGACGGGCCGGTCGACGAGGCAGCGATGCGGTCCTGGGGCGATGAGCGGACGGTCTCGGCTTCGGTCATCCGCGAGCTCGTCCGCGGCCGTCTGGTCAGCGAACCCGACCCACACGGCCTGCGGCTACGCGGAGCCCGGATCGCCGGTCAGATCGATCTGGAGAACATCAGCAGCGACCTGGCGCTGGAGCTGCGCGACTGTCTGCTGCCCAGCGGCGTGAATCTCCGCAACGCCCAACTGTCGGCGGTTGCCTTGACCGGGTGCCGCATCGAGCAAGCGGCAGACTCGGACGACGCGCCAGTCGACGCCACACGCTTCGCCGCGCGGGTGCTCTCGCTCGAAGGGAGCACCGCCACCAGCGCCAGCGAGCAGGGCACGGTCCGGCTGCTCGCTGCCCACCTCGGCACATTGGACTGCAGCGGAGCGCGGCTCGAGAACGCCACCGGACCCGCCCTCGACGCCGACGGCCTCCAGGTCGACCAGAGCGTGTTCCTGCGCGGGTCCACCGCCACCACCGCCAGCGAGCGAGGCACAGTTCGGCTACTCGGTGCCCACCTCGGCGGTCAACTGAACTGCAGCGGAGCGCGGCTGCAGAACACCACCGGACCCGCCCTCAACGCCGACCACCTCCAGGTCGACCAGGACGTGTTGCTGCGCGGTGGGTTCACCGCCACCAGCGCCAGCGAGCAGGGCACCATCCGGCTACTCGGTGCCCGCCTCGGCACACTGGACTGCACCGGGGCACGGCTGCAGAACACCACCGGACCCGCCCTCGAAGCCGACCACCTCCAGGTCGACCGGGACGTGGCCCTGGACGACGGGTTCACCGCCACCAGCGCCAGCGAGCTGGGCACGATCCAGCTGCCCGGCGCCCACATCGGCGGCGTCCTGTACTGCGGCGGGGCACGGCTGGAGAACACCACCGGACCTGCCCTCAACACCGACGGCCTCCGCGTCGACCAGGACATGATGCTGGACGACGGGTTCACCGCCACCAGCGCAGAGGGCCAGGCGGTGCTGGTGTTGACCGGTACGCGGATCGGCGGGACCTTCCGCCTCGACACCGACCGAACGACGCACACGGCACCGGACCGAGGATCACTCATCGAGTTGGACGGGCTCACCTACAGCGGGCTGCCGCGGCCCGCGTCACTGCCGCGCTGGCTGACCCTGCTGCGCGAGCACACCCCCGGCTACGCGGCCCAGCCCTACCAGCACCTCGCCGCCGCCTACCGCGCCGCCGGCCACGACCGCGACGCCCGCACCATTCTCATCGCCCAACGCCGCGACCAGATCCGGCGCGCCGGACTGGCCGGCTCCGAGCGGGCCTGGGGCCGCCTCACCGGCATCACCCTCGGATACGGCTACCAGCCCTGGCGCGCCCTGCTCCTGCTCCTCGCCACGCTTGCGACCGCAGTCACCCTCAGCGTCACCAGCGGCCACCACGGCGGCCTCGCCCAGAAGCCGGCGATCACCGGAGAAGTCGCAGCCACCGCCTGCACCACCATCGACCAGATCGGCGTGGGCCTCGACCTCGGCACCCCACTTATCAAAACCGGCGCCCGCGACCGCTGCCAACCCACGGACACCCCCGCCGGCCAAACCCTCACCATCGCCAGCTGGTTCCTGCAACTGCTCGCCTGGACCTTCGCCACCCTCTTCATCGCCGGCTTCACCAGCGCAGTTCGCAGGACCTGACCCTTGTCACGCTGACCACCAACGCCATAGGAAACTTGCTCCGATCACATGCGCGCTCATGCCAGTCAAGCGCCGCGCACACTGTCGGCGACAGCACCAGCCCAAGGCCAACGAGCAACGTTGCTCCGCGCAGCGACCATCGCCAGCGGGACGCGATCATCGGCTTCGGCGCCGCCGGCCTGCACCACGTCGGTGTCGTCGCGCGTGCACGGCAGCAGCGCCCACTGCCGGCCCGGCCGGCCGTCAGCGATGAAGTCCCCGCCACGCGCGGCTACCAGACGGAGAATGCTACGAGCCTGGAGGTGCTCCCGGCTGTAGCACCACGCCAAGACAACGCAGCGCTCGTAGAAGCTGTCGGAGGGCGCGTAGAAGCGGTACCTGTAGGAGTGGATCTCGCCGGCACACGTGACGGCGTCCCCGCCATGGACCCCGTGAATCGTGCTGACTTCGACCATGCCCACCCGGCAGACCTGCGCCCCATGGTCTTGATCTTCCCTGGCCGCGAGCCCAAGCCGCCATCCTGATCTGCCGCCGACCCGCCGGTCACCTCGACCAAGCCTGGCCGGGCTGCGGTCGTGACACCAGTAGATAAGAAGCCGATGAGCGGACGTGGCGTGGCCACGTAAACCAGTTGACGGCACCGGCAGGATGCTCGGTGTGCGTACGTTCGGTGAGCTGGTCGATGAGGCCGCCGCAGTGGACGTGTCCGGCTGGGACTTCGACTGGCTTGACGGCCGGGCGACGGAAGAGCGGCCGCCGTGGGGGTACTCGCGGTTGATCGCATCACGCCTGCCCCACGTCACCTCGGCCCTGGACGTCGACACCGGCGGCGGCGAGATCATCGCCGAGGTGCCGCAGCTACCGCCGAGAATGGTCGTCACCGAAGGCTGGCGCCCGAACGTCGAGCGTGCCCGTCACGCGTTGTCGCCCCGCGGTGTCGAGGTCGTGCCCGTCGAGCAAGGCCGGCCCCTGCCCTTCCCCGACGCCAGCTTCGATCTGGTGACGAGCCGCCATCCAGTGGACCCCGACTGGAGCGAGATCGCCCGCGTGCTCGTCGATGACGGCACATACCTCGCTCAGCACGTCGGGCCGGCATCCGCGTTCGAGCTCATCGAGTTCTTCCTCGGCCCGCTGCCACGGGAGCGGCTTGGCCGTCACCCGGATCGTGAGGCCGCGGCAGCGCGGGCGGCCGCGCTCGAGATCGTGGACCTGCGCACCGCTCGCTGCCGGATGGAGTTCTTCGACATCGGCGCGGT
>NZ_JBEYTP010000056.1:0-35460 GCF_040643125.1 Micromonospora sp. NPDC047465
GCTCCTCGTCTGCCATCTGGCCTCCATTCGCACGTACTCGCCATAGGTGTCATAGTCGACTGCAACCTGCGCGGAGGCCGCGGTGACCATGTCGGTGTCGGTGCCGGCATCGGCCATCACGGCAACCCGCACGTCCTCGTGGGTGCGCAGCACACTCACCCGCGCGTGGGACCGCGCCGCCGCCAACGTCGCCACGACCGGGCTGGTGAGTTCCCGACGCACCTCGGGGGGCACCGCCACGGCCGCGCCGCTGACCGCCAGCGACACCTCGATGCCGCGTCGTTCGGCCTCATCGACACAGGCGGTGACTTCGTGCACCAGCGGATCAGGGACCTCGTCGTTCTCGGCGAACAACCTGCGGAGCTGGGTCGCCGCGAGGGAGCACCGTCGTCGGGTGTCGTCGTCGCGGGGGTCCAGCACGCCATCGGCCAGGTCCGCCAGTAGCGGCAGTGTCACACCCAACTGCCCGGCGAAGACGCTGCGCTGTTCCCGTTCCCACTGCTCGACCGCCATCACCCTGGTGATCAGCTGCTCCTGCTCGGCGGCCACCGACATCGCCTGACGGGTTCTGTGGTGCAGCATCCGCGAGATCGGCACGACCGCCAGCTGGATGCTGGCAGTGCCGAACGCGACGATGCCCGCGGCACCGATCCCGGCGCGGTCCGGCACGACCGCCAACAGGAATTGACCAACGCTCACCGTCAGATGCACGGCCATGGCGGTGAGCAGCACGGGCACGCGGTCCAGGAGCAGCAGCAACAGATGCCACCCCACCAGGCCGAACGACCAGTCCGGTGTGCCGAAGTGCTGGCCCGGTGGGAGGACGCGGGTGGCACCGGCCGAGGCTGCCAGCGTGACCGCCGTGCCGACCACCACGACGGCGGCCGGTATGGGCTTTCGGCGCACCACCCACACTCCACAGGCCGCCGTGACGAACGCCAGTGCCGTGAAAGCGGCCACGGCGACCCACCTCGGCCGGTACTCATATTCGATCAGCGGCCGTACACACAGCCCGAACTGCACGACGCCGGTGACGCACAGCAGCGCAATCCGCATCGTGGAGTGCACGTGGTCGCGCGCTGCGCGGCTCTCAGGCACCGGGCCACACCAGCCGCACCGAGGTCCCCGTACCGGGGCGCGAGGTGACAAGGGCGCTGCCGCCGGCCGCGGTCATGCGTTCGACGATCGAGCCACGAATGCCGCGGCGGGAGTGCGGCACCTCGCCAGGGCAGAACCCCACGCCCGCGTCGTCGACCGCAACGACCACGCGGTCCTCCTCGACGTGGACGCTCAGCGTGGCGTCGCGTACTGCGGCGTGCCGCTCGACGTTGGCCAGCGCTTCACGTACCGCCCGCACCAGCGCGAGCGCCGCCGACGCGGGCACCACCGTCCCTTCCCGCCAGCGGACGTCGACGGTCAGTGGAGTCCGATCCACGACGGAGCGCAGCGCGGCATTCAGGTCCACCGGGCTGTCCTGCGAGGACTGTCCACCCGTAGCGCCGGTGAGCACGGTCAGGTCGTGCCGTGCGTACTCGGCCACCTGCCTGGGGTCGGTGTCCCGACCGTGCGTCGTCACCAGGAGAAACGTCGCCGAGGCCGTGTCGTGCAGCAACGCGAGGAACTCCCGTTCCTGCGAGTGCCGCGCCATTGCCACCGCCTCGGCCCGCGCCAGCGCTGCCCGGCGTGCCCGCAACACGTCCACACGCCTGCTGGACCGCTGCAACAACACGAACGCGAGACGCGCCATGACGCACTCGACCAGCAGCCGCAGGCCGACCGCGCTCCCCTCGTCGACGCCAACCATGGTGAAGCCGACCACGAGCAGCCCGGCCGTGACGGGCAGCGACACCTTTGGCGGCCAGTCCCACTGCAGGGTGATCGACGTCGTGGTCAGCGCGTTGAGTGCCCACGGACTGGGCTTTCCATCGGTCCACTCCTGCGTCGCGCAGATCGCCGCGACACGCACCACCGCGAACGCCAGCGCCAGTGGCGCCGCACGCCCGGAGAACCCGGCCTGGCAGTCCACCACGGCACCGACCACCATCAGCCCGAACAGTGCGAACCCCAGCGGCAGGGCATCGCCGGGAACCGTCAGAAGCCCGAAAGCGCTGATGAGCAACAGCACGAATCCACGCATGGGCGCCGCGTACCGGCGTGCCATGGCCAGGAACTCCGCCTCTACGCTGCCCGGCCCTGAACTCGACGGCATGGCGATCTGTCATGTCCTGCGGCAGGAGCAGGACGCCTGCAGCCGCGTCACAAGACTGCGATCGGCTTCGACAACCACGCGAAGACCCTAACAACGGGGGCCCCTGTTTCACATCGGCCGGCGCCGTTGCCGTGATGCAGCTCGACGATCGGTGAGGGTGGGTCTGGTGGATGGCTCCCTGCCCTCAGTGGCCGTCGGTCGAACGCACGATGCCTGCCGTTCGTGCCCTGTCTAGGTTCGGGCGCACAGCACCCCTCGACGTGGGAGTCGGTTGATGGCAGGCGACGGGTTCCGCAGACGGACCTTCTTGTGCGCAACGGTGGCGGCCGGTACCGCCACCGCGGTCGGTATCGGGGCGCGCGCGGCCGAGGCAGCCGTCCCGGGTTTCTACAACCCCTTCGGTGGCTATCCGATCACTGGGACCTGGCAGGAACATCTCAACCGGGGTTCGCTCGGCGGCATCGACTACGGCATGCCCGTCGGCACGCGACTGCCCGCTGCGGGCGGCGGTGTCGTGACCAACGATCCGAACAACGGCACCGGCGGCTACACCGTCACCATTCAGCACGACAACGGCTACCGCACCCAGTACCTGCACCTGTCGCAGTTCCTACTGGCCAACGGCACGCGGGTCGACACGGGCGAGATCGTCGGGTTGTCCGGCGGGGCGGTCGGTGCACCGGGATCGGGCTCGTCCACCGGCCCGCACCTGCACTGGCACATGATCGACCCGAGCGGCACCCGCATCAACCCGCTGGTCTACCTGGATGGCGCAGGAACGAGCCCGCCGGCGTACACCCAGGTTTTCGAGACCGCGGACAGCACTGGTTGGCGGCCGTTGCCGGTCGGGTATGACGGGCAACCCGTTCTCGCGGGCGCGGTCAGTGCGGTGCTTCGGGCGGACGGAACCAAGATTGTCTACACGGTGCGTGATGGTCGCTTGTATGAGGCGGCCAGTAACACCGGATGGCGGAATCAGCAGGTGCCCAACCACGACCAGGTGTCCGCCGTGTCAGCGATCCCCTACAACGGCGCGGTCGTCGTGTACACGGTGCGCGGAGGCGCAGTGTACGAGGCGAGCAGCGCCAACTGGCAGCCCCTGCTCGTCGGCTACAACGGGCAACCCGTCCACGGAACCGCGATCAGTGCGGTGCTTCGGGCGGACGGAACCAAGATTGTCTACACGGTGCGTGATGGTCGCTTGTATGAGGCGGCCAGTAACACCGGATGGCGGAATCAGCAGGTGCCCAACCACGACCAGGTGTCCGCCGTGTCAGCGATCCCCTACAACGGCGCGGTCGTCGTGTACACGGTGCGCGGAGGCGCAGTGTACGAGGCGAGCAGCGCCAACTGGCAGCCCCTGCTCGTCGGCTACAACGGGCAACCCGTCCACGGAACCGCGGTGTCTGCGATCACCAGAACCGATGGCACCAGGATCATCTATACGGTGCGGGACGGATACGTACACGAAGCAGCCAGCAACACCGGCTGGCAGAACCTCCGCGTTCCCAATCTCACGGGCACCAACACCATCGCCGCACTCAACGCCAACGGAATCAAAATTCTCTACAGCCGTTAACGTGATCCGGAACCTGCGGCCGCTCGGCATCGACCCGCATATCCCCTGGTTGAACATTCCTTTGTCGAGGGACCGGGGCTGCCGGGGGTGCCGTCGTCGCGAAAAGCAGCTGAGTGCGGGCGGGGATCGGCGAACAGCAGCCGGATGCACGTTGGGCCTGATCTGCAGGGACTTTCAGGGGGAGATTTGACATGACCGCTTTCCTGGGGCGGCTTGCGGTGGCGGCCGCGGTTGCCTTCGTGTTGCCGGTGAGCGCCGCGGCAGTACCCGCCGCCGCGGCGGTGCCGGCCGGCACGGTGTCCGGCATTGACGTTTCCGCTTGGCAAGCCGGTATCGACTTCGCCGATGTCCGGGCCGACGGCTACCAGTTCGTGATCGTGAAGGCTGGCGGCTCCCAACTGTCGGAGGGCCCGTACACCGGCTCGCAGTATGCGATCCAGGTGGATGGCGCGCGGGCAGCGGGGCTCAGGGTCGGCCACTACTGGCTCGCTGGAGACTTCCAAGCCCCCGTTCAGGCTGCTGACTACTTTGCCGACCATCTGCACGACTATCGGCCTGGTGACGTGATCGCGCTGGACAACGAGGTGCTCGACGACTCGACGAGGCTGTGGAACGACACCGAGGTCGCAACATTCTTCCAGCGCATGCGCGACCGGATCGGCAACCACGTGCCCTGGCTGTACATGGGTGCGGCAGACCTGCGCTCCGGGACGTGGCCCCAGACGATCGCGGCCGGCGTGAAGCTCTGGGTGGCGTCGTGGGGCGCCAACAACGGCAGCTACCCCGGAGAGCCGAACCTGGGCGGCGCCTACCCGACGTGGAGTGCGCACCAGTACAGTTCGTCCGGATCGACCGGCGGTATCGCATCCGTGGACCTGAACGTGGCCAAGCCGAGCGCGTTCGAGATCGTCGACGGCGCACCGGTCGACCCGCCGCCGGACGACCCGCTGCCCAAGACGACCACCGAGCAGGACGGCATCCCCGGCCCGATCTTCTACCAGCGGATGCAGAACTGGCTACGGATCACCGCCGGCTACACCGGCCCGATCGACGGCGTGCCCGGCGTAAACACGTACGCCGCCCTGCAACGAGCCATGCGCAACTACGGCTACACCGGCCCCATCGACGGCATACCAGGGCCGAACACCTGGAAAGCGGTACAGCGACTCGCCTCCGGCTGGGGCTACACCGGCCCGATCGACGGCGTGATGGGACCCAACTCGTGGCGGGGCTTCGCCCGCTTCCTCAACCAGGACCAGTGGGACTAACCTGCCACCATCCAGGCAATGGCCGACTCACAGCACGACGACGCCGACCAGCAGACGAGGTCCAGGTAAGCCTGACAGTCTTGCGGCCCCACTCGATGGCGCGGCGCACCCGGAGACTCGGGTACGCCGCGCGGGGGTGCCGAACGGCCGGGCTCGTCAGGGGTCGCCGTCGGACTCGGTTCGCGGTGCCCGTCAGCGGCTCCGGTCGACCTCGATCCGGGCCTCGTCGGCCAGGCGGTAGCCGACACCGTGGACGGTGGTCACCAGCGGTGTGTCGGCGCCGAACTTGGCGCGCAGCCGGCGGACGTGCACGTCGACGGTGCGGGCCACCGCGTGTTCGTAGCCCCAGACGTTGGCGAGCAGTTGGAGGCGGGTGAAGACCTGGCGGGGTCGCTCGGCCAGGAACAGCAGCAGGTCGTACTCGATGCGGGTCAGCGCCACCGCCCGGGTGCCGTGGTGGACGACCCGGGGCCCGGCGAGGATCCGGACCCCGTCGGGGCGACCGGCGTCCGGGGCCGGGGCGGGGTCCGCGACGGCCGCGGCTCCGCCGGGGTGCGCGACGGCTGGGACCGGGCGCGGCGCCGCCGGCGGGCCATCGGCGGCGGCCGGGCGCACGCGCCCCTCCCCCGACTCGGCGAGTTCGCCGATCAGCTCCAGCAGCCGGGCCAGGCGCGGGCTCAGCGGCCCGGGAGCGACGTCGAGGGTGATGGTGAGGGTCGGTGCGGAGCGCGGGCGGACCGGCCCGGGGCGGCCGGCCGGCTGGGGCCGAGGGGTGAGGGCGACGACGGACATGGAGCCTCCTGGGGACGGCGGTGCCGCCACGCCCGGTGGGGCGGGACGGTCAGGACGGCGCCCGGCCGGCGGTCACCGGGGGCGCGGGAGCGGGCGGACGGGGTGGCGGGGTGGGGCCGAGGACGGGCAGGCCGGCGAGCCGCCAGGCGACGAAGCCGCCGATCACGTCGGTGGCGCGGTGCAGCCCGAGGTCCTGCAGGGCGGCGGCGGCCAGCGAGGAGGTGTAGCCCTCCTGGCAGATGACCACCACCGGCAGGTCGTAGTCGACGGCCTGCGGCAGCCGCGCCGGGCAGCGCGGGTCGAAGCGCCACTCCAGCACGTTGCGTTCGACCACCAGCGAGCCGGGGACGGTGCCGTGCGCTGCCCGCTGGGCGGCCGGGCGGATGTCGACCAGCAGCGCCCCGCCACGACAGGACAGGTGCGCCCGCTCGGGATCCAGCCGGTCGAGCCGCGCGCGGGCGGCGGCCAGGATCTCGTCGATGCCCCGGGAGCCCGGCGGCGCCGGGGCCGGACAGGCGTGCGGGTCGGTCTGCGGCATGGTCGTTTCCTCCGGTGGGTGCTGGCGGTCGGTGGCGCGGGACGGTGGGCCGTTCACCAGGCGACCCCGGCCTCGGCCACCTCGGCGGCGCGGAGCCGGCCGTCGGCGAGCAGGTAGCGGGTCATCCGGCGCAGGGCGGGGCGGTAGACGTGGACGCTCACGGCCGGCTCGTCGCCCCGGTTGGTCACCTGGTGCACGTGCCGAGGCCCGAAGCGACGGCCGGAACCGGCGGCCAGGTGGTGCGGGCGCAGCCAGCCCCCGCTGACGGTCTCCTCGGTGAGGGCGCCGGCCACGACGAGGAACGCGCCGCCCGAGCCGCCGTGGTCGTGCAGGTCGGTGCCCTGCCCAGGCAGCCAGCTCAGCGCCCAGACCTCGTGGTCGGCGGTCTGGGCGAGCCGGGCGTACCACCGGGAGGCCGGGTCGAAGCACAGCGGCACCGGCCATGCGGCCGGGTCGGCGGCCCACGCACCGGCGATGGCGAGCAGGTCGGGCTGGCGACGGTCGGTCATGGCGGTCCTTCGGGGTACGGCGACGTGCGGAGCCTCAGCCTAGCCTGCAAACCCTATGGGTTTAGTAGGTAATTCCGCATGCCGGGACACGATCGTCCACGAGCCGGTACGGGTCAGCGCCGGACCGGCGGCTCCACCCGGTAGCCGGGGACCGACGGCCAGCGGACGGTCAGCACGACCGCCTCGCACTCGGCGTACCAGGAGTGGTCCACCCCGCGCCCCCACACCACGTAGTCGCCGGGCTCGCGCAGCACCACCGTCCGGTCCGGCAACTCGACCCGGAAACGCCCGCTGACCAGCACCAGCAGGGCAGTCCGCCGCTCGCCGGTCGCCCATCGGGAGCGCGCCTCACCGGCCGGGTGCACGCCCCACTTGACCTCGACGTCCGTGCTGTGCCGGACGTCGCCGGGCGGCATGAAGTGGCCGAGCAGCCAGCCGGCGTTCGTCGCACCGTCGACGCCCGCGTTGCCCACGTACACCGTGCCGTCCATCGACCCCTCCCCAGCGCGCCGGCCGAGCAACCTACCAGGCTGCCGCGCGACTAACCTGGACCGGTGAGTGAGGAACTCGACGCCGAGACGCTGGCGTTCGCGCACCGGATGTTCGACCTGGCGCGCGACGGCGGCACAGACGAGCTGGCCGACTACGTCGACGCGGGGCTGCCGGTCGACCTGACCAACGACAAGGGCGACACCCTGCTGATCCTGGCGGCGTACCACGCCCACCCGGAGACGGTCGCCGCGCTGCTCGCCCGAGGTGCCGACCATGCCTCCACCAACGACCGGGGGCAGACGGCGCTGGCCGCCGCGACGTTCCGCAGCAGCGCCGACGCGGTCAAGGCGCTGCTCGCCGCCGGGGCCGACCCGCACCACGGCAACCCGTCGGCGGTGGAGACGGCCCGCTTCTTCGACCTGCCCGAGATGCTCGCGCTGCTGACGGCGCCGGCCGGCTGACGGCGACGGCCCCCGCGCCCGGGTCCCGGCCGGTATACAGAGGCGGTGGAAGATCCGCTGCCCGAGCAGATGCGCACCGCCGGCACGGCGCTGCTGGCCGCGCTGGACGAGCCCGCCCGCGCCCGCGCCGCCCTCCGGTTCGACGACGAGCAGGCCCGGCGCTGGCTGGAGTACCGGCCGCGACCCCGGCCCGGGGTGTGCCTGGCCGACCTGGACCGCGCCGGGCGCAAGGCCGCGCACCGGCTGCTGGCCACCGCGCTGAGCCCACCGGCGTACGCCCAGGCGATGGCGATCGTCGCGCTGGAGGAGGTGCTGGACCGGGCGGAGGGATGGCGCCGGGGCCGGCACAGCGGCGACTACTGGGTGGCCGTCTTCGGCGACCCGGCCCGGGACGACGCGTGGGCGTGGCGGCTGGAGGGGCACCACCTCTCGGTGAGCATGACCGTGGTGGCCGACCAGGTCTCCCCCGCGCCGATCTTCCTCGGCGCCAACCCGGCCACCGTCCGGTACGCCGGCCACCCCGTCTCCCGACCCCTGGGCGTCGAGGAGGACCTGGGCCGCGCCCTGCTGGACGCCATCGGTCCGGCCGGCCGGGCCGCCGCGATCGTCGCCGACGAGGCGCCCGGCGACATCATCAGCGCCACCCGCGCCCGCGTCGACGCGCCGCTGGAGCCCCTCGGGGTGCCCGCGGACCGGCTCGGCCCCACCGGGCGGGCGCTGCTGGACCAGCTCGTCGCGCTCTACCTGGACCGGCTCCCGCCCGAGCTGGCGATCCGGGAGGCACGCCGGTTGGCCTCGGGGCAGCTGCACTTCGCCTGGGCCGGCCCGACCCGCCCCGGCCACCGCCACTACTACCGCGTGCAGGGCGACGACCTGCTGATCGAGTACGACAACACCACCGACGACGGCAACCACGCGCACACCGTGCTGCGCCGCCCGGCCAGCGACTTCGGCGCGGACGTCCTGGCCGCCCACCACGCCGAATCCCACCCGACCCGCTGACCCTCCCCCGCCCCCTCTCCGCCTCGCGGTCTCGCACCTTCAGCCCTCGGATCGGCGGAATTGCCACCTTCGTCAGGGCACCATGTGCAAGATCGCGGGGACGGCGGGGCGGGGTGGGTCAGGGACGGGAGCGGGCCAGGTCGACGGTGGAGCCGGAGACGCCGCCGCCCAGCGCGTCGAAGGTGGTCGCCTCGGCCCGGCGGCCCGCGTCGAACAGCCGCACCAGCCGGGCGCCCAGCCGGACGCCGACCGCGCCGACGGCGAGGGCCACGAGCTCGGTGAGCAGCAGCACGACGCCGGCGCCGCGCTGCGGCGCGTCCGCGCGGACGAGGCAGGACACCAGGAACAGCGCGGCCATCGCCACGTTCACCAGGTTGAAGGTCACCGCCGTGCGCCGGGTCCGGCCGCCCGGCACGTCCCACAGGTCGATCATGCCGGCCACGGCGGCCAACGCGGCGGCGAACAGGGCCGCCACCGAGCTCCAGTAGCCCACCTCGCCGAGGAAGGCCGGTCCCCCGAGCACGTCGGTCAGGTCGAACACGGTCGCGCTCACGAAGAGCCCGAACGGGAACGTCACCAGCATCGGTTGGATCGGGTGGCCCTGCACCCGAAGCCGGCTCTGCATCGTTCCTCCCCCAGGTCGGCTCACCCCACGAATCCAGAGTGCTACCCGGGCGCTCCCAGGGCGAAACGACACGCGCCCCCATCGGCCCCGGATGTCACGGCTGGCAGGGACGGCGACCGGGCTCAGGTGTCCCGGGGACGCGACACGGTGCTGACCAGCCGGTCGGCCACCTCGCGCAGCGGGATGTCCAGCGACGACGCGGCGCTGCGCAGCACGTCGAGAGCCTCCTCGGCCGGGCAGCCGCGCTGGGTCATGATGACCCCGATCGCCTGCCCCACCACCCCGTCGCCGAGCAGCGACGAGTCCAGCTCCCCGGCCCGGGCCGCCCGGCGCGCCCGGTCGCGGACCGCCGCGAGGAGCAGCCCGGCGTGCTCGGCGAGCAGCATCGCGGTGAGCTGGTGCCCGGGGGTGAGCAGGTCGGCGGCGCCGGCGTAGAGGTTGATCGCCCCGATCACCTGCTCGTCGACGTCGACGGGGGCGGAGATCACCCCGTGCACGCCCAGCTCCCGCGCGCGGGGCGTCCACACCGGCCAGCGCGGCTCTCGGCCCAGGTGCTCGGAGAGGATCATCTCCCGCCGCCGGATCGCGTCCATGGCCGGCGAGTCCGGGCCGTGCCGCAGGTCGTCCAGCCCCGCCAGCCGCTCGTCGGAGGCGGCCACGCCGGCCGGCTCCCCGGCCCGCAGCGCGGTGAAGCCGCACCAGCTCACGCCGTCCACCGCGTCCCGGCCGATGCGCACCAGCGCCGCCAGTGCCTCGTCGAAGTCGTCGACGGCGATCAGCCCGGCCGTCAGCTCCCGCAGCAGGGCGGCCGTCTCCAGGACGCCGAGCCGCTCCACCGCCGGGTCCCGCATCTCCAGGTTCACCGCGGCACAGCCTCCACCGACCCCGCGCCTGCCCCCGCGCGCCCGACCGGCGCCGTCACCCGTTCCATCTTCTGATCTCTCCCGACTCTTCGGACCCGCCCTACTACCCTCGCAAACCGGGGTCGAAACGGCGCAAAAGGGGGCCCCTTCCGGCGCCGCGTGGCGCGGAAGGGGCCCCGACGCGTCAGCGGGAGCCGGCGCTGAGCCGTCGACCCACGGAAGCGATCAACCGGTCCAGCTCGGAGCCGAACGGGTTGTCGTGCACCAGGTACGTCCAGGTGGCGCTCGGCCGTACGAGCTTCGCCTCGTCCGGCTCCCAGTCCTCGCCGAACTCCGTCTCCTCGAAGGTCGCGATGGTCCGCTTCTCGATCTCCGGGATCAGGTTGTTGAACGCCGGCACCGCCGCCCGGTGGAACTCGTCCAGCGGGTCGAGCCGGCCGAGCGCCCGCAGGTGCACGCCCTCGCGCACCTCGGACAGCTCGGCGAGGTGCTCCGCCCAGAGCCGGTCGAGGTGGTAGAGGGCGATCGACCGGGCGACCCGGGCGAGCAGGTCCTCGTCCATCTCCTCGGCCTTCTCCGGCATCCGGTCCAGCAGCATCAGCGCCGCCACGTCGCTGGTCAGCAGCCGCTCCCGCCGCTCGGCGAGGGCCTTGCGCTGCTGCTCGATGACCACGCTGTAGCGCCAGGTGTTGCGGTGGATCTCGTGGTTGACGCCCTCGGCGACCCGCTGGGCGTGCTCGACGGCGTAGTCGACCTGCTCGTCGGTGACCAGGCCGTCGGCGTTCATCCGGGGCGACGCCGGGACGGCGTCGCCGGCGTGCCGGACGACCAGGTCGTCCTCGAGGCTGACGAAGAAGACCGAGCCACCCGGGTCGCCCTGGCGGCCGGCCCGGCCGCGCAGCTGGTCGTCGACCCGCCGGCTGTCGTGCCGGCCGCTGCCGATCACGTAGAGGCCGCCCAGCTCGGCGACCCGCTCCCGGTCGGCCTGGTCGCTGCCGCCGAGCCGGATGTCCACGCCCCGGCCCGCCATCTGGGTGGAGACGGTCACCGCGCCGTACGCGCCGGCCTCGGCGATGATCGCCGCCTCCTCGTCGTCGTTCTTGGCGTTGAGCACCACGCAGGGCACCCCGGCGGCGTTCAGGCCGGCCGCCAGCCCCTCGGACTCCTTCACGTCCAGCGTGCCTACCAGCACCGGCCGCCCCGCCGAGTGGCAGCGCGTGATCTCGTCGATCAGCGCCTCCTCCTTCTCGGCGCGGGTGGCGTAGATCCGGTCCGGCTCGTCCTCGCGGACGCACGGGGTGTTCGGCGGGATCACCGCCACCTCGAGGCCGAAGAACTCCCGGAGCTGGTCGCCCACCAGCACCGCGGTCGCCGTCATGCCGCACACCGTCGGGTAGAGCGCGATGTACGCCTGCACGGCGATGGTGCCGAGCACCTCGCCCTCGGCGGTGGCGTCCAGGCCCTCCTTGGCCTCCACCGCCGCCTGGAGCCCGTCCGGCCAGCGGCGGCGCTGGGCCACCCGGCCGCGCATCTCGTCGATCAGCTCGACGGTGCCGTCACGGACGATGTAGTCGACGTCGCGGTGCAGCAGGGCGTGCGCGTGCAGCGCCACGTTCACCGCGGAGAGCTGCGCGACGTGCTCCTCGTCGTACAGGTCGATGCCGAGCTTGGCCTCGACGGCGGCCAGGCCGGCGGCGGTGAAGGCCACGCTGCGGCCGTCCTCGGCGACCGTGTAGTGCTTGCCCTTGCGCAGGCCGCGCACCAGGGCGGCGGCCGCGTGCACCGGGTCCTGCTCGCCGGCGACCGCGCCGGCGAGGACCATCGGCACCCGGGCCTCGTCGATGAGGATCGAGTCGGCCTCGTCGACGATCGCCGTGCGCAGCGGCGGCTGCACCCGGTCGTCGATGTCGGTCACGAGCTGGTCGCGCAGGTAGTCGAAGCCGGCCTCGCTGACGGAGACGTAGGTGACGTCGCAGGCGTACGCGTCGCGCCGCTCCTGGGGGGTGGATGCCTCGTTGACCCAGCCGACGGTCAGGCCGAGCAGGGTGTAGACGGGCTCCATCCACTGGGCGTCGCGGCGGGCCAGGTAGTCGTTGACGGTGAGCACGTGCACCGGGCCGTTGCCGAGCCGGACGTGCCCGTACGCGGCGACGGTGGCGGTGAGCGTCTTGCCCTCACCGGTGGCCATCTCGGCGACCTTGCCCGAGAGCAGGGCCATGGCGCCGAGCAGCTGCACGTCGTACGGCCGCTGGTCGATGCCGCGGCGGGCGGCCTCCCGGCCGATCGCGCAGATCTCCTCGTAGCCCGTGGCCGTGCCGGCGGCCTCGGTCAGCTCGGCGTCGTCGAGGGCCGACAGCTTCTCCTCGCGCGCCTCGATGGCCGGCAGCAGCTTCTCCAGCGGCCCCAGGTCGACCGTCGTCCCCGGGCGCTGGAGGAACCGCCGGAACCTGCTCTTCAAGCGTTGCGACACACCCATGAGCGGCAACGGTACGCGACCGGGCCGGGTAGTGGCGGCCCGCCCGGCGCGGCGCCGCGCGGGGTGTCGCCGCCGGGCGGGTCGGGCGGCCGGCCGCTCAGGTCACCAGGAGCTGGTGGGCGGCCAGCTCGCGGTAGAGCGGGCTGGTCACGGTCAGCTCGTCGTGGGTGCCGGTGGCGGCCACCCGCCCGCCGTCGAGCACCACGATCTGGTCGGCGTCGACGACAGTGGAGAGCCGGTGCGCCACGATCAACAAGGTCCGCCGGACGGCCACCGCGTCGATGGCCCGGCGCAGCGCGGCCTCGTTGCGGGCGTCGAGGTTGCTGGTCGGCTCGTCGAGCAGCAGCACCGGCGGCCCGGCCAGCAGGGCCCGGGCGATCGCCAGCCGTTGCCGCTCGCCGCCGGAGAGCAGCACCCCGCCCTCGCCCACCTGCACGGCCAGCCCCTCCGGGGCCCGCTCGGCGAGATGACCGAGGTTGACCTCGTCGAGCACCGCGCGCAGCCGGTCGTCGGTGGCGTCCGGCGCGCTGATCAGCAGGTTCTCCCGGAGCGTGCCGGCCAGCACCGGCGCGGACTGCTCGACGTAGCCGAGGCGGGCGCGCAGCGCGTCGCGGGGCAGGTCGCGCACGTCCACCCCGTCCAGCCGCAGGGTGCCCCCGGTCACGTCGTAGAAGCGCTCGACCAGGGCCAGCAGCGTCGACTTGCCGGCGCCGGAGGGGCCGACGAGTGCCGTACGGGTGCCGGCCGGCACGGTGAAGCTGACCTCGCGCAGCACCGGCGGGCCGCCCGGGTAGTGGAAGTCGACCCGGTCGAACTCGACGGCCGCCGGCGCCCCGTCGGCGGTGCTCGGCCAGGTCGGGGCGGCGGCGTGACGGACGGGCGCGGGGCGGTCGGCCGCGCCCTCCACCGGCACCGCGAGCACCTCCTCGATCCGCTGCAACGCGCCCAGCCCGGTCTGCAACTGGGCGTAGGCGTGCACCGCCTGGCCGAGCGGCAGCACCAGGAAGAACAGCAGCATCACGAACGCGACGAGGTCACCCACGGTGATCACACCGGCCGCCACCCGCGCCCCGCCCACGCCCAGCACCAGCAGGAACGCGCCCTGGATCGTGACCGTGCTCACCGGGCCGACGAACGCCTGCACCCGGGCCACCCGCAGCCCCGCCGCGTACGCCTGCGCCGCGCTGGCGCCGACCGTGTCGGCCTCGCGCCGCTCCGCCCGGGCCGCGCGGATCGTCCGGACGGCGGAGATCGCCCGCTCCACCGCCGAGGTCATCTCCCCGATGCGCTCCTGGGCCGTCCGGGCCAGGTTGCGCATCCGGCGCGCGAAGGCGACCGCGAAGCCGACCCCGGCAGCCACCCCGAGCAGGGTCACCCCGAACAGCACCGGGTCGAGCAGCACCATCGCGCCGGCCGCGCCCAGCACCATCACCGCGCCGGTGACCACCTCGAACAGCCCGGAGGTGACCACCGCCCGCAGCAGCGTGGTGTCCGAGCCGACCCGGGACAGCAGGTCGCCGGTGCGGCGGCGGTCGTACTCGGCGATCGGCAGCCGCAGCAGGTGCCCGGCCAGCCGCCGCCGGGTGCCCAGCACGACGCCCTCGGCGGTGCGTTGCAGCAGGTAGTCCCGCAGGCCGCCGAGCGCCGCGGCCCCCAGCACCAGGGCGACCAGCGCCGCCACCAGGCCGGCCACCGGCCGGGCCGCGGACACGCCGTCGAGCACCGCGCGGGTGAGCAGCGGCTGCGCCAGCGACGCCGCCGCCCCGGCCAGCGACAGCGCGGCCACCACGGCGAGGGTGCCGCGGTGGGCGCGCAGGTACGGCAGCAGGGCGGCGAGGCCGACCCGACGCTCCCCGGGGGCGGTCGCGGGGCCGCCGGCGGGAGCCTCGGCGGCGGCCGGAGTGGCGGCGGGAGCCTCGGCGGCGGCTGCGGGGGCGTCGGCGGTCACGACGGGGTCCTGGCGGTCATGTCCGCCAACGGTAACCGGCCCCGGCATCCGTCCCGGCCGGACGCGGATGTCAGACGGTCAGCACCACCTGGAGCTCCTGCCGGCGCCGCTCGGCCAGGTCGGTCAGCAGCGTCGGCGCCTCCTCGAACGGCACCACCGCCGACACCAGGTGCTTGCGGACCACGTCCCCGTACGCCCGCAGCAGGTCGATCGTCTCGGCGGAGAGGCGCTCGCGGTCCCAGGTGGGGGCGAGCCCGCGCGGCACCCGGCCGATCTGCGCGCAGCGCAGCGACAGCCCGTTGTGGTGGAACTCCTCGCCGAACCGCACCGCGTCCGCGCCGGCCTGGTAGAAGGCCAGGTCGACGACCGTGCCCTGGGGGCGCAGCAGGCGCAGCGCGAGCTGCAACGCCCACGCCTGCCCCCGGCACTGGAACACCACGTCGGCGCCCCGGTCGCCGGGGCCGTGCGCCCAGCGGGTCTTGAGGACCACCGCCGGGTCGTCGGCCTCCGGGTCGAGGGTCTCCAGGCCGAGCGCCTCGGCGACGGCCCGCCGCTGCGGGGTCGGGTCGAGCACCACCACCGAGGCGGCGCCGTGCCGCTTGGCGAACAGGGCGGTGAGCAGGGCCACCACCCCGCTGCCGACGACGGCCACGCGGCGGCCCCGGACGCCGTCGCCCAGCGACCGCACGTCGGCGCCGTGCAGGTCGGCGGCGGCGTGCAGCACCCCGTTGGCGCAGATCGGCCCCATGTGCGCCACGTAGACGCCGAGCAGCGGGTCGATGTCGTCGGGCAGCGGCACGAACCGCTCGGCGACCGGGTCGGCGACCCAGCCGGTGCGGTGGCCGTACGTCATCGCGCCGACGGTGCCCACGGCGACGGCCGGGGTGCGGCTCTCCACCACCCGACCGACCTGCATGTAGCCGAGCCGGGTCACCGGGTAGGGGGTGCTCGCGCCGCCCGGCTGGAACAGGCCGAGGTCGGCGTTCCAGGTGACGTGCAGGTAGGGGTTGGTGCCCTTGACGTAGCTCAGCTCGGTGCCGGCGGAGACGCCGCTGAACAGCGTCTCGACCCGGAACGTGCCGTCGGTCAGCTCGGCGGCGTCCTGCTCGACCAGTTCCACCCGGCCCGGGCCGCTGACCACCACCACCTTGTCACGCATCGACGGTCACCCCCGTGGCGAGCGGCGCGGCGGCCGGGCGGTCCAGGCGTACGGTCCGGCCGGTGCGGGCGGAGTCGGCCACCGCGAGGGCGAGCCGCTGGGTGCCGAGCGCCTCGGCGTACGGGACGCGGACGTCGTCGCCGACCCCGCGGACCGCGTCGACGAAGGCCCGGTCGACGGCCACCCGGGCGGCGTCGGGGTCGGCGCCGAAGCGACGTTCGCCGTCGGCGTCGCGGACCACCAGGCCGTCCTCGGCCAGCGACAGGGCCAGCCCGTCGGCGAGGATCTCCACGCCGGCACGGTGTTTCCAGCCGAGCACGCAGGCGGCGGTCAGCGTGCCGACCGCCCCGCCGGCGAAGCGCAGCGCCGCGGTGGTCACCGAGTCGATGTCGGCGCCGTCGACCGGCGGCGGCGTCCCGTTGCCGTACGCGGTGACCTCGGTCGCCTCCCCGACCAGCGTCCGCACCAGGTCCAGCACGTGGGCGGCCTGCTCCACCACCGGTCCGCCGGAGCGGTCCCGCCTGGACCACCAGGCGACCGGGGGCACCTTGTCCCACCAGACGCCGCTGACCATCCGCACCGGACGGCCGGCGAGCAGCTCCCGCGCCTGCTGCACCACCGGCAGGTACCGCCAGTGGTGCCCGACGCCGGTGAGCAGCCCCCGCCGGGCGACCAGGTCGGCGATCCGCTCGGCCGTGGCCAGGTCGACCGCGACGGGCTTCTCCACGAACATCGGCACCCCGGCCGCGATCACAGCCTCCTCCGCCGGGCCGTGCGCGAACGGCGGCACGCAGACGTACACCGCGTCCGGCCCGGCGGCCAGCAGTTCCTCCACGTCGTCGAACGTCCGGGCGCCGTGCGCGCCGGCCAGCTCCGTCGCCGCCGCCGGGACCACGTCGGTCACCCCGAGCAGTTCCACGTCCGCGAAGCCGCCCAGCACCCGGGCGTGGCGTTGCGCCACCCCGCCGGCCCCTACCAGTCCCACCCGGCACGTGCGCATGTAAGAACCCTTCCGCCACGGTTTCACGTTCCGTCGAGTGCACTCCCCCCGCGTGGGCGCGATCAAACGTTCACCAGGGGGGAACCCGGCCGCGTGACCTCCGTGATCAAGCTGTTAGGCATGCTGCGGTTAGCGCGAGCGCAGTAGTGGGAAAAACAGAACGGGTTTTTCCGCCACGATCAGGGGGTGCCTGTGCGGAATACGGAGACGATGGTTTCACCGGTGGTGGAGGCCTGGGCCACCTACCGCACCACGTCCGCGGCCGACTGGCCGGCGCGGCGGCTGCTGCGCGCGAAGGGCGACAGCAGGGTCAGCGTGGTCCTGCCGGCCCGCAACGAGGAGGCGACGGTCGGCGCGATCGTGTCGACGATCCGGGAGCACCTGATGGACCGGGTGGCCCTGGTGGACGAACTGATCGTGGTGGACTCGCGCTCCACCGACCGCACGGCGCAGGTGGCCCGCGCCGCCGGCGCGGAGGTGGTCGGCCAGGACGCGATGACCCGGGGGCTGCCCCGGCTGACCGGCAAGGGCGACGCGCTCTGGGCCGGGCTGGCCGCGGCCGAGGGGGACGTCGTCGCGTTCGTCGACGCCGACCTGCGGGAGTTCCGTCCCCACTTCGTGACGGGGCTGATCGGCCCGCTGCTGACCGACCCGTCGGTCGACTTCGTCAAGGGCTTCTACCACCGTCCGCTGGTCGGGACGACCGGGGTGGAGGCCGACGGCGGGGGCCGGGTGACGGAACTGGTGGCCCGGCCGATGCTCAACCTGTTCTGGCCGGAGCTGGCGGGCTTCGTCCAGCCGCTCGCCGGTGAGTACGCCGGCCGTCGGGAGGTGCTGGAGCGGGTGCCGTTCGTCTCCGGCTACGGGGTGGAGACGGCGATGCTGATCGACCTGCTCGACCTCGTCGGGCTGGACGCGCTGGCCCAGGTGGACCTGGGCGAGCGCAAGCACCGCCACCAGGACACCGCCGCGCTGGGCCGGATGTCGGCCCAGATCATGCTCACCGTCTGGTCGCGGTTGCAGCGACGCGGCTGGGCGGCCCCGGGCGCGATGCCCGCCGCCCTGCTGACCCAGTTCCGGCGCGGCGGCTCCGACGCGCTGCCCAACCTGGACCGGGAGATCGTCGTCAACGACGTCTCCATCGAGGAGCGCCCACCCCTGGCGGAGCTGCGGCACCGGATCCCCCGCCGACGGGTGGCCGCGGCATGACCGCCCGCCCGCACCAGCGCACAGGTGACCGGTCGCGGACGGCCCAGGGCCCCGCCGAGGGAAGGAACCCCGCACGATGAGCCTCACCGTCCTGATGAACGCCGGTCCGTGGCTGTCCGTGCCGCCGCCCGGCTACGGCGGCATCGAGAACGTGATCGCGACGCTGGTGCCGGAGCTGCGCCGCCTCGGCGTACGGGTGGTGCTCGCGTCGGTCGACAGCAGCACCCTGCCGGTCGACGAGAAGCTGTCCGTCTTTCCCGACGGGCAGTTCCACGCGCTGCAACGGCCGTACAACCAGGTCTGCGGCATCTCCCAGGCGCACCTGAACGGGGTGGTGCGCGCGCTGCACTCCCGCGACGACATCGACCTGGTGCACGACCACGTGGAGGCGGTGGGCCTGGCCACCCTCGCCGCGATGGGCCCGGACGCCCCGCCGGTGCTGCACACGCTGCACTGGGACCTGGCCAAGCACCCGGCGCTCTACGGCAACCTGGACGGCGGCGACCGCGTCCGGGTCAACGGGGTGTCCGCCTCGCAGCTGGCCCGCGCGCCCCGGGCGCTGCGGGAGCACTCCGTGGGGCACGTGCACCTGTCGACCCCCCTCGCCGTCGACGCCGACCGGCGGCCGGGCGCGGAGAAGGGCGACTACCTGGTCGTCCTGGGCCGGATCAATCCCGGCAAGGGCCAGGACCTGGGGGCCCGCCTCGCGCACCGGGTGGGGGTGCCGCTGGTGCTCGCCGGGCCCGTCGGGCCGTACCACCGGCCGGAGGACCTGGCCGCCGCCGGGGACGAGGCACGGCAGAACCCGGACGTCCGGTTCTTCTACGACGAGGTGGCGCCGCACGTCGACGGCGACCTGGTCCGCTGGGTGGGCACCGTGGCCGGGCAGGAGCGCGACGACCTGCTGGCGGGCGCCCGCGCCTCGCTGTTCCCGCTGCGCTGGGAGGAGCCGGGCGGCACGGCGGTGGTCGAGTCGCTGGCCCTGGGCACGCCCGTGGTGGCGACGGCGCGGGGCTGCCTGCCCGAGTTGATCGAGCACGGCCGCACCGGCCTGCTCACCACCGACGAGGACGAGCTGGCCGACCTGCTGCTGGCCGCCAGCCTCCTCGACCCCGACGAGTGCCGGCGCGAGGCCGCGGCGCGCTTCACCCCCGCCGTGATGGCGGAGCAGTACGTGGGCCTCTACGAACGGGTCCGCCATCACGCCGCCGCCCCACGGCTGCAGCCGGTCTGATCCCACGCTCCGCGCTCGGGGCCGGGCCGCCTGGCAGGCGGCCCGGCCCCGAGCATCGGCCCGGGCCGCCGGAGGGGCACGGGGAGGCTCGCCGGGGCGGCTCCGGTCGTCTCGTGCCCGGCACGAGGAGAGATCCGCCGGCCGCGGGTTTGGCGGGATGAGGAGCGGGAAGGCGCGAACGGCCCAGCGTTCCCGCACAGTGAGGAGACGGCGTTGACCGGTCCCATGGCGCACTCCCGCGCCCGGCACAACCCGGCCGACGGCAAGGCGCTCGTCCGGCGGGCCGCCGCTGTCGTGGCGGTGGTCTTCCTCCTGGTCGGCGTGCTCGGCTTCGTGCCGGGGGTCACCAGCGATTTCGGGGACCTGCGGTTCGCCGGGCACGAGTCCGGCGCCAAGCTGCTCGGCGTGTTCCAGGTCTCGGTGCTGCACAACATCGTCCACCTGCTCTTCGGGGTGGCGGGGCTGGTGCTGGCCCGGACGGTCTCCGGCGCCCGCACGTTCCTGGTCGGCGGCGGAGCGATCTATCTGGTGCTCTGGCTCTACGGCCTGGTGGTCGACCACGACAGCGGGGCCAACTTCGTCCCGGTCAACAACGCCGACAACTGGCTGCACCTGTTCCTCGGCGTCGGCATGATCGCGCTCGGCGTGCTGACCACGCGGGGGCAGCCCCGCCGGTGACGCACCGCGAGCGGCGGGCGACTGTGACCACCGTCGGGGTCGCCCTCGTTCCGGTTTGACTCCCCCGGTGCCCGGGTAGTTCGCAGGTCCCCGACCACGCGAAGCGAGGGCGCACATGTCGAGCCGGATCACCTGCGAGGTGCGCGACGCGTCGCCCGTGACCGTCGTACGGCTCCGCGGCGGCCTCGATGTCGGCACCATGCGCGCGGTGCACGCCGTGCTGACGGACTGCCTGGCCGCCCAGCCCGACGCCCTCGTGGTCGACCTGACCGACGTCACCGTCCGCGACCGGCTCGCGCTCTCGGTCTTCGCGGCCGCCGCCCGGCGCGCCGCCGACTGGCCGGCGGTGCCGGTCGTGCTCTGCGCCCCGCCGCCGGAGGCGGCGGACTGGCTGGCGGAGTCGACCGCCTGCCGGGTGGTGCCGGTGCGCCGCGACTGCGAGGAGGCCACCCGGGTGGCGAACGCGGCGGTGGTGCCCCGGCTGCGGGCCCGGCTCGAACCGGTGGCGGAGGCCTGCCGGCGGGCCCGCGAGCTGGTCGCCGACGCGTGTGCCCGGTGGAACCTGCCGCAGGCGGCCGGCCCGGCCTCGCTGGTGCTCAGCGAGCTGGTCGGCAACGTGGTCCGGCACGCCGGGACCCCGATGCAGGTGACGCTCACCCTGCGCCAGCCGTACCTGCACCTCGCGGTGGTGGACGGCTGCCGGGCCTCGGCCCGGGCCGGTTCTCCCGAGCTGCTGGCGGAGGGCGGCCGGGGCCTGCTGCTGGTCCGCGAGCTGGCCCAGCGCTGGGGCAGCGTGCCGGCCGGCGACGGAAAGGCCGTCTGGGCCGTACTGCCCGCCAATTGACCGAAATTACCGCTCTAGCCTGAATAGCCGCTGTCGCCTGGTTACATGGGCAGAGGGGCGGGTAGGCCCGCCGTCCTTTCTGTCGTCATGGCGGGGTGAGAGTCACATGCCCAAGCGGGTAACCACGGAACCTCCACGCGACCGGGGCCCGGCGATCCTGGCACCGGCACGCTTCGGCGGCTTCCCCGGGCCGCTGCGCAAGTCGGTCCCCGGCGGGACCCTGATCCGGTTCCTGGCCACCACCGACCACAAGCAGATCGGCCTGCTCTACCTGCTCACCTCGTTCGGTTTCTTCCTGGTCGCCGGGGTCGAGGCGATGCTGATGCGGGCCGAGCTGGCCCGACCGGGCCTGCAGTTCCTCGCCCCCGAGCAGTACAACCAGCTGTTCACCTCGCACGGCGCGGTGATGCTGCTGCTGTTCGCCACCCCGGCGGCGTTCGGGTTCGCCAACTACATCGTGCCGATCCAGATCGGCGCGCCGGACGTGTCGTTCCCCCGGCTCAACGCCCTCGCGTACTGGCTCTACCTGTTCGGCGGCCTGATGGTGATCGGCGGCTTCGCCCTCCCGGGCGGCTCCGCCGACTTCGGCTGGACCGCGTACACGCCGCTGAGCAGCCAGGAGCACTCCCCGGGCGTCGGCGCGAACATGTGGGTGGTGGGCCTGGTCATCTCCGGGCTGGGCACCATCCTCGGCGCGGTCAACCTGGTCACCACGATCCTGACCCTGCGCGCGCCCGGCATGACCATGTTCCGGATGCCGATCTTCACCTGGAACATGCTGTTCACCAGCGTGCTGGTGCTCCTGGTCTTCCCGCTGCTCGCCGCGGCTCTGCTGGCGCTGGCGGCGGACCGACTACTCAACGCGCAGGTCTTCACCCCGGAGAACAACGGCTCGATGCTCTTCCAGCACCTGTTCTGGTTCTTCGGCCATCCCGAGGTCTACATCATCGCGCTGCCGTTCTTCGGCATCATCACCGAGATCATCCCGGTCTTCGCCCGCAAGCCGATCTTCGGCTACACCGGTCTGGTGCTGGCCACCATGGCGATCACCGTGCTGTCGATGACCGTGTGGGCGCACCACATGTTCGCCACGGGCCAGGTGCTGCTGCCGTTCTTCAGCATCCTGAGCTACCTGATCGCGGTGCCCACCGGGGTGAAGTTCTTCAACTGGATCGGCACGATGTGGAAGGGACAGCTCACCTTCGAGACGCCGATGCTGTTCGCGATCGGCTTCCTGGTCACCTTCCTCTTCGGCGGCCTCACCGGGGTGCTGCTGGCCAGTCCGCCGGCGGACTGGCACACCCACGACACGTACTTCGCCGTCGGGCACTTCCACTACGTGCTCTTCGGCACGGTGGTCTTCGCCCTCTTCGGCGGCTTCTACTTCTGGTGGCCGAAGATGACCGGGCGGCTGCTCGACGAGCGGCTCGGCAAGGCGCACTTCTGGACCATGTTCCTCGGCTTCCACGGCACCTTCCTCGTCCAGCACTGGCTGGGCAACGAGGGCTTCCCCCGCCGGTACGTCGACTACCTGCCGAGCGACGGCTTCACCGCGCTGAACACCTTCTCCAGCATCTCCGCGTTCGTGCTCGGCGCGTCCACCCTCTTCTTCATCTGGAACGCCTGGAAAACCTGGCGCTACGGCGCCATGGTGACGGTCGACGACCCCTGGGGCTACGGCAACTCCCTGGAGTGGGCCACCACCTGCCCGCCGCCGCTGCGCAACTTCGACCGGATGCCCCGGATCCGCTCCGAGCGCCCCGCGTTCGACGCCAAGTACGGCCCGCTGGTCGCCGACCTCGGCCGGGACCTGCCCCAGCGCACCACCAAGCCGCCGCAGCAGTTCCGCGAAGAGCTGCACCGCGAGAAGCACCTGCCCGAGGCGCCGGCCGCCGAGGGGGCGCACGGCGCACGGGAAGCGGCCGGCTACCACCCCGCGCCGCAGTCCGGGGCCCGCCCGGTGGACGTGCCGGAGCCCGAGGACGTGCGCCGGCCCAGCTTCGAGTACACCGACGCGCCGGAGGAGCCCCGGCCTGGCGTTCAGCCGGAACCGCCGGAGAAAGGCCGCTGGCGGCACCCGCGCGAGCCCGACGACACCCCGGAGCGCTGAGCGGGCGTACGCGAAAGGGGCCGGCGCACCGTACGCCGGCCCTTTCCGTCGTCTGGCCGGCAGGTGCCGGCGCGCGTCAGTTGTCCCGCGTCGGGGCCAGTCCCGCCGCGCTGAGCGAGCGGCGCACGGCCGGCTGGACCCGGGTCAGCCGCAGCGGCACCCCGGTGCGGGCGGCGGCCTCGCGGCCGGCCATCAGCGCGGCGATGCCGCCAGCGTCGAAGCCGCCCGCGCCGACCAGGTCCACCACCACCTCGGCGGGCTGGCCGGTCACCGCCTCCAGCATGGCCCTGCGGAGCTGGTCCGCGCCGTCCCGGTCGACCTCCCCGCCGACCTCCACGACCACCCGGTCGCCGTTCTGCTTCACGGAGATGCGGGTCTTCGTGCTGTCCGACTCGGCCGCGCCGTTCTGCCACGGCGGCGGGGCGTCGGCGAGCATCGCCTGGCGCAGCCAGGTCAGCGCCCGCGACAGCAGCCGCGAGACGTGCATCTGGGAGATGCCGAACCGGGCGGCGATCTCCGCCTGGGTCTGGTTGCCGTAGAAGCGCATGGCCAGGATGCGCCGCTCCCGCCAGGGCAGCCTGTGCAGCAGCCCGCTGACGGTCACCCGGTCGTCGACGGACTCCAGCGCGTTGTCGGACTCGCCGACCAGGTCGCCGAACTCGGCCGAACTCTCCCCGCCGACGGGGGCGTTGAGCGAGGCCGGGCTGTAGCCGGCCGCCGACTCCAGCGCGGCCAGGATCTCCTCCTCCGGCGTCTCCAGCCGCGCCGCCAGCTCGGCGACCGACGGGGCCCGGGACAGCTCGCTGGTCAGCGCGGCGGTCGCCTGCCCCACCTCCAGGATCAGGTCGCGCAGCCGGCGGGGCACGTGTACGCCCCAGGTACGGTCGCGGAAGTGGCGCTTGATCTCGCCGACGATGGTGATCGCGGCGTACGCGGTGAACGAGCCCCGCTCGGGGTCGTACCGGTCGACGGCGTTGACCAGGCCGAGGCGGGCGACCTGCTCCAGATCCTCCAGCGGCTCCCCCCGCCCCCGGTACCGGCGGGCGAGTCGGCCGGCGAACGGCAGGGCGAACCGAACCAGGTCGTCACGCGCCTCCTGGCGCCGTTCGGGCGGCAGACCCTCGATCCGGGCCGCGTACGCCAGCGCAGCCGCGTCCAGGTCCTCCAGGCCCCGATCGGTCGGAGGTGGTGTGGTTGTGGTGCTCTGTCCGAACATCCGCGCCTCCCTCAGGAAGGTCCCCCGCCCGGATTCAGGAAACCGGTCGTGCGCGCGCGTGGTCGCACCACGCACCGGGCCGGAAGTGGGTCACATGACTGGGATGCCAGCGGGCGACGACGCCGCGCCGGACGGCGTGATCAGGCCGTCGCAGCCAGCGGTGTTCCCGCTCCGTAGGTACTCAATCACGGGACCCCGGTTTCGCGAGGATGTTTCGACAGGGCTGGTTCAACAGATCAGCAATCCCTGGTGGGCGCCGGTGTCGCGCAGTGCCGCGAGTGCCTCGGCGACGGTCATCGGCGGCGGCGTCGGCAGGTCGTACGGCTGGGCCCGCAGCACCTCGGTGGCCCGGCGGGTGGGCACGGAGGTGACCGGGTAGCCCCGCGCCGAGGTGCGGTCCAGCGCCCGCCGACGGCGGCCGAAACCGGCGACGGCCAGCCATTGCGGCAACCCGGCGAGCGCCGGCGACCGCAGGCCGGGCGGCTCGGGCAGGACGTCCACCGAGCTGAACGGCTCGCTGCCGGCGAGCCACCACTCCACCCCCTCCACGCTGCGCCGGGTGGCGTTCTCGCACCAGTACGGCACCATGCCGGCCCGCACCACCTGCCACGGGTCGAGCAGCCTGCCGCACTCCACCACCAGCCGGTTGCCGGTCTTGCCGGCCGCGCGCAGCCAGCGCCGGTACAGGTCGGCGGTCGCGGCGCTCAGCGCGCCCGGCCACGGGACGAGCACGCGGTGCAGCGGATGCCGGTGCCGGGCGGTCCACTCGCGGGCACCGTCCTCGAAACCGGACTCCACGCCGTGTTCGGCCGGGGCGGGTGGCGCGCAGACCTCCGGCGGCTGCCAGTGCGCGCCGTCCCCGCCGGCGGAGCGGAGCACCTGGCGCAGGGCGTGGCTGTCCGGGTGGAAGTCCACCGGGTCCAGGCCGCTGCCCGGGCAGCCGACCTGGAAGCTGTGGCCGGGCGCGGAGTCGAACACCGGCCAGGTGCGGACGTCGCGCAGCAGCAGCACCGGTGCGCCCGGCTCCAGCAGGTCGGCCAGGAACCGCGCGTACGCGGCCGGCAGGGACCGCCACCGGGCCGCGAGCGACACCGTGGCGCCGGCCAGCGCGCCCCGGCTGGCGGGGCAGTGCACCTGACGTACGTGCAGGTCGGGGTTGCCGGCGAGCAGGCGGGCCGTCAGCGCCGCTCCGTGGTCGAGGGCGGCCTGCGGCCTGTCCACGGCGCCCTGGGCCCAGTGCACGCTCATCTCGAACCCGGCGGGCAGCCAGGGCACGCCGAGCGCCATCGCCAGGTGCGCGGCGGCCCCGTGCGGGGAGCCGAGCAGGGCGCCCGGGTAGCGGCGGCGGGGGTACTGGTCGGCGAACCAGCGGGCGATCCGCTCGGCGTCGACCTCGGCCGTCTGGCCGGGGGTGAGCGCCACCCGACCGGCGGCCCGGACCACCGCCGCCCGCCGGACCGGCTCGGGCGCGCCGGTGAACCGCGACAGTGGGCCGGGGTGTCCGGGGTGTCCCAGGTCGGCGCAGTCGGTGCCGCGCAGCGCCCGCGCGGTGGCGGCCACCAGGACGCGGGCGGCGCTGCCGGCGGCCACCACCCGGTCGCCCGCCAGTCCGGCACCGTCGGCCGTGAGCCCCTTGCGCACCTTGTGCACCGGCCCCACCTTGCCTCGTTCGCTCACCACGCGGCCCGGCTTCCCGTCCCGATGGGGTTCAAACGGGGCATCCCCCACCGGGCGGGAGTAATCAGAAGATCCGGGCGGTTGCCGCCGTCCCCGCCGCCAGCCCCGCATCCGAGCCGTGACCAGGGGTTTCGGCGCCGGGACGGCGGGCACATGAGCGCCCATGCGCGCAGACGACGACACGCCCGCCGCGGCGGCCACCATCACCCCCTACCAGGACGGCCCGCTGCTGGTCCGGGGCGACTTCGCCCTGCTCACCCCGGACGGCGAGACCATCGACGCGCGGCGGGGCACGGTGGCGCTGTGCCGGTGCGGCAAGTCCGCGCTCAAGCCCTTCTGCGACGGCACGCACAAGGCGATCGGCTTCCGCGCCGGCACCGACCGGCAGACCTGACCCCGCCCCACCCCCGCGATCCCGCATCGGCGTCCCGACGGATCAGGATGGACAACCCGTGACGGGGGCCGAGAGTGCGAGATCGACGAGCGGTGGATCGGAGAGGCGCGGAGGGTGGGCCGCGCCGGCCCGGGGGGACTCCCGCAGCGTGACCCGGGGCGGGCCGGTGGTCGGGCGCAGCGAGGTGCGGCCGGCGGCCCAGGCGTCGAGCAGGTGCGCGGCGAAGAGCCGGTCCACCGCCAGCGCGGCGGCGGCACCGAGGAGCACGTCGGGGGCGAGCCCCGGCTCCACCCGGACCAGGCCGCCGCACAGGTCGTGCGCGGCGATCTGCTCGTGCACCGCGTCGGCCTCCACGTGCTCGTCGTAGAAGCGGGTGGCCGCCTCGTCCAGGCCGAGCCGGCGCAGCCCGTTGCCGTACCGGCGGTTCGGCAGCGACGAGGTCATCTCGTACGCGGCGAGGTGCCCCAGCAGCGCCCCGCGCAGCCGCCGGTGCAGCCCGAACAGCGACATCAGGTTGTTGGTGGCCAGGGTGACCGCCGGCACCGCGTCCAGGTGGGCGGCGTATCCGGTGTCCAGCCCCAGGCGGTCCAGGGTCACCCGGAACAGCTCGGCGTGCATCCGGTCCAGCCGCCCGTTGCCGTACTCGTCCGTCTGGATCTCCACCAGGGCGGCCTTCGCCGGACCGCCGAGGCGCGGCAGGGCCCAGCTGTGCGGGTCCGCCTCCCGCAGGTGGTAGATCGAGCGGTGGGTGACGAACTCCCGGAACTGCGCCAGCGACGCCCGGCGCTGGAGGTGCCCGGCGAGCGACGGCCCGGCGTCCGCGGCGACCACGTCCGCGAGGGCCGCCGGCACGCCGCCGGGCGGCACCGCCGGCAGCGGCCCCACGAGCGCCCGCACCGCCGCCTCGAAGACCCGTTCGGCGTACGCGCGCAGCGCGAGCAGGGACGGCTGCCACTCCCAGTCCTCGTCGACGCCCCGCCAGCCCCGGTAGTGCAGCTCGTAGCAGCAGAAGAGGGTGAGCTGGAGGTCCTCGTCGGTGAGCGGGTCGACCGGGTCGAGCCGAGCGCCGAGCCCGGCCGGCAGGTCGTGCGGCTCCTGCCGCAGCGCGTCCAGCACCGCCGCCGAGACCGGTCCGCGGGGCTCCGGCAGGCGCGCGGGACCGTACCGGCGATCGGTGGGCTCGGACAAGGCGACCTCCCGCGTCTGACTGCCGGTCCTCATGCCCGCCCGCCGGGCGGCTAAACGAGGTCCTCGGTCTCCACGGTCACCCCGGCGGTGAGCATCCGGTCGCGGACCCGCCGGGCGGCGTCGCCCTCGGCGAAGACGCCGCGCAGGTCCGCGAACGCCGGCTCGGGAGGCGCCAGTCGTACGGCCGGGTCGACCACCGCCTCCACCACGCACGGGCGGTCGGCGGCGAGCGCCTCGTCCCAGGCCGCCCCCACCAGTTCCGGCCGGTCGACCCGAACCCCGTGCAGCCCGAGCAGGCGGGCCCAGCCGGCGTACGGGACGTCGGGGCGGCGGCGCGCGGGGTCGGTGGACGGCGGACGGCCCCCGCCCATGCCGGACTGGTCCCGGTTGTTGAGCACCAGCACCACCAGGCGGGGATCGCGCCACTCCTGCCAGTGGTGCGCCACGGTGACCAACTCGGCCAGCCCGTTGAGCTGCATGGCGCCGTCGCCGAGCAGGGCGATCACCGGCTGGTCCGGGGCGGCGAGCTTGGCGGCCACGGCGTACGGCAGGGCGCAGCCCATCGAGCCGAGTGTGCCGCAGAGCTGCGCGTTCACTCCCGGGGGCAGTTCCAGGTGCCGGGCGTACCAGTAGATGACCGAGCCGACGTCCACCGCGACCGCCCCGCGCCGCGGCACCCGGGTGGCGAGTTCCTGCACCACGAGCTGCGGGTTCACCGGCTCGGCGGGGGCGGCGGCCCGGTCGGCGCGCTCGGCCCGCCAGCGGTCGACCGAGCCCTCCACGGTCTCCCGCCAGCGGGCGTTGGGCCGCTCCGGCACCCTGGCCAGCAACGCCCGCAGCGTCTCCGCGGCGTCCCCCACCAGCGGCACGTCCACGGGGTAGCGGGTGCCGATCCGGCGCCCGTCGATGTCGATCTGCACGGTGCGGGCCTGCCCCGGCATCGGGAAGTAGTCCGTCCACGGGTCGTTCGTGCCGACCAGCAGCAGGGTGTCGCAGCCGCCCATCAGCTCGGCGGCGGCCGGGGTGCCGACCTCGCCGAGCACGCCCGCGTGGAAGGGCAGCCGCTCGTCGAGCACCGGCTTGCCGAGCAGCGAGGCCGCCACCCCGGCGCCGAGCCGGTCGGCGAGGGCGACGATGTCCTCCGCCGCGCCCCGGGCGCCCTGCCCGACCAGGATGGCGGTGCGGCGGCCGTTGGCGAGCAGTTGGGCGGCCGCCTCCAGGTCGACGTCGTGCGGCAGCACCCGGGCCAGCGGCTCCCCGGGCGTCGCCGCGAGCACGCCCGCCGCCTGGGGTTGCAGGTCGGGCACCGCGATCTCCTGCAACTGGCGCGGCAGCACCACGCAGACCGGGCTGCGGGTGGCCGCGGCGGTGCGGAACGCCTGGTCGAGCAGGGCCGGCACCCCGGCGGGGGTGCGGCCGTACCGGACGAACTGGTTGCACACGTCGCCGAACAGCCGGCTCAGCCCGATCTCCTGGTGGGCGCCGCCGAGCGGGCCGGAGACGTCCTCGCCGACGATGGCCACCACCGGCTTGCTGTCCAGCTTGGCGTCGTAGAGCCCGTTGAGCAGTTGGACGGCGCTCGGCCCCTGCGTGGCCAGGCAGACCCCGATCCCGCCGGTGAACTTGGCGTGCCCGGTGGCCATGTAGGAGGCGGTCTCCTCGTGCCGGGCGGGGACGAACGCCGGGTCCCCGCCCGAGGCGTCGAGCGCCTCGACGACGGGGGCGATGGCCTCCCCGGGGTAGCCGAAGGCCCGTGGCACCCGCCAGGCGCGGAGCCGCTCGACCACCAGGTCGGCCACCGTCCGCTCAGGCATTGCCACGCCCCGGCGTGGCGGCGTCGACGTACCGCAGCACCGCCCCGACGCCGTCGGCCAGCTCCGGCGCCTCGTCCGGGCCGAGCACGGTCAGCTCGGCCTCGGTGCCGACCAGGGCGCGCACGAGCGCGGCGTCGGCACGGACCTTCTCCGGGTCGCGGACCGACATGTCGGCGAGTTGCCGCGGGTCGGTGGCGATCGCTGTCGGATCCGGCCCGATCCACAGCTCCCCGGTCGCCGACGGGTCGTCGACGATGAGCATGGTGTCGACCTGGTTGCGTTGCAGCGCGGAGACCACCGCCTCCAGCCCGGCGCCGACGTCCTCCTGCATGCCGAACCGGTCCAGCGCGGCGGTGATCCGCTGGTCGGCCACCTCGGCGATGGTCTGCACGGTGAGGTCGTCCAGGAGCGTCTGGTCGGCGCCGCCGGCCCGGGAGCCGGCGTCGGTGCGGACCACGACGTCCTGCCAGCGTTGCGGCATCTGGGCGGCGATCACGCCGGTGGCCCGCACGTCGCCGGCGACCACCACCACGTCCGCGCCGACCTTCTCGGCCAGCTCCACCGTCGCCGCGGTGACGTCGCCGGCGTTGTGGTGCCAGGCCTCCATGGCGGCGCGCTGGTACCGCGACTGGGACCAGCCGCCGGGCTTCACCCGGCGCAACTGGAAGTCCTCCCGGCCGGTCACGTGGGCGCGGCGCGGCACGCCGCCGGCGCTGATCGCCATGGCGTCGGCCCCGGTCCGGTCGGCCAGCACCCGCACCCACGCCACCTGCTCGCCGCGCTGCGCCAGCAGCGGCATCACGTGCGGCAGGGAGGTGAACGCGGCGAGGTCCCGCAGCGGCGGGGCGGAGAGGTACTCCGACAGCACCACCCGGCCCCGGGTGCCGAAGACCGCCAGGCCGTAGTCCCCCGGCATCGGGTCGTGCCCGCGGACGACCCGTTCGACCGCGTCGATCGTGTCCACGTCGGCGCGCTGTTCCTGGAGTTGGTTGCGCAGGGCCCGCCACCGCAGATCGAGCGCCGGGTGGGCGTCCTGGGTGTTGGCGGAGGCGTCCAGGTACACCGAGACCCACGGCCCCGGCCGGTCGTAGAGCGGGCGCAGGAAGGACAGCTGCATGCTCGACCCCTTTCCAGCTCGGCCCCCCGCTTACCCGCGCCGGTCCGGTTGTCACCTGGCCGCCGTGAGCGCGTGACCAGGATTCATTCACGTCGTTCAGGCCGGATGGCCGATACCATCGGTGAACGCAACCGGACTCTGGGTGGTGACCATGGACAGCGACCTCCATATCCGGCGGATCGTCCACCCCACCGACCGGATCGTCACCGGCCGAATCGTCCGCCTGCTCGACGGCTACCCGCGCGAGGTGCGGGTCGGCCAGCCGGTGCTGGTCGCGGTGCTCGCGGCGGCCGGGGTGGCCGGGCTGCTGGCGGCGGTGGTCCGGTCCCTGTTCTCCGCCGGCTCCGGCGCGGCCCGGCGGCGGTTCAAGGACCTGAAGAAGGGCCCGGAATACCTGGTCACCCCGGTGCGGCTGCGCGACTCCGCCGGGCAGCTCTGCGAGGTCGAACTGCACGGGCACCTGCCGCAGAGCGCCCTGCACCCCGCCGACCACGTGCAGCTCACGCTGCGCCGGCAGGGCGACCCCGACCTGCCGCCGAAGATCGAGCGGATCGTCAACCTGACGACCGGGCAGCTGCTCACCCCGCGCACCGCCACGCTGTGGTCGCACCTCGGGCCGCCGCTGCTGCTCCAGGCGGCACTGGGCGGGCTACTGGTCGCCGCCCTGCTCGCCTGGGCCGCGCTCACCTGAGTCGCGCGCCCGGCGCTGACCCGACATCTCGCACCCGGCACCGGCCTGGCTCGCGCGCCCGGCGCTGATCCGACGTTTCGCGCCCCGCGCGCCCGGGCACCGCAGGCGCCATGTTCGCCGGATTCACGCTCGACGAGATCGACCTCGGGCCGGTACGCCTGCGCGTACGCCACGGCGGGTCCGGGTCGCCGGTGGTGCTGCTGCACGGCCATCCCCGCACCCACGCCACCTGGCACCGGGTGGCGCCGCTGCTCGTCGAGCGGCACACGGTCATCTGCCCGGACCTGCGCGGCTACGGTGGCTCGTCGACGCCGCCGAGCACCCCCGACCACACGCCGTACTCGAAGCGGGCCATGGCGGGCGACGTCGTGGCGCTGCTCGACGCCCTCGGCCACGACCGCGCGGCCGTGGTGGGGCACGACCGGGGCTGCTACGTGGCGATGCGCACCGCGCTGGACCACCCCGACCGGGTCAGCCGCCTCGGGGTGCTCGACGGGGTGCCGATCGGGGCGGCCCTGGCCCGCGCCGACGCCCGGTTCGCCGCCCGGTGGTGGCACTGGTTCTTCCTGGGCCAGCTCGACAAGCCCGCCGAGCAGGTGATCAACGCCGACCCGGACGCCTGGTACGGCGGCTCCCCCGCCGAGATGGGCGAGGAGGCGTACGCCGACTACCGCCGGGCCATCCACGACCCGGCGACCGTGCACGCCATGTGCGAGGACTACCGGGCGGGCCTCGGCCCGGACCGGGCGGCCGACGACGCCGACCGCGCCGCCGGCCGGCGGATCACCTGCCCGGTGCTCTTCCTGTGGTCCACGCGGGACGACATGGTGGACCTCTACGGCGACCCCGCCGCGATCTGGCGGGAGTGGGCCGACGACGTGCGGGCCGCACCGGTCGAGTCGGGCCACCACATGGCCGAGGAGGCACCGGGACAGCTCGCCGCCGAGCTGTCCGCCTTCCTCGCCGGGTAGCCGCCCGGGTCGGGCGGGTCAGCCGACCGGGGCGGCCTCGCGGGCGGGCTCGCGGGCGGTGTCGAGCATGCCGCGCCGCCGCGCCCAACGCTCGAAGGCGAGCGTGGCGAAGGGCGGCACGGCACAGGCCAGGGCCACCCCGGTCGCCAGCAGGCTCCACCGGCGCAGGCGGGCCACCGCGAGCACCAGCACGCCGTACGCGATGAACAGGCCGCCGTGGATCGGCCCGAAGATCTGCACGCCCAACTCGTTGGCGGGCGGGCCGTACTTCACCGCCATGCCGGCCAGCAGGGCGGCCCAGGAGATCGCCTCGGCGATCGCCGCCACCACGAACAACCGGGTCACCTTCTCGCGCATCAGCATCTCCACCTCTCGCCGCCGGCCATGCTATCGGTGACCCCGGTCGCGCCCGGGCGCGACCGGCACGCGGGCGACGGGGATCACCGGGAGCCCCGCTGGGTAGAGAAGAGGTCCTCAGGTCTTCCCCGGCCCCGACGTGGCGTGCGAGGTTTAGGGGACCAGCGGTGACAGGGTGGTGACCATGGGCGAGGAAGTAGGCGTGCGGACCTTCAGTCGCGAGGATCGGGCCCGCTACCGGGAGAAGGTGCGCCGCTGCCTCGACGTGTTCGCCGAGATGCTGCGCGAGTCGCGGTTCGACGTCGACCGGCCGATGACCGGGTTGGAGATCGAACTCAACCTGGTCGACGGGGACTCGATGCCCGCCATGCGCAACGCCGACGTGCTGGCCGCCGTCGCCGACCAGAGCTTCCAGACCGAGCTGGGCCAGTTCAACGTGGAGATCAACGTGGCGCCCCGCCGGCTGACCGGCACCGGCACCGCCGAGTTCGAGGAGCACGTGCGGGCCAGCCTGAACGCCGCCGAGCAGAAGGCCCGCGCCATCGGCGCCCACATGGTCATGATCGGCATCCTGCCGACGCTGCGCCCCGAGCACCTGACCGCGGCGACGCTGTCGGCCAACCCCCGCTACGAATTGCTCAACGAGCAGATCTTCGCGGCCCGGGGCGAGGACCTGCGGATCGCGATCAACGGGGTGGAGCGGCTCGCCGTCACCGCCGACACGATCACACCGGAGGCGGCCTGCACCAGCACCCAGTTCCACCTCCAGGTCAGCCCCGCCCAGTTCGCCGACTACTGGAACGCCGCCCAGGCGATCGCCGGCATCCAGGTGGCGCTCGGCGCCAACGCGCCGCTGTTCTTCGGCCGCGAGCTGTGGCGGGAGACCCGCATCCCGCTGTTCCAGCAGGCCACGGACACCCGCGCCGAAGAGATCAAGGCGCAGGGCGTACGCCCCCGGGTCTGGTTCGGGGAACGCTGGATCACCACCGTGTTCGACCTGTTCGAGGAGAACGTCCGCTACTTCCCGGCGCTGCTGCCGGTCTGCGACCCGGAGGACCCGGCCGAGGCCCTCGCCGCCGGCGGCGTGCCCAAGCTCGCCGAGCTGCGCCTGCACAACGGCACCGTCTACCGGTGGAACCGGCCCGTCTACGACGTGCTCAAGGGTCGCCCGCACCTGCGGGTGGAGAACCGGGTGCTGCCGGCCGGGCCGACCGTGCTCGACACCATCGCCAACGGCGCCTTCTACTTCGGCCTGGTCCGGGCGCTCGCCGAGGCCGACCGGCCACTGTGGTCGCAGATGTCCTTCAGCGCCGCCGAGGAGAACTTCACCAGCTGCGCCCGCCACGGCATCGACGCCCAGGTCTTCTGGCCCGGCCTGGGCTACCTCCCGGTCACCGAGCTGGTGCTGCGGCGGCTGCTGCCGCTGGCCCACCACGGACTGGACCGGTGGGGCCTGGACCCGGGCGAGCGCGACCGGCTGCTCGGCATCATCGAGCAGCGCTGCCTGACGGGGCGCAACGGCGCGAGTTGGCAGGTGGAGACCCTGCACCGGCTGGAGTCCACCGACCACCTCGACCGGCCGGAGGCGCTGCGCGAGGTGGTGCGGCACTACGTGACGCTGATGCACAGCAACCGGCCGGTCCACGAGTGGCCGCTGCCCTGACCAGGGCGGGCAGGGCGACCGGCGGGATCGGCGCGGGCACTTTGGGGCACCGGTCGATCACCCGGCGCGATTGCGCAGGGCGGAAGAACCCCCGCGACCGGAAGCGCCCCATGATGAGACGCGGACATCGATCCCGCACGATTCGTTGCTGGTAGGAGGGGTCGGGCGGGTGCGTCCAGGCCGACCGGTGCCCCCGTTCGCCGGTCGCGGGCGCCGTCGCCACCGTCGGCGGTCGCGCCCGGGTTCCACCCCCCACCCCTGAGGAGCGCACGTGACGCAGACCCAGCGGTCCCCCCAGCAACCCGACGTACCCGTCCGGATCCGGCCCGACACCGCGCAGACCGGCACGTCCGCGTTCGTCACCGGGCACTTCCCCCGGCGACGCGGGCTGATCATCCTGCTCAGCGTCCTCGGCGGCTTCCTGCTGACCGTGATCTGGTCGGCGGAGTTCGTCGACCGGACCATCGGCGACAACGTCGCCAACACCCTGCTCGGCCACGACGCCAAGGAGACCCCCATCCAGGGCGTCGCGGCCGGCGTGCTGTTCGCCTTCGTCTCCGGGATCGCCGGCACGTTCACCGCCTGCAACATCGCCGCGTTCGGCGCCCTCGCCCCGCTGACCGGCACCACCGGCAGCAGGCTCAGCAGGTTCGTGCAACCGCTGAAGCCACTGGGCTGGATGTCGGTCGGCATGATCGCGGTGTCGGCCACGTACGGCGCGATCGTGGGCTTCGTCGGAACGTCGATGCCGCAGTTCTCCACCGCCAGCAACAGCCCCGGCAGCCTGTCGCCGCGGAGCATCCAGTCGATGGTGGTCTTCGGCCTGATCGGGCTCATCATGATCTACCTCGGCCTGGCCGCACTCGGCGTGGTGCCGGATCCGTTCGCCCGGATCGCCCAGCGGCATCCCAACGTGCCGATGGTCTTCATGGGCGTGCTGATCGCCGGCTTCCTCATCGGCCGGCCGTTCGCGCTGTTCCGGCAGATGTTCCGCGACGCCGCCGAGAGCGGCAGCCCGCTCTACGGGGCCGCGGCGTTTACCCTCCAGTCGATCGGCAACATCGTCATCATGGCGGTGCTGTTCCTGCTGCTGGCCTGGCTCGCCGGTTCCCGCCTGCAACGGTGGTTCAGCGCCCGGCCGACCCGACTGGCGACCCTGACCGCGGTCGCGTTCATCGTGGCCGGCGCCTTCACGTTCCTCTACTGGGACGTGCGGATCCTCGCCCGCCGCGAGATCATCCCCTGGTATCCGACGGCCCCCTGGTCCTGACCGACCCGGGCCGGGGGGGGGGGGGGGGGCCCCCCCGGGCCCCCCCCCCCCCCCGGGGCCGGCGCGCCCCCCCCCCCCCCCCGGGCCCCCCCCCCCCACACCCCCG
>NZ_JBEYTP010000057.1:0-32325 GCF_040643125.1 Micromonospora sp. NPDC047465
TGGTCAGCACCATCCACGCCACCGAGGCCGGCCGGCACCAGGGCTGGCTGCCGGAGGAGATGAACCGCACCATCCACGGCGTCGAGCACTGGCTGGCCGGCGAGTCCGGACGGGTGATCGTCTGCTCCGGCTACATGCGCGACGAGGTGACCGGGCTGTTCGGCGTGCCGGCCGGCCGGGTCGACGTGGTGCCCAACGGCGTGGAGCCGCACCGCTGGCGGGCGCCGGCGGCCGCGGTGGCACAGGCCCGCGCCCGGTTCGCCGGGGATGGCCCACTGGTCACCTTCGCCGGCCGGCTGGTCTACGAGAAGGGCGTGCAGCACCTGATCGCCGGGCTTCCCCGGCTGCGCGAGCGGCACCCCGGGCTGCGCGCGGTCATCGTCGGCGACGGCCCGTACCGCGGCGAACTGGAGGCCGAGGTGCACCGTCTCGGCCTGGCCGGCACGGTCAGCCTCCCGGGCTTCCTCGGCGGCACCGACCTGCCCGCGGTGATGGCCGCCTCGGACTGCTTCGCGGTGCCGAGCATCTACGAGCCGTTCGGCATGGTGGCCCTGGAGGGCGCCGCCGCCGGCGCGCCCCTGGCGGTCGCCGCGACCGGCGGGCTGGCCGAGATCGTCGAGCCGGGCGTCACCGGGATGACCTTCCGGCCGCACGACCCGGACGGGCTGACCGACGCCGTGCATGCCCTGCTGTCGGACCGGGAGCGGGCCCGCGAGCTGGCCCGCCGCGCCCACGCCATGGTCCACGAGCGGTACGGCTGGACGGCGATCGCGCACCGCACGGCCGCCGCCTACGCCGCGGCGATCGCCACGGCGCCGGCATTCACCGCCGAGCGGGCCGCCGAGCGGATGACCCGGGGCCGCGCCCTGCCGGCCATCGCGGAGGGCAACCTGCTGGCCGCCGCCGGCCTGCGCTGACCGGCGCGGGGACCCGGCCGGCTAACGGGCACCGCACTCGTCACGTGCCGTCTGGGTGGTCTCGTCAGCGGGGCAGCTCGACAGGGCGCGACCGGCACGCCCCGCCCCTCCCCCGCAGCGCGACAGGCCGCCGAACCCTCGCGGGGTCGGCGGCCTGTGTGCGGTGCGCGGGGCGGAGGTCAGCGCTCCGAGAACGGGGCGTACGCCCGCTCCGGGGAGCCGGTGTAGATCTGCCGCGGGCGGCCGATCTTGGTCTCCGGGTCGTTGATCATCTCGCGCCACTGGGCGATCCAGCCGGGAAGCCGGCCCAGCGCGAAGAGCACCGTGAACATCTTGGTCGGGAAGCCCATGGCCTTGTAGATCAGGCCGGTGTAGAAGTCCACGTTCGGGTAGAGCTTGCGGGACACGAAGAAGTCGTCGGCCAGCGCGATCTCCTCGAGCTGCATCGCGATGTCCAGCAGCGGGTCCGGCTTGGCCATCCGGCCGAGCACGTCCTGGGCCGCGTTCTTCACGATCGCCGCGCGCGGGTCGTAGTTCTTGTAGACCCGGTGGCCGAAGCCCATCAGCTTCACGCCGTCCTGCTTGTCCTTCACCTTGCGGACGAAGGACGCGACGTCGCCGCCGTCGGCCTGGATCTTCTCCAGCATCTCCAGCACGGCCTGGTTGGCGCCACCGTGCAGCGGGCCGAAGAGCGCGTTCACGCCGGCCGAGACCGAGGCGAAGAGGTTGGCGTTGCTGGAGCCGACCAGCCGCACGGTCGAGGTGGAGCAGTTCTGCTCGTGGTCGGCGTGCAGGATGAACAGCATGTCCAGCACCTTGGCCGTGACCGGGTCGACCTCGTACGGCTCCGCCGGCACGCCGAAGGTCATCCGCAGGAAGTTCTCCACGTAGCCCAGCGAGTTGTCCGGGTACAGCAGCGGCTGGCCGATCGACTTCTTGTAGGCGTACGAGGCGATGGTGGGGACCTTCGCCATCAGCCGGACCGTGGACATCTCGACGTGCGAGGAGTCGAACGGGTCCAGGCTGTCCTGGTAGAAGGTCGAGATGGCGCTCACGGCCGAGGAGAGCACCGCCATCGGGTGCGCGTCGCGCGGGAAGCCGTCGAAGAAGCGGCGCATCTCCTCGTGCAGCAGGGAGTGCCGCCGGATCCGCTCGGTGAACTCGGTCAGCTGCTGCTGGCTCGGCAGCTCACCGTAGATCAGCAGATAGGAGACCTCCAGGAACGAGGACTTCTCCGCGAGCTGCTCGATCGGGTACCCGCGGTAACGCAGGATGCCCGCGTCGCCGTCGATGTAGGTGATCGCGGACGAGCAGGCCGCGGTGTTGACGAAACCAGGGTCGTACGTCGTCATCCCGGTTTCCTTGAGCAGCTTGCCCACCCCGATGCCGGCGGGGCCCTCGACCGCGGATTGCACCGGCATCGAAAGCTGCCCACCGGGGTGATCGAGCTTGACTTCCGTCATGTGGTCCCTCGCTTCGCCGGCAGATCTGCGTTGAATTGCCTTCGCTTTTACCGTAATCACGGTCGCGGGGATACCGCCCGCCGTGGTTCGGCGGTGAGGTCTGCGTCACCCGATTCCCGACCAGCGGGCCGGGAAACCCCGTCCATTTCGGGCACGGCGGGCCGCCCGTGCCCGCGTGGGCATGGGAACGCTACCGGCCGGCCGCCGTCACAGGCGGGCAGGGCGCGCGCCGCGGTGGGCAGGGCGCGCCCGTCGCGGGCGGGCCGGAGCGCCTCAGGACAGGTCGAGCCGGCGCAGCGTCCCGTCGGCGGCGACGCGGTAGACGTCCAGCCGGTTCGCCCCGGCGTGGAAGAGCCGGTCGTCGGTGACCAGGGCGGCGAAGCGGCGACCGCCGGCGTCCCGGGGGACCACCGGCACGACGGCGCCGACCCGGCCGTTGACGGCGACGGCCAGCAGAGTGCCGGAGGGCACCTCGTCCGGCACGTCGCCCCAGACCGCCGCCGGCAGCCGGCCGGTGTCCGGGTCGACGGCCCGGAACCCGGACAGGCCGGCGACGCGGGCGGTGCCGCCGTTCGGACGGTCGCCGACGGCGGTGCCCACGAGCGGGTGGGGCGCGGGCGGTGCGGGCGGGGCCGGCACACCGCCGGGTATGGGCGTCGGTTCCCCGGGGCGGTCGTAGAAGACCTTGCCCGTCTCGGCGCGCGGGGCCTCGCGGGCGGACCGGCCGTCGACCCGCCAGGGCAGCCGGATGGCGGCCTCGTCGGCGATGGTGGGCAGCAGGTCGACGTGCTGCCAGTTCCGGTCGTCGACCCGCCCGGCGCGCTGCCCCGGGGTCTTGACGAACATCGGCACCCAGGCGACCTCGTCCGGGGCGGCCCGGAGGGCGTCCATCCCGCGCCCCTGGGCGCCCTTGGTGAAGCTGACCCCGTGGTCGGCGGTGACCACCAGCAGGGCCTCGTCGTAGAGGCCGCGCTCCCGCAGGGTGCGCAGGGTCTCCCCGATCAGCCGGTCGGTGTAGCCGAGCTGCGCGAGGTGGCGCCGGTGGGCCAACTCCACCCAGCCGTCGCCGTCGTTCGGCAGGTCCTCCGGGGCGTCGTAGCGCGACCCGGACGGCAGGTACGCCCACGGGGAGTGCGGCATCAGCAGGTGCAGGAAGTGCAGCGTGGGCCGGGACGCCGGCCGCAGTCCGGCCAGGAAACTGGTGAACCGGGCCGGCTGGTTGGCGTTCAGGCTGTCCCACCGGAACTTCGGGTCCGCCGGCACCGGCTCGGCGTCGTCGATGCCCGCCTCGGCTCGGGTGCGCTCCCGGTAGGAGTCCTCCGGGTCGACCCGGCTGTCCACGGGGCCGGCGAGGCGGCGCAGCAGCCCGCCGGTCTCCCGGACGAGCACACCCATCCCCTGCTCCGGGGTGACCGGCGACTCGCACCGGCTGGGCGGGCAGAGCCGGGTGATGCTCTCCTCGGCGCGGATGTCGTACAGGCCGCCGAAGGCGGTGAAGAGGTTGTCCGGGTACTGCGAGTAGTGCGGCGCCGCCGCGCGCTGCGGGTACCGACCGGTGAGCATCGCCGGCAACGCGTACGGCGTCCAGCCGGCGACGCCGGTGGCGTTGCGGTACCAGGTGGAGCCGGCGGCCAACTCGGCGAAGTGCGGGTACCGGGCGGCGTCGACCCGCCCGTCCGGTCCGAGCAGGGAGACCAGCGGCAGCTCGTCGAGGACCAGCACCACGACCGGCGGGTGGTTGCCGGGCCCGGCCGCCCCGGCCGCGCCGCCCTCGCCGCGGGGCAGCACCACCGTGGAGGTGGGCGAGGCGAACAGGAACAGCCCCACGAACAGCAGCGGGCCGGCGGCGGCCAGCCGCAGCACCCGCCCGGGCCCGCGCCACCGCCGGTGCGCGACCGCCCCGGCGGCGCCGGCCACCGCCGCCACCAGCAGCAGCGGTACGCCCCGCAGCGGCGTACCGTGCCGGCCGACCTGCACGGCCAGGGCGGCGAGCAGCAGCCCGACCAGCAGGCTGTGCGTCACCGAGCGGGCGGCCCGCCCGGCCAGCCGGGACAGCGCGCCGAGCAGCGCCACGGCCGCCGTGGGCACCAGGACGACCAGTGCGACCAGCAGCAGGATCTCGCGCCGGTCCGCCCGGTGGAACAGGAAGAAGTCCGGGCTGCGGCCGAGGACGTCCAGCAGCGGCTGGGTCACCACGAGGCCGACGAGGGCGGCGACCTCCGCCAGCCGGCCGAGTTCCGCCCGCCGGCCCGGCGACCGGCCGGCCCGCGTGGACGCTGGCGGTGGGTCGGCCGGGGCGGCGTGGTCCGCCGGGCACGCCGGCTCAGCCACCCGCGACCGCCGCGTAGAGGGTCCGGGTGCCCGAGGGCAGGTCGAGACGGCGCGCGATCCGGCACCGGACTCCCAGCAGCCGCTCGAACTCGGCGCGCCGGTAGTCCGGGAAGAGTCCCTCGGGCTTGTTGGCCAGCAGCCGGCGGGCCATCGGGTCCTCGGGGTGGACGAACTCCACCACGATCCGGCCACCGGGGGCGGCGAGGCCGACGAGCCAGTCCAGCACCTCGGTCAGCGGCACGTTGCGCCCGATCGCCAGGTGGTGCACCAGGGCCAGGGCGAGCACCACGTCCGCCCGGGCGCGGTCCGCGAACGAGGCCCGCTCGACGCCCCGCCAGCCGCCGCCGGGGGACGGGTCGGCGAGGTCCATCACCAGCGGCAGGATCCGCCGCTCGCCCTCGTCACGCAGCGCCCGGTAGAGCCCGTCCACGACGGCCGGGTCCTGCTCCACCGCGACGACGTAGTCGGCCTGCCGGGCGGCGAGCCGGGCGTACCGGCCGTCGTTGGCGCCGAGGTCGAGCGCCAGGCGGGGACGCGGCGGGCCGGCCAGCGACTCGGTGACGAAACGTTCCTTCGCGGCCCGGTCGTCGGCCGTGTACGCGCAGGTGCGCTGGTAGTCGACCCAGTGGCTGGCGGCCGGGCGGTGCTCGAGCCGGCGGACGAGCTTCTCGATCCCGCGTACGGTGGCCAGCGCCAGCTCCCGGGAGTAGCCGGCCGCCCGTAGCTGCGACCGGACGTCGGCGGTGCTGGCCCGGGCGTTGCGGCGCTGCATCGCGTCGTGCAGGTGCACGTGGGTGGGCACGCCGGGCAGCAGCCGGCGCGCCCCGCCGAACAGCCGGCGCATCTGGTCGGGCTCGATCCCGTCGACCCGGGCGCGCAGCCACGGCTGGAAGTCCAGCCCGAGGTGGGCGCCGAGCAGGAGCGGGTAGAGCAGGGTCTGGCAGAACTGCCGGTAGCCGGCCCAGGGCTCGCCGTCGCGCGCCGGGGTGAACGAGCCGACGTCGATGAAGACCGGCTCCGCCCCCCGCCACTGGAGGTTGTACGCCGAGCCGTCCTTGGTGGTGAAACCGGCCGGCAGCGCCGCCCGCAGGATCTCCAGGTGCAGCAGCGCCGCGTCCCGCAGCATGGCGAAGGACCACTCGTACGGGTGCGAGACGAACGGGATGCGCTCGTGGCGGAGCACGGCCGCCCACCGGGCGGCCGTGGGCACCCGCGCCGGCTCGACCGGCTCGGTGCCGCAGACCTTGCCGGCGGCGAGCAGCGGCGGGAAGAACTCGGTGGCGGCCAGTGCGCGCCACTCCCGGGCGGCCCGCTCGTCCAGCCCGCGCAGCACGTCGTCGCCGAGGTGGAAGACCCGGTTGGCCGGGTCGCGGAACGACCCGGGCTCGGCGCGCACGCCGGTGTGGGGGGTCACCATCGACGGGTCAGTGGTGGTCGGTGGGCTGGCGGCGGAAGCGGTCGACCAGCCGCCGCCAGTAGAGCTTGGCCGCCACCGCGGCGCCGGCCACCCCGCCGACCACCGCCTGCACGATCAGGCTGCCGGACCCCGCGTCCAGGTAGGCCAGGTGTTCCACCGACCGCTCCTTCCCTCGCCGTCTCGACCGCCGGCGCGCCCGGTCGCACCCTATGAGGGATATGGCCGGAAAGCCGGACTTGTCCCACACCGTACGCCGATCGTCCCCGCCGTGAAGGCCACACCGGGCACTCCGCCCGGCGTCCGTTTCGTTCAAGACACCCGCCCGGGGCCGCCCCTACCGTGGCAGCCATGACACCGACACTGGACCTCATCGGCATGGTCGCCAGCGACCTGCCACGCTCGCTCGCCTTCTACCGCCGGCTCGGCCTCGACATCCCGGCCGAGGCCGACACCGAGCCGCACGTGGAGGTCACCCTGCCGGGGGGCCTCCGGCTGGCCTGGGACACCGCCGACACCGTCCGCTCGTTCGACCCGCACCGGAAGCCCGGGGGCGGGGGCGGTGCCGGGCTCGCGTTCCGGTGCGCCGACCCGGCCGAGGTGGACCGGCTCTACGCCGAACTGGTGGCCGAGGGCCACCCGGGCCACCTGCCCCCGTGGGACGCCTACTGGGGCCAGCGGTACGCGGTGGTGCTCGACCCGGACGGCAACGGCGTGGACCTGTTCGCCCCGCTCGCACAGGGGTGAGCGCGGTCCGGCCCGCGCGGGCCGGACCGGCCCGCCCTCGCAGGGCCGGAACCGAGGGCTGGACCGGGTTCGCTCAGCGCGGCAGCAGGACGGTCGGCGGCACCCCGGCCAGGTCCCGCACGTCGCGGGTGAGGTGGGCCTGGTCGGCGTACCCGCAGCGGGCCGCCACCTCGGCCAGCGGGGTGCCGGCGCGGGCCAGCGTCAGGGCGCGCCCCATCCGCAGGATCCGGGCCAGGGTCTTCGGGCCGTACCCGAACAGGTGCTGGCTGCGACGGTGCAGGGCGCGCGGGTCGAGGCCGACCTCGGCAGCGGCCGCCGTCACGGTCGTGCCGGCGGCCAGCGCGGCGGCGACCCGGACGCCGAGCGGGTCCGGGCCCCCGGCCGCCCGCAGCCGCGCCGCGGCGATCTCCGTCAGCACGGCGGCCGGGGCGGCCTCGGCCTGCTCTGCCAGCCGGTCGACGTCGCGGTCGCCCCACAGGTCGGCTAGGGGGACCCGTCGGTCGCGCAGCTCGACGGCGGGCACGCCGAGCACCACCGGGCCGACGCCGGGCGGCAGCCGCAGCCCCACCCAGCGCCGCGCCGGCCCGCCGCCGCTCAGGTGCGCGGTGCGGTCGGGCCCGGCCACCAGCAGGCCGGCACGGCTCGTCCAGAGCAGGTCGACGCAGCCGTCGGGGAGCACCCGGGTCGGCGCGGCGCCCGCCCTCGTCGTGCTGGTCCAGAGCACCGCGCCGGCAAACCCGGCGAGACGTTCCCGGTACATGCCGCCCAGCCTGCCACGACCGGACTAGCCTTCCGGTTGTGCGATGGTCGGTGCTGGACGCTCCGCTCGACTCCTCCGGCCGCGGCCGGGGCGAGCGGCGGTCACCCGCGGCGCTGCGGTCGGCGGGGCTGCTGGGCCGGCTGGGCGCGGCGGACGCCGGCGCGGTCGACGCCCTGGTCACCGACCCCGTCCGCGACCCGGAGACCGGCGTGATCGGCGTCGAACACCTGCGGCGGGCCACCCGGGCGATCGCCGCCCGGGTGACGGAGCTGCTCGACGCGGGCCACAGCCCTCTCGTGCTCGGGGGCGACTGCGCGATCCTGCCGGGCACGCTGCAGGGGTTGCCGGCCGGCTTCGACCTGTGGTTCCTCGACGCCCACCTCGACTTCGAGGACGGGCGCACCTCGCCCACCGGCGAGGCGGCGGACATGGACCTGTCGATCGTCACCGACCACGGCCCGGCCGGTGTCCTCGACCGGGAGGGGCCGCTGGTCGACCCCGACCAGGTGTACGTGCTCGGCCACCGCCCGCCGGACCCGGACGTGGCGGAGGGCATGGAAGCCGTCCGGGTCGACCCGGCCGTGCACCTGGTGCCGGCCGACCGGCTGCGCGGGCCCGACGCGGCGACGGTGGGCCGGGACCTGGCCACCGGCACCACGCCGGCCTGGCTGCACCTCGACCTCGACGTGCTCGACCCGGTCGTGCTGCCGGCGGTCAGCTACCCCGAGCCGGGCGGCCTGGACTGGGCCGACCTCGCGGCGCTGGTCGCGCCGCTGGTGCGCTCGGGCCGGCTGATCGGGATGAGCGTCACGGACTTCAACGCCGACGAGGACCCCGACGGGCGGCACGCGGAGCGGATCGCAGCCGTCCTCGCCGACCTGCTGGCCGACTGACCGGGGACCGACGCTACGTCCCGGTCGCGACGCGCGGCAGGCGGACGGTGAACACCGTCCGCCCCGGCCGGCTGTCCATCCCGACCGTGCCGCCGTGGGCCTCCACGACGGCGGCCACGATGGCCAGGCCCAGGCCGGTGCTGCCGTGCGCCCGGGAGCGGGAGCTGTCGCCCCGCGAGAAGCGTTCGAACACCTCGTCCCGCAGCTCCGCCGGCACGCCCGGACCGTCGTCGGCGACGCTGAGCACGGCGGCGTCCCCCGCCACCCGCAGGGCGGTGGTGACCGTGGTCCCCGGCGGGGTGTGCACCCGGGCGTTGGCCAGCAGGTTCGCCAGCACCTGGTGCAGCCGGGCCGGGTCGCCGGTGACCCGGATGAGGGCGTCGGGCAGGTCGAGCTGCCAGCGGTGCTCCGGTCCGGCGACGCGGGCGTCGCTGACCGCGTCCACCACCAGCGCGGGAACGTCCACCGGCCCGACCGCGAACGGGCGGCCCGAATCCAGCCGGGCCAGCAGCAGGTCGTCGACGAGGCTGGTCATCCGGACGCTCTCCGACTCGACCCGGCGCAGCGCGTGGGCCACGTCGGGCGGCACGCCCTCCCGGCCACGCCGGGCGAGTTCGGCGTACCCGCGGATGGCGGCCAGCGGGGTGCGCAGCTCGTGGCTGGCGTCGGCGACGAACTGGCGTACCCGGGTCTCGCTGGCCTGGCGGGCGGCGAGGGCGGCGGCGACGTGCCCGAGCATCCGGTTCAGCGCCGCGCCCACCTGGCCTCGTCCACCCGGTCGATCATGAACTGCCGCAGCGCGACCGTGGTGATCCCGCCGATGGCGACGCTGACCAGGGCCAGCAGGGCGACCAGGATGACCACCAGCCGGGTGCGCAGCGACAGGCCGGCCAGCCGGGCGGCGGGCCGGAGGCGGAGCCGGGCGGCGGGCCGCTCAGTCCGCCGGGCGGAGGACATAACCCGCGCCGCGCAGCGTATGGATCATCGGCTTCCGGCCGGCGTCGATCTTCTTCCGCAGGTACGAGATGTAGAGCTCGACCACGTTGGCCTGGCCGCCGAAGTCGTAGTTCCAGACCCGGTCGAGGATCTGCGCCTTGCTCAGCACGCGGCGCGGGTTGCGCATGAGGTAGCGCAGCAGTTCGAACTCGGTGGCGGTGAGCGTGATCGACTCGCCGTCGCGGCGCACCTCGTGGCTGTCCTCGTCCAGGCTGAGGTCGCCGACCGTGAGCACCGCGTCCGTACGGGCGGCGACGGCGAAGCCCGACCGGCGCAGCAGCGCCCGCAGCCGGGCGATCACCTCCTCCAGGCTGAACGGCTTCGTCACGTAGTCGTCGCCGCCGACGGTGAGGCCGGCGATCCGCTCCTCGACCGCGTCCCGGGCGGTCAGGAACAGCACCGGCACCGTCGGGGCATGCTCGCGCAGCCGGCGCAGCACCTGGAAACCGTCCAGGTCCGGCAGCATCACGTCGAGCACCACGGCGTCCGGCCGGAGGTGCCGCGCCGCGCTCAGCGCCGACATCCCGTCCCCCGCCGTACGCACCTGCCAGCCCTCGTAGCGCAGCGCCATCGACAGCAGGTCGGCCAGGGTCGGCTCGTCGTCGACCACCAGCACCCGGACGGGCTCGCCGTCCGGGCGACGCAGCTCCACGCGGCCCGCTCCGGCCTGCCCCTCGGTCATCATGGTCCCCATCGTGGACCGGCCGGCTGTGCCCGCCTTGTGCACCACCTGTGCGCCCGCTGTGCGCGGCTCGTGCCGGCGCGGTTACCGCCGGTCAGCCGCCCCGCGGGTAGGGCGGGTCATTCCGTCATGCCCACGGGATAGGTGTGCACGAAGCGCATCGTCCACGTGCCGCCGCCGGCGGCGTGCTCGCGCTCGTAGAGGTGGTCCGGCCCGCCGCCGCCGGCCGCCCCCGCCCCGTCGGGGTGGCGCAGGACCCAGCGCGCCGGCGGGGACCCGTCGGGCCCGGCGGGAAGCGCCCGGACCAGGTCGTGGGCCGGCCCGCCGACGAAGCGTACGGTCACCTCGCCCATCCGCGCACCTCCGGTCCGGGCCGACAGCGGCCTCGGCTCGCAAGCTACCGCAGCGCGGGCTGCCCCCGCCCGGAACCGGCTGCGGTTTGCCCTGATCGGAGGCCGGGTAACGGCAGCGAAGGCGACACGGCGGACGCCCGGGGACGGGCGGTGGCGGCAGACGAGGAGCGGTCGATGAGGACGCTGGGCGGGCGTTACCGGCTCGAACAGCGCATCGGCATCGGCGGCATGTCTGAGGTCTGGCGGGCCCACGACGCGGTGCTCGACCGGCCGGTGGCGGTGAAGGTCATGTCCCCCGGGCAGGAGGAACCGGACACCTCGGTGGAGCGGATCCGCGCCGAGGCGCGCTCCGCGGCCCGGCTGGTGCACCCGAACGTGGCCAGCGTGCACGACTTCGGCACCTGCGCGACGCTGCCCGGCGGCCAGGTGCCCTACATCGTCATGGAGCTGGCCGAGGGCGAGACGCTCGCGGCGCACCTGCGGGCCGGGCCGCTGGACTGGCGCATCGCCGTGCGGGTCTGCGCCGAGATCAGCGCCGCCCTGGCCGCGGCCCACGCGCACGGCATCGTGCACCGCGACGTCAAGCCGGCCAACGTCATCCTGACCCCGTCCGGCGTCAAGGTGCTCGACTTCGGCATCGCCACCCCCTCGGGCACCCCGGACCGGTCGCCGGAGGGGATCGTGGTGGGCACGCCGGCGTACCTCGCGCCCGAGCAGTTGGAGCGGGCGCCCGCCACCCCGGCCGCCGACATGTACGCCCTCGGCGTGCTGCTCTACTACTGCCTCACCGGGCGGCTGCCGTACCAGGCGGGCACGACGACGCAGCTGTTCGGCGTGCGGCGGCGGCAACCCCCGCAGCCGCTGCCCGAGATCGACGGGCTGCCCCCGGAGGTGGCCGACCTGTGCGCACGCTGCCTGGCCGACGACCCGGCCGACCGGCCGACCAGCCTGGTGGCCGCGCTGGTGCTGGCCGAGGCGGTGGACGCCCGGGTGTACGTGCCGATGCGGCAGCCGGTGGCGCCCGGGCAGCGCGGCGGCCAGGTGTCCCCGTGGACGGAACGCGCGGCGGCCGAGGTGACCGAGGCGGCGGCCGTCCCCGACCGGTCCACCCACGCCGGCTGAGCCGTCCGGGCACGGCCGCCTGCCACGCCGGCCGGGCCGTCCGGCGCCGCCACCTTCGCACCGGGCCGATCCGTCCCGCCGGCGCCGGTCGCCGCCGTCACGCCCGCAGTCCCGGCCACCACCTGCGGTTTCACGGCTCGGGGGCCGGGTAGCCGGGCGGGTGAGTGAACGGGAGGAACGCGATGCCGGAATCGAGCTCCTGGCTGAACGAGACGGCCACCGCGACCGCCGAGGGCGGCCACGTACGCACCGACGACGGGGGGCTCTCCACGGCCCTCGCGTCCCCGCTGGCGCCGCACTGCTCGGGCCTGACCCCGGAGCAGCTGCTCGCCGCCGCTTTCGCGTCCTGCCTGCACCACGCGGCGGTGGAGGCAGCCGGTGAGATCACCGACGAGGCGCACACCGTGCAGGTGCGGGCGGAGGCGAAGCTCGGGCGCGACGACGACGGCCGGTATCGGGCCGACGTGCACGCCTCCATCTCGTCGGCCGGGCTCACCCGCCAGCAACTGGCCGAGCTCGTCGAGCACGCCGACCGGCTGTGGCCGTTCTCCAGCGGCGACGCCAGCCGGCACCGGCTCACCGTCACGCCCGCGGAGAACGGCCGGCACTGACCTCACCGTCGCCCGGGCGAGCCAGACCCGCGAGGCCACCGGCGCGTCATGGGCCCCGGCGGCACGCGCCGGGCGCGCGGCGACCGAGGCCACCTCTGGCCCGTCCCGGCCGACGTGCGGGTCGCCCTCGCAGCCGACCGATGGCGGCCCGAACGGCTGACTGCCGCATCGGTCCTTCCGTGGAGGGCGAGCCGACGCCACGACCCGCGCCCCAAGATCGACTATTCGCCCCTTTCCTACTCCTTTATCGGGCATAAGCGAAAGACCCGACAGGCGAGCAACACGCGCTTGATGACTGGCAGGGCGTAATGGGGAGGCGGATCACCGCAACTTGTGGCGCATGCCACCAACCAGGCCGATGGCAACTCGCGCTCCTCTTTCTAGCCTCGGCGGGTGAGTCCCGACGACCCCCTCGACCAGAAGCTGACCCAGGATCGACAGGCCACCGCTGCGGACGATCCCGCCTCAACCGAACGGACGATCGGCCGTCATCGCGCCCCGGAGCGGCAGCGCCGCGGCGGCCGGGCCCTGCTCGCCTCGACCCCCGTCCGGGTGGCCCTCGCCACCGGCGTGACCTGCTGCCTCGGCGCCGCCGCGTTCGCCGGCACCCGCGGCGACACCGACACCCCTCGCGAGCCCGTGGCCGAGGCGGTGGCCGAGCGGGCCGCCACCGACGAACGCGCCTCCCGCGCCCTGGACCGGGCCGCCTCCCCCGCCCCCGTGGTCAGCGCCAGCCCGACGCCCAAGCCGACCCCCTCGGCCACCCGCAAGGCGCCGGCCAAACCGGCCAAGCCGGCCCGCCCCCGCCCCGTCGCCGGGCTCACCCAGGCCCAGATGGACAACGCCAAGATCATCGTCGACGTGGGCGAGGACCTGAAGATGCCCCGCCGGGCCCTGGTGGTCGCCGTGGCCACCGCCATGCAGGAGAGCAACCTCTACAACCTGGCCAGCGACGTGCTCCCGGAGTCCCGGCAGTACCCGCACCAGGGCAGCGGCTCCGACCACGACTCGGTCGGCCTCTTCCAGCAGCGCCCGAGCAGCGGCTGGGGCACGGTGCGGGAGCTGATGCGCCCCGCGTACGCCGCCCGGGCGTTCTACGAGGCGCTGCGCGAGATCCCGGGCTGGCAGGAGATGAGCGTGGCCGGCGCGGCCCAGGCCGTGCAGGTGTCCGCCTTCCCCGACGCGTACGCCCAGCACGAGGGGCGGGCCACGACGATCGTCGCCGCGCTGACCTGACGCGGCGCGCGGGGTCAGCGGATCCCGGCGCGGCCGCCCGGCGGCTCGCTGGACGCGTCGGCGCCACCACGAGCGGCGATCCGCGTCGCCGGCACGCCGCCGCCGGTCAGCCCGGCCGCGGCGGTCGGGGTGTCGGCCGGCACCGGCTCGCCCGCGAGCCCGCCGAGGATCTGGTCCGCCCGGGCCTCGCGCCGCCGCCGGGCGTACAGCGCCGCCTCGAAGTCCCGGCGGGCCTGCACCGCCTCGGCGTAGACCCGCTCGCGGACCTGCCGGGCCTCCTCGCGGGCCGCGTCGAGCTCGAAGCGCGCCTGGGCCAGGATGTCGGCCGCCTCCCGCTCGGCGCCCCCGACCCCGTACCGGCCCACCCCCCGGTCGCCGAGGTCCAGCCGCTGGAGCAGGCCGCACAGCGCCGACGCCTCGTCACGGATCTCGTCCCACTCCCGACCGCCCCCGGCGGCGCCCTCGGCCCGGGCCGCGAGCCGGGTCAACCGGATGCCGAGTTGGTCGAGGCAGGAATCGACCTGCCGCTGGTCGTAGCCGGTCTCAACGACGGAGAACCTCATACTGTCGCCCCCCAGGCAGCTGGTAATTCTTCCCCACCTGGATCCTCGGCGCTGGCGGCGACCGCCGAGGGGGTTCCGGAAAAATGTTCAGCATGCGAGCGCCGACGCGGGTCGGGCGCCTCGCGGGGTGTCGGTGGGCGGCCCGGCGTGGACAATGCGGCGGGCGCGCCCAGGCGGGCGGTGCGGCGTCAGGTGCGCTTCGGCAGCACGACCACCCGGCCGAAGAACTCGTCGATGCGGCGCACCACGTCGTTGAAGTCGTCCAGGTCGATCGGCTTGGTCACGTAGGCGTTGGCCTGGAGGGTGTAGCTGCCCACGATGTCCGTGTCGGCGTTGGAGGTGGTCAGCACCACGATCGGGATCGTACGCAGGTCCTCGTCGCCCTTGACCGCGCCGAGCACCTGCCGCCCGTCCATCCGCGGCATGTTCAGGTCGAGCAGGATGACGTCGGGGCGCCGGGCCTCGGTGTGCCGCCCCTCCTGGCGCAGGAACTCCATCGCCTCCTGGCCGTCGCCGACGACGTCGATGACCTTGTCGACGTCGGAGTCCGCGAGGGCCTCCTCGATCATCAGCACGTCGCCCGGGTCGTCGTCCACCACCAGGATGCGAACGGGACCCAGCCTGTCTGCGCGCATCGCTACCTGCTTCGTGTCGGTGGTACGGAAGACCGTGCGGTCCTCGATGCTGGCGGGGAAATGTAGCCCATCAACCGGCGGCCTGCGCGGTCGGGTCGGCCGTGTCGGGTTCATATCTCAGCACGTCGGCCAGCCCGGTCACCTGGAGCACCCGGTCGACCCGGCCGCTGGCGCCGGTCACCCGCAGCCAGCCGCCGTCGGCGGCGACACGATTGTCGCCCCGGACGAAGGCGGCGATCCCGGTCGAGTCGCAGAAGACCAACTCGGTCAGGTCGACCAGCAGGCGCCGCTCACCGCCGTCGACCAGCCGGTCGATCGCGGCGTTCAGCTCGGGTGCGGTGCTCAGGTCGAGTTCGCCGGCCAGGCGCAGGCAGGTCCCGCCGCCCTGGCGATCGGCGTACGTGACGGTGAACGTCACCCTGGTCCCCCTCGCTCCACCGCAGGCGGATGCTTGCAGTGCGGCAAGTATAAGCAGGGTGCCGGCCGGGGCCGCAGCGCGCTCAGCGCGACCCTGCGCCGCCCCGCGCGGCCACGGACGAGCGGGCCGCCTCGAGGAACCGCGGCGCGGGGGAAGTCGTGCAGGACCCGCCCGTAGTGTTCCAGAGCCGACCCCGGCGCGGGGGCCGGCACGCCGCGACTGGTGAGGATGTCCACCAGCCAGTCGACGAACTCGGCGAACAGCGAGCCGTCGTCGACGTAGAGCGCGGCGGCCAGGAAGTCCACGATGTACCCGAGGTCGTCCCCCAGCACCATCGTGGCGAACCGCCCCTGGCCCTGTGCCTGGGTGGTCTCCAGCAACGCGTCGTTGAGCAGCCTCAGCAGCCGCCCGGGCTGCGACTCCACCCGGTGCAGCGCCTGCAGACACTGGCGCAGCTGGCCGGTGAAGACGGCCGCCTCGACGCCCTTGCCGGAGACGTCGCCGAGGAAGAAGACCGAACCGCGTCCGGCATCCGCACGGCGCGGGTTGGCCCCCCGACCCTGGGACCAGGGGTCGGGGGGCCGGAGTGAGGCTCAGGTCGCGGTGACCGGCTGGAGCCGGGGCCCGGTCGACCGCCGCTGCCGGGCCCCTGGCGGCTCGGCGTCCTCGGGTGGTCCGGAATCGGGAGTCTGGAAGAGATAGCGGACGAACTCCCCACCCGCCTCGTTGTCGTCCGCACCGGGCCACTGCCCGATGCAGTCCACTCCGACGACCTCACGGCCCGAGCCGTCGGCCTCCTCCAGCAGCGCCCACAGGCTCACCGGGTAGCAGCGGGTGTCCTCGGGCGAGAGACGCCAGCGGGCGTACCAGCCGGGTCGGGCGGGGACGATCTCGACGATCCTCTTCATCACGACCTGTCCTTCCGCGTCCGATCGGAAGTGCTCCGGTCCGCTGCGATCGTCGGGCCCCGCCGGGTGATCGCCCCTCACCCCCGCCGGATGAAGCTCCCGCCCCTGCCGAGGGTCACCGGCCCGGGCCGCCGACGTCCGTTTCGGTGGCGGCGACGGCGGGAAGGCGACCGGCGGAAGCGAGGCACACCAGCGGAAGCGAGGTGTCACCATGCGCAAGCAGATGGAGGGCGACAACCAGCGCCGCCGCACGCTGGCCCGCCAGGCCCGCGAGCGCGGCATGCAGGCCAGCGAGACGGGGGCCAGCCTGAGCGCCTCCAAGCAGCTCACCCACCTGGACCGGGGCAAGCGCGCCGGGCCGCCGCCGGCCGGCAGGCGGCACAAGCCCGACACCACCCGCGGCGGGCCGGCTCCGCCGCCGGCCGGCGTCCCCGAGTCGCCCCGGCCCACCCCGGATCCGGGCCTCGCCGCGCCGGGCGTGACCCCGATGGGGTACCGCGCACTGGTCGACGACGTCGTCCGCCGCACCGGGGCCGACTTCCGGACCGCCAAGGTGGGGGTCGAGTCGACGGTGCTGGTGCTGGCCTGGGCCCTGGACGAGGCGGAACGGCGGCGGCTGCTCGCGGCGGTGCCGACGAAGTTGCACGACGTGGTCCCGGTGGACGGCATCAGGCGGCGCCAGGACCTGCCGGGCTTCCTGGCCGAGGTGGGCCGGATCAGTGGGCGCACCCCGGAGCAGGCCCGCTACCAGGCCGAGGCGACCGTGGCGGCGCTCGCCGACCACGACGGCGACCTGGTCGAGTCGCTGCACGTGCCCGACGGCCTGCGCGAGCTGCTGCAACCGCCGCCGGTCGGCGGCGGGGTGGTCGGCGCGACCACCGCCACGCCCCCGCTGAGCGACGCGGACCTGCGGGAGGCGCTCGCCGGGCTGCCGTACTGGTCCGGCGACGGCAACGCGCTGTCGCGCACGATCCAGCTGCCGGCCGACAACCTCGACCGGGTACTGGACCTGATCGACCAGCTGCGGCAGGAGACCGGGCGCGGGCCGCGGATCGGCCGCCCCGACGCGACCACCGCCGTGGTGACCGTACGGTCCCGGCGGGCCGGCGCGGTGACCGTGGTGACCGCGATGGACGTGGACCTCGCCCACGCCGTGGACGACGCGATCGAGGAGGCGGGCGCCGGGATGGCCACCGGCTGACCCGGCGCGGGCCGGCGGGCGACCGCCCCGCCGGCCCGCCCCCGAGGCTCGGCTAGCGTGCCGGAATGGACGTCGACGCGCACCGGCTGGAGCTGGTCGTGGACCCGGCCCGACCGACCGGGCGCACACTGCTCGCCGCGGGCGTGGAGCAGTCCTACGTGGACGTCGCCGACCCCCGCCACCTCCACTTCGAGTACGTACGGCGAATGGCCGCCGTGGCGGACCTGGCAGCGCCGCCCGGCCGGCCGCTGGACGCGCTGCACCTCGGCGGCGGCGCGCTGACCCTGCCCCGCTACCTGGCCGCCACCCGGCCCGGCTCGGCGCAACTGGTCGTCGAGCGGGACGCGGCCGTGGTCGACCTGGTGGCGCGGGAACTGCCGGCCCTGCCCGCCGACGTCCGCGTGCGGGTGGCCGACGCCCGGGACGCGCTGACCGGCGCCCCGCGCGGCGGGTACGACCTGGTGCTCGCCGACATCTACCGGGCCGCCCGGATGCCCGGGCACGTGACGACCGTCGAGTTCGCCGCCGGGGTGGCCCGGGCCCTGCGCCCGGACGGTCTCTACCTGGTCAACGTGACGGACCTGCCGCCGCTGGTCTTCACCAGGGTGCAGGCGGCCACCCTGCGGGCCGTCTTCGCCGACGTCTGCCTCGTCGCCGACCGGCGGATGCTGCGCGGCCGGCGGTACGGCAACCTCGTCCTCGCCGCCGCGCCGCGCGCCGGACGGCTGCCGGTGGCCCGGCTGGCGGCCCGCGCGGCGCGGGATCCGGTGCCCGGCGGGGTGCTGCACGCGGCGACCCTGGACGCGTTCGTCGCCGGCGCCCGGCCCGCCACCGACGCCGCCCTCGCCGCCACCGACGAGCCACCACCCGGCCCGGCCTGACCGCCGAGGGCTCGCCCGCCCACGGGTCCGGGACGCGGTCGAGTCGCCCGGTGGCCCCGGGCAACGGCGGATCCGGCGGGGTGCGGCGCTGGTCAGCGGGCCCGGACGGCCACCTCGGGCGAGGAGCTTTCCAGGGGCACCGCGTTGGCCGGAACCAGGCCGAGCTGCACCGCCGGGCGGGGCAGCGCCGCGTCCAGTATCCAGTCGGCGCCCACCCGGGCCCGGTTGCCCGGCATCGCCAGCAGGTGGTAGCCCCGGGTAACCACCTTGGCGGGCAGCCCCGACAGCGACACCTTCAACGGGTTCGCCGCCGCGTCCTTGCCGCCCAGGTCGACGACCCAGCCCAGGTCGTAGTGCTTGTACGCCTTGCGCCGCCCCTGCCCGTAGGAGGCGGCGATGTTGTGCGCGGCCAGCTTGCCCTGCCGCTGGGCGTGCTGCGCGGTCATCGCGCAGATCTGCCCGGGCCGGGTCGGGTCCGGCACCGCGGCGGCGTCGCCGCAGGCGTACACCTCGGGGAAGCCGGGGACGCCGAGGTACTCGTCGACGACCAGGCGGCCCTTCTCGGTGCGCAGCCCCAGCTCGGCGACGAACGGGTCGGGGCGCACGCCGACGCACCAGACGAGGGTGCAGGTGGGGACGTACTCGCCGTCGGTGAGCTTCACCCCGTCGGCGGTGGCCTCGGCCACGGAGGTGCCCATCCGCACGTCGACGCCGCGCCGGCGCAGCACCCGGTCGGCGGTGTCGGACATCCGCTTGTCCAGCTCGGGCAGGACCCGGGGCGCGACGTCCAGCAACATCCACCTCGGGCGGATCTTGAGTCGGGGGCGTTGGGAGACCAACTCGTCGGTGAAGAGCTGGCCGTGCGCGGCCACCTCCGTGCCGGTGTAGCCGGCGCCGACGACCACGAAGGTGGCGCGGGCCTTCTGCTCGGCGGGGTCCTCGGCCTGCTCGGCCAACTCGATCTGCCGGACCACGTGGTCGTGCAGGAAGAGCGCCTCGGGCAGGCCACGGAAGCCGTGCGCGTACTCGGTGACGCCGGGGATCGGCAGCAGCTTGTTGACGCTGCCGACGGCGAGGACCAGCCGGTCGTACGCGAGCCGGTTGCGGTCCCCCTCCGGCTGGGTGAAGCCGACCCAGCGGTTCTGCAGGTCGACGTGGTCGGCCTCGCCGATGACCACCCGCACCCCGTCGAGGGTCCCGGTCAGCGGCACGGAGATCCGGGTCGGCCCCACGACGCCGGCGGCCACCTCGGGCAGCAGCGGGAGGTAGAGGAAGTAGTCGGTGGAGTTCAGCAACACGATCTCGGCCCGGTCCCTGGCCAACCGGCTCAACGTCTTCGCCGCGTGGTATCCGGCGAACCCGGCCCCCACGATCACCACCCGAGGTTTCGTCATTGCGGCCCCGTTCCCACACCACGCCCCGACAAACATGGCAGATCGGGCAATCTCAGCACCCGCCCACGTCGGATCACCCGGGCCGGGTGGGTTCGTCTCACCCGGCCCGGATGCACGCTGGTGGTCCACCCCGACGATGGGAGGACTGCGCCATGAGCATGCCGATGTCCAACGACCAGCGGCAGCCGATCTACCTGCGGCAGAGCGGCCGGAAACACCTCACGCCCCGGCAGCGGCGGCGCGTCGAGCACAAGCAGGGACGGATCGAGCGCCTCGGCGGTCAGCGCCCCGAGGCGCGCCGGCCCGGGCGCTGACCGCCTACGGCCCGGCCCGGGCGCTGACCGCCTACGGCCCGGCTGGGGCGGTGATCGCCCACCGCTCGTGGTCGCGCCACGCCCCGTCGATGAACAGGTACTCGGGTGAGTAGCCCTCCAGCCGGAAGCCGAGCCGGCGGGCCACCCGGCGGGACGGCTCGTTGCCCGGCTGGATGTTCGTCTCCAGCCGGTGCAGGCCGAGCGTGTCGAAGGCGTGCGCGACCACCAGGCCGATGCCGGCCGAGGCGTGCCCGGTGCCGCTGTACGGCAGAAAGGCGGCGTAGCCCAGGTATCCGCCGCGCAGCGCGCCCATGAGGATCCCGCTGATGTTCACGTACCCGGCGATGGCGCCGGAGGCCCGGTCGCAGATCAGGTAGCCCGCGTGGTCCCGCCGCCGGATCTTGGCCAGGTACGCGGCGTACCTCGTCGGGTCGTCGGGGGCGGAGAGCCAGGGGTGGTGCAGGTCCCGGCTGCGCCGGGCCGCCGCGACGAACTCGGCCTCGTCGGCGGGCCGGGGCCGGCGGATGCCGACCGGCCCGGCGGTACGCAGGTATCTCACGGCGGACAACTGTGGCCGCCCCCACCGGCGATGTCCAGCGGATTGCGCCCGATCGCGCCGCGAGCCGTCACCCGCCGCCGGTGCGCTCGACGGTGTAGTGGATGGTCTGGGCGACGATCCAGCCCTGCTCGATCAGGAACGAGTCCGCCCCGTCGCGGACCCGCACGCCGTCGGCGTCCGCCGTCCACTCCAGGAACGCCATCCGGCCCTCGACCAGCTTGTTCGTGTACGCGTACCCGCCGCCGGGCAGCTCCTCCTCCAGCCAGCGCGCCAGCTCCCGGACCCCGGCGTGCCCCCGGAACACGCCCCGGCGCTCCAGCACCACGCAGGACGGCGAGACGTTGCGCGCCAGGTCCTCCGCGAACCGGTGCTCGGCGGCCAGCCGCAGGTGGTCCTCGAACACCTCCCGCGCCGACCGCGCCCGCAGGTCCTCGTCCACCGCCCCACCTCCGCCCGTCCCGGCTGCCGGGCCCGCCCCGCCCCCGTCCGGGCCCGCCGTCACAGCGGGCCCGGGTGCGGCTGGTCCAGCGGCATCGGCACCTGGAGGAAGGTGGCCCCGCGCAGATCCAGCCAGGCCCGGTCGGGCGAGCGGACCAGCCGCAACATCACCTCGGCGCAGTTCGGGCAGCGGGCCACCAGCCCGGGCGCGTGCGAGTAGACGTGCAGGCCGGCCAGCGGGCCGAGCGTGCCGCAGTGCGCGCACCGCCCGCTGGCGGCGCTCAGGTCGACGGCGAACAGCTCCCGCAGCGGGCCGTCGAGCATGTTGCCGTCCAGGTACGACAGCTCGGTCATCGGACACTCCTCCTCGACGCTCAGCCGGTCGGGCCGAACCGCTCGGTCTTCACCCGCCGGCTCGCGTGGCCGAGCCCGACGAGCAGGTCCGCCACGGTCTCCACGAAGCCGGTCGGGCCGCAGACGTAGCAGAGCGGCTCCAGCTCGGGCGGCCAGCCGTGGCTGCTGACGTCGGCCAGGCCGATCCGGTGCGGCTCCCCCCGCCAGCCCTCCGGCGCCTGGCGGGTGTACACGTACGTCACGTCCAGGCCCCGGTCGTCGCGGACGCGGGCGCGCAGCTCGTCGGCGTAGAACACGTCGGCGGGGGTGCGCACCGAGTAGAGCAGCCGGAACGGCGCGCGACTGTCGGCGGCGCGGCGCGCCCGCACCATCGCCATCAGCGGCACCACGCCCGAGCCGCCGGCCACCAGCAGCACCGGCGCGGCCTCCTCCGGCCGCCAGACGAACCAGCCGCCGACCGGGCCGCGCACCTCCACCGGGTCGCCCTGGGCGTAGACGTCGACGAGGTACGGCGACACCTCGCCGTCGGGCATTCGCTGCACGGTCAGCGCGATCCGGTCCCCGTCGGCCGGTCCGGCCAGCGAGTACGACCGCGCCGCCTGGTACCCGTCGGGGGCGGTCAGCCGCACGTCGACGTGCTGCCCGGGCAGGTGCCCCGGCCAGCCGGGCACCTCCAGCACCAGGGTGTGCGCGGTCGGCGTCTCCACCCGGCGCTCGGCGAGCCGGGCCACCCGCCACCGCAGCGGGGCGGTCAATCGCCCTGGTACCGCTGCTCACGCCACGGGTCACCGTAGTCGTGGTAGCCGGCGGTCTCCCAGAACCCGGGCTGGTCCTCCGTGGTGAGCCGGATGCCGCGCACCCACTTGGCGGACTTCCAGAAGTACAGGTGCGGCACGAGCAGCCGGGCGGGGCCGCCGTGCTCGGCCGGCAGGGGCCCGCCGTCGTACGAGTGCGCCACCCAGGCCCGCCCGCCGCGCAGGTCGGCCAGCGGCAGGTTGGTGGTGTAGCCGCCGTACGAGTGGGCCTGCGCGTAGTGCGCGCCGGTGTCGATGCCCTCCAGCAGCGTGTCCAGGGAGACGCCCTGCCAGTCGGTGTCGCGCTTCGACCAGCGGGTGACGCAGTGGATGTCCACCGTCGGGGTCTCCTGGGGCAGCGCCATCAGCTCGTCCCAGGTCCAGCGGAACTCCACGCCGGACTCGGTGGAGATGAGGAACTCCCAGGTCTCCAGCGGCACCTTGGGTGTCGGGCCGGCGGAGAGGACCGGGAAGTCCTCCGTCAGGTACTGCCCCGGCGGCAGGGCCGGCTCCGCGGAGCGGGGCCGGCCCTGGAAGCCCGGTGACACGATTCCCACCCGTCAGTCGTACCACCCCGGGTGGGTCGGGCAGGCGTGGTCGGCCGGAACGGCACCGCGGCGGGTGACGCTCAGCGCCGCTCGACCACCACTTCCTTCCTGCCCGGCGCGGCGCCGCGGGTGGCCCGGAGGCTGGTGAGCGTGACGATCACCAGGACGCCGATGATGACGCCCAGCGAGGCGAGGGTGGGGATCTCCGGCACGCCCGCCCAGATGCCGTGCGCCCAGTGCAGGCCCAGCTTGACGCCGATGAACGCCAGGATGATCGCCAGACCGTAGCTGAGGTGGACCAGCCGGCTGAGCGCGGCGTGCAGCACGAAGTAGAGCGCGCGCAGCCCCAGCAGGGCGAACGCGTTGGTGGCGAAGACCAGGTACGGGTCCTCGGTGATGCCGTACACGGCGGGCACCGAGTCGACGGCGAAGACCACGTCGGTGACGAGCAGGGCGACCACCACGAGGGCGAACGGGGTGAGCGTCCGCCGTCCGGCGAGGCGCACGGTCATCTTCGTGCCGTGGTACTCCTCGGTGACCGGCATGAACCTGCGCAGCAGCTGCACCGAGCGCATCTTGTTGATGTCGACTTCCTGCTCGTGCCCGGAGAGGGCGTCACGCAGCAGCTTCACGGCGGTAGCGATCAGGATGACCGCGAAGAGCAGGAAGGCGAAGTCCAGGGTCTGCAGGGCCGCCGCGCCGAGGGCGATGAAGACCGCGCGCAGCACCAGCGCCCCGACGATGCCGTAGAGCAGCACCCGCTGGGCGAGCACCGCCGGCACCGCGAACGCGGCCAGCAGCAGCATGAAGACGAACAGGTTGTCGACCGAGAGCGACTTCTCCACCAGGTAACCGGTGAGGTACTCCACGCCCTGTTCGGAGCCGTAGCGGGACCAGACCCACGCGCCGAAGGCGAGCGGCAGGGCGATGTAGAACGTCGACCAGCCCAGCGCCTCCCGGATCGACACCTCGTGCGGCCGGCGGGTGACCAGGAAGTCCAGCACCAGCAGGGCGAGCACGGCGGCGATGGTGACGCCCCACAGCGTGGGGGTGCCGACCGAGTGGATCTCGGTCACGGCAAGGTACGGCAAATCGGACATGGAGCCTCCTCGAACACCCTGTCATGTTCGAGGTCTCCTTCACCCACCGTTCTGTGGGCAACCACCCGAGGCGTGCTCCGGGCACGCCGTACTGACCGGGATGGCTCGTGGGAAGTACTCCCCTCGTGGCGACAAGGTTATGGCAGGCTCGGCGGGCACGGCAAACGGGGCACACGGGATCACGCGCGCCCCCGTCGAGCGGGCACGCGGGGCGGTCGCCAGGGCCAGGACGTCGAAGGCGAGAACCAGGACGAAGCGCAGGGTGCCCTCGACGAACAGCGACAGGGCACGCCACCCGTACCGGCCGGGCGGCGGTCAGCGGGCGGCGACGGCGGCGAGCACGGCGGCCACGTCGAGGTCGGCCATGCACGCCGGGCCCGCCGCGTCGAGCGGGCAACGCGCCTCCCACCAGCACGGCTGCTCCGTGATGGCGGTGGGGCGCCGGTGCGGGCACCCCGGCAACCCCTGGAGATCCGTGCCGCCCATCCCGTACCGCCGGGCGTCGGTGGGGCCGAACAGCGCGACCGTCGTGGCGCCGGCGGCGGAGGCGAGCCGCACCGGCCCGGTGTCGGACCCGACCACCACCCCACCGCGCCGGCCCACCGCGGCGAACTGGCCGGCGAGCGTGGGCAGGTCGGACCGGGGCAGCGGCACCCCGAGCGGCGCGTCGGGGTCGACGGGGCCGACCGTGAGCACCGGGTGACCGCGCCGAGCCAGCTCCCCGGCCAGGGCCCGCCAGCGCCGCCCGGGCCACCGCTTCACCGCCATCCCGACGTCGGTCACCAGCACCACGGGCGGCGCGAGCGGCTCCCCCACCAACCGGGCCACCGCCCGCTCTCCGGCGCGACGCGCGTCGTCGTCGACGTGCACACGCGGGCGGGCGGACCGGTCGGCGGCGTCCAGCAGCCCCTCGGCGTGCAGGATCTCCAGGTAGCGCGAGCCCACCGGCTGGTGCGGTGGCGGGCCACGCCACAGGTTCGTCACCGCCCGCGCGGCGGCGGCCTCCAGCAGCTCCGCGATGCCGTCGTAGCGGGTGGTGCCGACCGCCAGGTCCGGCCGCGCCGCCGCGAGCGCCTCGACCACCGCCTCCCGTTCCGCGCCCGGCCGGCCGTGGCGGGGGGTGCGCACCTCGGCGACCGCCGGGTCGGCGCGCACCAGCTCCGCCCCCGGGTCGTGGGTGAGCACCCGCAGCCGCGCGCCCGGGTTGCGGCGGGCCAGGCCGTGCACCGCCGGCAGCAGCATCAGCAGGTCGCCGATCCCGCCGAGCAGGTCCACCACCAGGATGTCCGCGTACGCCTCAGGCACCGGCCCGCCCCAGCGTCCGCGCGTAGAGGTCGCGGTGCGCGGCGGCGACCCTCGGCCAGGAGTACGCGGCGGCGAAGGCCCGCCCCCGCTCGGCGAGCCGGCGGCGCAGCACCGGATCGGCCAGCAGCCTGCCCACGGTGCGCGCGATCGCGGCGCTGTCCCGGCGCCGCCCGATCACCGCCACCGCCCCGCCCCGGCGCAGCTCGTCGTCGGCGGGGTCGGGCACCGTCACCGCCGTCGGCACGCCGTGCGCCAGCGCGGCGAGCAGGGCGCCGCTCTTCGTGCTCACCCCGGCGGTGAACGGCAGCACCGCCACGTCGGCGGCGTGCAGCGCGGCGGAGACCCGCTCGGCGGGCAGATGCCCGGTGAATGTCACCGCCTCGGCCACCCCGCACCGGCGGGCCAGCCCGGTCAGCTCGGCGCGGAACGCCCGCGCCTCCGGCTCCGGCAACGCCTGCGAGGTGAACCCGCCGACCACCAGCAGCCGCAGTTCGGGGTGGTCGCGCCGCAGGTCGGGCAGCGCCTCGACCAGGTGCCGCAGCCCCTTCACGGGGTGCACGAAGCCGAAGAAGGCCAGCAGCGGGGCGCCCTCGGGCAGACCCAGCTCGGCCCGCAGGCGCCACCCGGCGGTGGCCGCGCCGACGTGGTCGGCGACGTTCGGGGCGATCGGGATGTGCGTCGGGGCGCGACCGGTGCGCGCGCGGACCACGTCCCCGTGGCCGGGGTTCGTGACGATGACCGCCGCGCTGGCCGGCACCAGCCGGCCCGACTCCCGGTCCCAGCAGCGGGCCCGCTCCGCCGCCGACCAGAGCCGGCCCGGCAGCCAGCGTGGGCAGGCCCACCACCCGTACTCGTGCAGGGTGGTGACCAACGGCACCCGCCTGGGCAGCCGCCACGGCAGCAGGCCGGGCTGACCGGAGAACCGGTACGCCGACGGCGCGAACTGCACGTGCACCACGTCGGGGGCCAGCTCGCGGACCCGGCGCGCGGCCCGGACGGTGGCGGCCCGCCAGCCGCCCCGGTCCCCGTCGGGACGCACCGGCACCGGGGTCACCTCGACGCCCACGTCGTCCAGCGCCTCGACCAGGTGCGCCACGTAGTCGCTGACGCCGTCGGCGTCGGGCCGGCCGGGACCGTGCAGCATGGCCACCCTGATCCGGTCGTCGACCACGCCACCTCCCGCCTCTCGCCCGGCGGGTTCCCGGCCCCTTACGGCGCAAACGCGCAGCGCCTATCGTGTGCCGATGACCCCTATCGTGTGCCGATGACCGAGGACGTGCCGGCCGGCCCGCTGGCCGGCGTACGGGTGGTCGAGCTGGCCGGCATCGGGCCCGGCCCGTTCGCCGCGATGATGCTGGCCGACCTGGGCGCGGACGTGGTCCGGGTGGACCGGGCCACCGATGTGGACCCGGGTGCGTTCGGCAGCCCGCACCCGGACCTGCTCAACCGGGGGCGCCGCTCGATCGGGGTGGACCTGAAGTCCCCCGGCGGCCGGGAGGTGGTGCTGGCCCTGGCCGGCGGCGCCGACGCGCTGATCGAGGGCTTCCGGCCGGGGGTGACCGAGCGGCTCGGTGTCGGCCCGGCGGAGTGCCTGGCGGTGAACCCGCGACTGGTCTACGGGCGGATGACCGGCTGGGGGCAGGACGGCCCCGCCGCCCCGTACGCCGGACACGACATCGGCTACGTGGCGCTGACCGGGGTGCTGCACGGGATCGGGCGGCCCGGGGAGCGCCCGGTGCCGCCGATGAACCTGCTCGGCGACTTCGGCGGCGGCGGGATGATGCTCGCCCTGGGCCTGGTCTCGGCCCTGTACGCGGTGCGCGGCGGCGCGCGCGGCCAGGTGGTCGACGCGGCCATCGTGGACGGCGTGGCGGTGCTCAGCACCCAGATCCACGCGCTGCGCCGGCTGGGCATGTGGCAGGACCCGCGTGGGGTGAACCTGCTCGACGGCGGCGCCCCGTTCTACGACACGTACGAGTGCGCCGACGGCCGCTATCTGGCCGTCGGCGCACTGGAGCCGCAGTTCTACGACGAGTTGGTCCGGCGCAGCGGTTTTCCGCTGCACCCGGACGAGGCGCTGGACCGCACCGACCCGGCGAACTGGCCGGCGCTGCGCCGGGCGTGGGCGCGCCTGTTCCGCACCCGCTCCCGGGACGAGTGGACGGCGCTGCTGGGCCAGTCGGACGCCTGTGTGGCGCCGGTGCTGGACTGGCGGGAGGCGCCCGAGCACCCGCACCTGGCCTCCCGGCGCACCTTCGTGGAGCAGGACGGGGTCACCCAGCCGGCCCCGGCGCCCCGCTTCTCCGGCACGCCGACGGCGCTGCGTCGCCCGCCGCCGCAGCCCGGCGAGCACACCGACGAACTGCTGGCCGAAGCGGGCTTCGACCCGGGCCGCGTCGCCGCCCTGCGCGCCGCCGGCGCGGTCGCCTGACCGCCGCCGGTCGTGCCGGGTCGGTCGGGGCGGGTCACACCCCGACGTCCGACCGCCGTGCCGGGTCGCGGGACGGACGGTCGGCGGGCAGGTCGGCCGGCCGGTCAGGAGCGGCGCAGGGTGGCGCCGGGAGCCATCGCGGGTTCCACCAGCATCCGGTAGTCGCGCGGCAGCTGGGTGGCCACGTCGTCGAACTCACCGCCGGTGATCGCCTCGCGGAGCGTGATGAAGACCGCGCGGGCGGCGTCCCTGGCCGCCGACTCGTCGACGCCGGCCCGCACGGCGATCCGCGCGACGAACTCGGCCGCACCGAACCGGTCCGCCGACTCCGTGCGCGGCCTCGGCTTCATCACCACCTGCAACGGCTTGGGCAGCTGCGCCGCCAGGTCCAGCACCTCCCCGCCGGTCAGCCGCTCGGCGAGGGTCTCCAGCGTGGCCCGGGTCAGCGCCACCGCCTGCTCGGAGGACATGCGGGTGCGCCGGGCGACCTGGTCGACGAAGGTGTCGTAGTTCATCCGTGGCTCCTTCCGCGCCTGCGTCGGCTGCGCGTACCCGGTGCCCCGTCCGGGAAACGGCGGCGAATTTCCCCGCCGGACGGCGCGTGACGGACCGCCGGGCGGGTAACCGCCGCCGGTCGTGACCGGATCGATGCCCGGAGGAGCCGACACCATGGCGAGTTACGCCGACGTGCTGCAGTACCTGTCGAGCCTGGACTACCCGGCCGGGAAGGACGACGTGGTACGCGAGGCCGAACGCGAGGGCGCCCCGCCGGACGTGTTGCAGGCCCTGCGGGCCCTGCCACCGGTCGACTACGCCAACGGCAACGAGGTGGCCCGCTCCGCACACATCGACGCCGCGCCCGAGGTCGGCCCGTCCCAGCGGGCGGCGCAGGCCCGGGAGCGGCACCAGCGGGTCTCGCAGCACCTGCGCGGCATCTGAGCCTTGCCGACGCCTCGGCTGACCGGCGGCGGCGCCTGCGAGGGCGGGACCGGTGGGTGACGGTCCGCGGCCGTACGGGCACACCCCGGCCGCCCTCCAGCTCACCGTGATGGGCGTGGTCGGGCTGCTGGCCGGCGGCCTCACCGCGCTGACGGCCTCGCTGGAGCTCGCCCCCCTGGTCGGCTGGGACGCTGCCGCGCTGAGCTGGCTGGTGCTGGTCTGGCACAAGGTGTGGCCGATGGACGCGAGCCGGACGGCCCAGCTGGCGGTGTACGAGGACCCGAACCGGGCGGCCCGCGACACCCTGCTGCTCGTCGCCTGCCTGACCAGCCTGCTGGCGGTCGGCGTCGTGGTGACCCGCGCCCACCAGGGGCCCGCCACGACCCTCTGGAACGTCTACAGCGGGCTGGGCGTGCTCAGCGTGCTGCTGTCCTGGCTGGTGGTGCACACCGTGTTCGCCGCCCGGTACGCGCGGATCTACTACACCGGGCCGGACGGTGGGGTGGACTTCAACCAGCCGGAGCCGCCGCAATACTCCGACTTCGCCTACCTGGCGTTCACCGTGGGGGCGACCTTCCAGGTCTCCGACACCTCACTCACCTGCAACGAGATGCGCCGGACGGTGCTGCGGCACTCCATGCTGTCGTACCTGTTCGGGGCGTTCGTCATCGCGGTGACGGTGAACCTGCTGGCGGGCCTGGCCAGGTGAGCGGGTAGCAGCCGGACAGGCGGGCGCCCCGGCCGCGAACCGCGAACCGGGGCGCCACGCAGAACCTGACCGACGGTCGACGAGGCCCGAACCGGGCCGCGACCACCAGGCGGTTGATGTACGCCCGAACCGGGCGGTCATCACTGCCGAGATCATCATACGATGCGCCATCCCCCGTTCGGAGGATTATCGGCGAACTGTGGGCCAGCACACCGCGCGCGTCAGGGGGTCAGCTCCGCGTACCGCTGCTCCAGGTCGACCCGGGCCAGCGCCCCGACCAGCCAGGCGAGCCGCTCGGACTCGCCGCTGCCGGCCAGCCCCGCGAGGTCGTCGGCGGAGCGTCCCAGCCCCAGCCGGCGGGCCGCGACCAGCGCCCTGCGGTCGGCCACCGGCGCCACCTCCCGCCACAGCGCCTGCGCCTCGCGCAGGAACAGGTCGGCCACGGCGGCGTCCACGCCGGGCAGCTCGGTGAGCAGCTCGCGCTCCCGGGCCGGGTCGTGGTGCGCCACCGCGCGCAGCCGGCGCAGGTCGCCCCGGTAGCGCTCGACGACGGCCCGGGCCAGGTCGCCCAGGGTGTCGGCGAGCGCGTCGACGTCGCCGCGCTGGCCGCTGTCGCGCAGCACGCGCACCCGGTCGGCATGCAGCGAGCGGGCCAGCCGGGCGGCGCTGTCCCAGCCCGCCTCGGGCAGCGCGTGCGCGGTGTCCAGGGCACGCCGGAAGTCGCCGCGCCGGGCTAGCAGCACGGCGAGGCAGAGCACCTGGAACAGGCTCGACGGGTTGTTCGTGACCCGGAAGCCGTACTGCTCCGCGAAGCCCCGCCCGCTGCCGGCGAGCCGGCGCACCAGTCGCTTCTTGTCCTCAATGCGGGAGATGGTCGGCATGCCGGCGACTACCCATGTCGGGCCCGGCCACGCCTGCCCGGGTCAGCCGAGGACTCCCCCGCTGCGGTCGCGCGCCTTGAGCCGGGTGGTGGGCAGTGCCGGGGCGGGCAGCGGCGGGGCCGGGTCGTCGGCGACGACGCCGAAGCGCCGCCCGGCCATCCAGTCCTCCCGGGCGGCGGCGACCTCCTCGTGCGAGCGGCCGACGAAGTTCCACCACATCACCAGCGGCTCCTCGAAGGGTGCCCCGCCGAGCAGCAGGAGGCGGCTGCCCACCTCGCCGGTCAGGGTGAGCCCGTCCCGGCCGGTGCCGAGGTAGAGCAGCGCCCCGGGGGCGAGCGACACACCGTCGACCTCGGCGGCGCCGGACATGGCCAGCAGCGCGTACTCGAAGTCGCGCCGCAGCGGCAGCGTGGCCGGCGCGGCCCCGCGCACCTCGAGCTGCGCGCCGAGCAGCGGGGTGTGCGTCACAGCCGGCGACCGCTCACCCTCCATCTCGCCGACCAGCAGCGTGACGTCCAGCTCGCCGTCACGCCAGCGGGGCAGGTCGGCGTGGTGGGCGAAGTCGGCCGCACCGGCGCGGGCCGGGTCCGGCAGCGCCACCCAGAGCTGCACGCCGTGCATCAGCGGCGGATGCCGATCGGGCGACCGTTCGGAGTGCGCGATGCCGTGCCCAGAGGTCATCACGTTGAGCTGGCCGGGGCGGATCGGCTGCACGTTGCCGAGGCTGTCCCGGTGCAGGATCTCCCCGTCCAGCAGCCACGTCACCGTCTGGAGGCCGGTGTGCGGGTGCGGCGGCACCTCCATGCCGGGCCGCTCGGCCACGTCGTCCGGGCCGAAGTGGTCCACGAAGCACCAGGCCCCGACCATCCGCCGCTGGCGCTGCGGCAGCAGCCGCCGCACCGTCGTGTAGCGGCCCAGCGGCACGTCGTGGCCCGGCAGCAGGACGCTGCCGGGATCGGCCGTGGCCACGCCGGGCGGGCGGGTCTCCGCAGGCATTTTCTCGGTACGCTCCACCAGCCGACTGTACGCCCGGCATCGTGCCCGCCCCGGACGGCCACTCCCCCGGCCCCGACGCGACGATGTCTCCTGCCGCGACGCCGCTCATCGCCCGTCACCTCCCAGGGCCGACGAGGGAGTCCGCGTCCGGCCCCACCCGATCACCGCCCCGCTGGCGGGAGAGACGCCGAAACGCCGCTGGCCGGCACCCCCGAACAGGGGTACCGGCCAGCGGCATCGTTCGACTGTCGTCACTTGTTCCAGTGCTCGGCGACCAGGTCGGCGGCCTGCTGCTCCCACTGGGCGTAGTGGTCCGGGTACGCCGACACCTGCACGGTCTGCGCGGCCTCGGTCAGCGGCATGTCCTGCCACCCGTCGACCTGCTTCAGACCCTTCAGGAACGCCATCGTCGAGTACTCCGGGTCGGTGATCTGCTCCACCGTGCCCCAACCCGAGGACGGGCGCTGCTGGAACAGGCCCTGCGAGTCGTGGTCGTTGCGGTCACCCAGATGACCCAGGTTCTCCAGCTTCGACTCCTGCAACGCCGTCGCGATCGACACCACCGCGGCCCGCTCGTCCATGCCGGCCTTCTTCGTCGCCGCGATGATCGCCTTCACGTTACCGACCTGCTCATCCGACAGGTCGATCCGCGACTGCGCACCCTGCACACCGTGCGGGATCAGCTTCGCGGTGTCCACGGCCGGCTTGTCGGCCTGCACCGCCACAGCCACGGGCTTACCCGACTCGACCGTCGGGGCGGCGTGAGCAGCAGCCGGACCGGCGAACACACCACCGGCAAAGGCCAGACCAGCAATACCCAGAACGCTCTTACGCATGATCGTGTTCATCAGACGCTCCATTCGGGGGTTGGCACCACATTGCCGAGGGGGGGTCGGCGAAGGGGTGCAAGCACCGTCCGGCGCTCAAAGAACTACGGGGGATCCGGCGTCTCGCGCCGGGAAGATCAGAACCAGCCGCCTAGCGGGGCGGGGGATGCCCCTCGCCGGGCCGGGACCATGTGTAACGACCGGCGGCCCGCCATCATTCCGGGCCCGGGGCCCGCGCACCAGCCCGTCGGGGCGGCGCGGCCTTGCTCGGCCGTACGCATGGTGTAACGACCCCGCCCCGGCCACGATTCCGCGCCCACGATGCCCCCGGTCACACCCCGAAACCGGACCCACGGGACGCCGCCACCCCGGCCCCTGTCGAGCTGCCCTCACAGATGGGGCACACGGTGCCGCCGCAGCCCGCCGGGTCTGCTGTGGCACGTGATCTCGCGGAACGAGGCAGCTCGACGTCAAACGGACATCCGGACACGACGGCGCGCCAACGGACATCCGGGCACGGACGGCCCGCGACCACCGCCGGGGTGTGGCCCGCCGTGCCCGGCGCAGGGATCAAGCCTGACCGCCCGGAGCCGGGCACGGCGGGC